>CAYTSI010000154.1:0-6021 GCA_964440465.1 uncultured Spirochaetales bacterium
CCATTCCGTAAACGCGTTCAGCCAGATTACGGCGTCCCGCCAATTGATGTCCGTGACGGGCTCGAACCGCGTATCTCCCGGCATCCCGTCGATTGTGTACGCCCCGTACCGCCGGCCTTCATGAGCGAAGGAATACGCTCTATCGCCCCGCGCGGGATTTTCGGCCCACGTTTTTACCGCGGCCCACAATTCGTAGGAAACGAGGCGGTCCGCCGTCAGGCATCCGGCGCCGTTTTGCCCGTCGCCGGTTGAAGGGACGAGTACTAACGTAAGGTCGCCGAATTCCGTGGCAATGGTTTCTTTTTCGACGGCTGCCGGTTTCCGTTCTTTACCCGCGCATCCGAGGAGAAGAAACGGCAAAAGTGCACAGGAAAGGAAAGCCGGGAAAATAAAAGATCGTTTTTTGTGCGTTACGGACATTGAATAAACCCCTGTGCCCACAGGCATCCGCCGCAGGCCGGTTCGGCGCTTCCGAAACAATCTTCGATGTTCGATTCGGGGAATTCACAGCTGTTGCATACCGTGCAGGGGGAAAAATCGAATTGAAACAGCCGTTCCCGTAATTTTCGGTACTCAGGATCGTTCCAAATATCGAGTAAATTCTTATTCCCTATGTCGCCGACGAAATAGCTCTGTATTTTTCGCTCCGTTTCGCCTAAATAACTGGTGTGGTCATGCATGAGAGAAAGACAGGGACTTACCTTGCCGTCCGACCGCACGCTTACGCTTCCCCGTTCGACAAAAGGGCATGTGTCGAATGGAGGTGAAAATTGGGTGGACGCTATGTCCGGCAGTTCAAAGCGCCTGAGAACTTCCGATACTTCTTTCACTGTTTCCCCGTTGAGGTCTATTCGGGGCAGATCAATGGAACGGAACCGGTTGTCGAATCGCGACATCGACCTTGTATACAAAATCTCCTCTTTCATCTCTTTCGAGTAGGGAAGAACGTTTGTCACCATTATTTTCCGTGCGCCGAGCCGCTGACTCAATTCAACTACTTTCGAAAAATCATGCAGGTTCCGTTTCATGAGAACGAATGAGATGCCTAAATGGGGAGGCTTTGATGAAAAGCGGTGACTCCTCAGGCGAAGAGATTGTAAATTATCGAGGATGTTCGGCAGTTCGTTCCCCAGCCGTACGTCCGCGTAGGTTTCAGGCGTCGCCCCGTCGATAGAGACCCAGAGAAAGTCAAGTCCGGCATCGAAGAGGGCGTGCTGTGTTTCTTCTTTCAGCAGCACGCCGTTGGTAATCAATTCCACCCTGCAGCCCTTATTTTTTGATCCTCGCACCATGCGTACTATTTCGGGATGGAACAGCGGCTCACCGAAGCCGCCGAAAAAAACGGTCGGCGGCTCGCGAAAACCTTCGACGGCGGACAATATTTTTTCAAAAAGCCGGTATTCCATGTGTACGTCCGGTTCGGACCAGGAATGGCGGATGCAGGTCGCGCATGATAGATTGCACATGTTCGTCGGCTCGATATAAACGCGGGCGAGTTCCGATACCGGCCGGTGAAGATAGACCCCGTTTTCTCCGATTTCGTAATATATTTTTTCTCCCGGACGGAAGGAAAGATTCCTTTCCCCGCTTTCCGGGAGTACAAGGCTTCCGCTTTCGTCCACGCGGAAGTAACCCATGGGAAACCGTTTCATACGAGCTTTATGCCGCCTTTTTCTTCGGGAACCAGTGGACCGTCCGCTTACAGATACCCACGAGCATGAGCATGACCGGCACTTCAATGAGCACCCCGACCACCGTGGCGAGGGCCGCTCCGGACGAGAGCCCGAAGAGCATGGTTGCCGTGGCTATCGCGACTTCGAAATGGTTCGAAGCGCCGATCATGGCCGAAGGAGCGGCATATTCGTAGGGCAGCTTCAGCAGCTTTGCGCCGCCGTAGCCGAGCCAGAAAATGAGGTTTGTCTGTATAAAAAGCGGTATTGCGATCCACAGTATCGTTAAGGGATTGTTAACGATTACCTCGCCTTTAAACGAAAACAGAAGAACAAGGGTAAGAAGGAGGGCGAGGATGGTAATCGGCGTGAGCACATGGAGGAATTTTTCTTTAAACCAGTCGAGCCCGCGCTTCTTTATAATGAGTTTTCTCGATAAAAAACCGGCAACCAAGGGAAGCGCGACATAGATGGCGATAGAAAGGAGCAGCGCCTGCCACGGTACGGGCAATCTGCCGACGCCGAGAAGGAACCCGCCTAAAACGCCGTAGAGGACGAGCATGGTAAGAGAGTTGATCGCCACCATTACCAGCGTCAGGCCGTCGTTTCCCCGGGCAAGGTATCCCCACACCAAGACCATGGCCGTGCACGGGGCGATTCCGAGCAAGATGCAGCCGGCTAAGTAACTCCGCCATAACGGTACCTGCATCATCTTTACGCCTTCATGCAGAATGACGACCCCGGCGCCGTGTTCCGCCCCAACGGGCAGGTCGAGGCCGAAGGGCATTTTTACCAGGTCCACTGCTTCCGTACCGATAAGGGCGCGAAACAGGACCCCTAAAAAGAGCATCGCGATCCCGTACATGGTAAAGGGTTTAACGGCCCAATTGATGAACAGTGTCAAACCAACCGGTTTGCCGCTTTTTCCCGCTTTAATGACATCGGTAAAGTCGATTTTTACCATAATCGGATACATCATTAAAAATAAGCAGATTGCAATGGGGATGGATATGACCGGCGCCCCTTTCACATAAATGGCGAAACCGTCTAAGGTAGTCGCAAACGATGGAGCCACTTTGCCTAAGAAAATTCCGATTCCGATGCATACCACGACCCAGAGGGTCAGGTAGCGTTCGAATATCCCCATGCTTTTCGCGCTTCTATCATCGCTGTTTTTCATCGTGTTATATCCTCCTCGGTAAGAACTCTAATATGATCAGTATACTTATTATTGCTTTTTTGGCAATACTGCCAATAACTATTTGACATTTTTTTTATTCATTTGTAATATGGCCAAAAAGCAAAACAAAACCGGGGGAGATCATGCAGCAAAAAAGAACTATATTCCAGTTATTGAGTCTATCACTTATTTTACTTTTTTTAACCATAAGTTGCAATAAAAGCGAAGCCGCCGATAAAACCGGCGAAACCGAAAAAGCGAAGTCCGTAAAAGTAACGTTTATCGAACTGGGGTCGGTCAACTGCGTACCATGCAGGATGATGCAGCCGGTAATGGACAAGCTTGAGGAAAACTTTCCAAATGATGTCGAGGTCGTTTTCTACGATGTCTGGACGGAAGAAGAACAGTTCTATGCCCGGGAATACGGAATACGGGTAATTCCGACCCAGGTATTCTTAGACGAAAACGGGACAGAGTATTACCGTAATGAGGGGTTTTTCCCCTACGAGAAGGTTGTTGAAGTGTTAGAGCAGAAGGGAGTGAAGAACTGATGCTCGAATTATTTACCCGGTTAACGCTGATGCTCGAAGTATCGGCCCTCTTTGCAATGGTCGCCGCGTTTGTCTGGGGTGTTTTAAGCGTTGTATTGAGCCCCTGCCACCTCGCGGGGATTCCGCTTATTATGGGGCACATCGTTACCCGGGGTGACGGAACGAAGAAAAAAGCCGGGGTTATGGCGCTGCTGTTTGCCTTAGGCATCCTCGTTACACTTCTCGTTATTGGAATTATCACCTCCTTACTCGGGAGGCTCGCGGGCGACGCGGGACCGGTGGTAACGTATATTGTCGGGGGTTTTCTTCTTTTCTTCGGTATCTACCTGACCGGATTTCTTCCCTTCGATTTGTTTAATTTTTCCGTGCAGCCGGGCATAAAAAAACGGGGGCTGTTCCCGTCTTTCCTGTTCGGCCTGATATTCGGGCTTGCTTTAGGCCCCTGCACCTTCGCGTTCATGGCGCCGATGCTCGCCGTCGGGTTTCAGTCCGCGAGAACGAACCTCGCTTTCGCGATTTCCCTGTTCGGGCTGTTTGCCCTCGGACACTGCGCGGTCATTGTCGTTGCCGGAGTGCTTACCGAATCGGTCAGGTCGCTGTTAAAATGGAACGAGAAAACCGGCGCGGTGGACATCGTAAAAAAAATATTCGGGTTTCTTATTGCCGGAGCGGGAATATACTTGATACTTCAACAGATTTTCGGATGGTAAACAGCTTTAGAACTTGACAATTGTTATATATTTGGCTATATTGCCAAATAGGATAGAGAAAAAAATATGGAGGAAGAATGATGAAAATACAAATTTTAGGGACCGGATGCGCGAAATGCAACGCCTTAGAGCGGAACGCGCGGGAAGCCGTTGAAAAAAGCGGTGTCGAAGCCGATATCGAGAAAATAACGGACTTAGATAAAATTATGGAAATGGGCGTGATGGTAACACCGGCATTGGCAATTGACAATGAAGTAAAAAAAGCCGGCAAAGTGATGACCGTCGATGAAATCGCGGAAATCATCAAAGGGGGAAACTGATATGGCTGCATGCTGCTGCGGAAGCGATAAACCAACACGACTGATATACGCGTGTTCGGGAGTCGCTAATACGGGATATCTGGCGGATAGAGTCGCACGAAAACTGATGCGGGACGGGACCGGGAAAATGACCTGCTTGGCCGCGGTAGGTGCCGAGTCGTCCGGTTTCATTGAATCGGCGAAGGCCGCCGACTGCAATATCGTTATCGACGGATGCCCGGTCTCCTGCGGAAAACAGATATTTGAACGATTGGATATTCCTTTTACACATTACAAAACCACCGATTACGGAGTCGAAAAAAAGAAAACCGAGATTACCGAGGAAATTATAGACCAAACGGCCGGAAAAATCGCCGAGGCGGTTACAAATGGCGGATGTTGAACAGAACCAAACGCCGGGGCTGCTGACCAGGTTTTGGCAGGAAAAGAAAAACCGCCTGCTCCTCATTCTCGCGGGAATTTTCCTTGTGGCCTATTTTATGCCCTGGGGCGCCCCGCGGGTCACCGCCGCGTTACACGAATCGTTTCTCATGCTCGCGGAATACGCCCGGGAGCATGTCCTGTTCTGTTTAGTTCCGGCGTTTTTCATCGCGGGCGCCATCATGGTCTTTTTAAACCAGCAGTCGGTCATAAAATATTTAGGGCCGTCGGCGCCGAAAATCGTTGCTTACAGTGTGGCTTCGGTTTCCGGGACCATTTTAGCGGTCTGCTCCTGTACGGTCCTGCCGTTATTTAAAGGGATATATAAAAAAGGGGCGGGGATCGGCCCCGCCGTATCGTTTCTCTATTCGGGCCCGGCGATAAACATTTTGGCCATAATCCTCACGGCGAAAGTGCTGGGATTTCAGCTCGGTATCGCGAGGGCCGTGGGAGCGGTGGTGTTCGCCTTCATTATCGGCCTGCTCATGCATTTCATCTTTCGAAAAGAGGACGCGGAACGGGTCACGAACACGGCGATGTTTCAAGACGCGGACGACGAAGAACGGGGACTCGGGAAAACAGTCATTTATATGGCAAGTATGATCGGGATTCTCGTGTTCCTGAACTGGGCGCCTTCAGCAGGTTCGTCGGCGGTATGGGACTTTATCTACCGGTGGAAATATTTTATTACCGGAGCGTTCGGGCTGGTCCTGCTGTATTCGCTGGTACGCTGGTTTAAAAGAAGTGAATTGAAGGATTGGGTTGGTGCGACGAGGGATTTTTCGGTGCAAATTCTTCCCCTTCTGTTCGGGGGCGTGATGGTCGCGGGTTTTCTCTTAGGACGGCCCGGGCATATGGCGCTGATACCGGAGCAGTGGATCGCGAAAGCGGTAGGCGGGAACTCCCTCCTTTCCAACTTTATCGCGAGCATTTCCGGAGCGCTGATGTACTTCGCGACATTAACGGAAGTGCCGATTATGCAGGGGCTTTTAGGCGCGGGAATGGGGCAGGGACCTTCGTTAGCACTGCTGTTGGCCGGTCCGTCCATGTCGCTGCCGTCGCTTTTAGTAATCGGCGGGGAGCTTGGATTCAAAAAAACGGCCGTGTATGTGGTAATCGTCGTGGTCATGTCCACCTTTGCCGGTATGCTTTACGGGGCGGTTATGTGAA
>CAYTSI010000155.1:0-5959 GCA_964440465.1 uncultured Spirochaetales bacterium
ATTCCCATGAACAGCATGTTGTAATAAGAGGGAACGTTTAAAAGGTCCATGATGTTGTTGATGATCCCTAAGGTTAAAAGGCCGCCTAAGGTATGGACCATACTGCCGAATCCGCCGTTCAGTTTCGTACCGCCTAAGGCGACGGTGGCAATAATAATCAGGTTCGTATCCGGCCAGCCTAAAGTCGGGGTTGCCGCGTTCATTCGTGATGCTATAAAGATACCGCCGACGGCGGCGCACAAACCGGATAGCATAAAATTAAGGAATATCGTCCTGTCCACGGGGATACCCGCGTTTTTTGCCGCCTCCTTATTACCTCCGATCGCGTAGGTCCTCCTCCCGTGCGGCGACTTCCGAAGCATAAACTCACCGAACAACAGAATCACCAGCATTAAAATCGCCAGCGTCGGCAGCCCGCCGATGGTGCTTGCCCCGAAATCGGAAAACCCCATAATTTCACCTACTAAGGCCATCTCTCCGGTATAAATATAGATAAGGCCCCGGACCCCCATAAAGGAACCTAAGGTAACAACAAAGGCGTTCATCTTTACCTTCGAGACAAAAAATCCGTTAATAGCTCCGATGGCAAGCCCCGCGGCAAGACAGGCAACGAGTGCCGCTATCATACCGAATTTCTGCATGCCGATAACCAGTGCCGCGGAAAACCCCATGACCGTTCCGACTGAGAGGTCGAAGAATCCGTTTATCATCAGAAAGGTCATTCCAACGGCCATTACGCCGTTGATGGAAACCTGTAATAGAATGTTCCGGATATTTCCGAAGGTAAAAAAGTCCCTCGACGTAATGGTCCCGACAATAATGATAAAGATAAGTATCGGCCAAATCGGCTGTATCCGGATAAACCGCAGCAGCCTGTTTTTAAACGTTATATTCTCTTTCATCCCAGCACCTTCCCGCGCTTTGAAGCTACATCAATCCACACAACAGCTAGGAGTATGACCCACTGCACGACCCACTGAAAATAGTAGGGCAGCCCCAGCTGTATGAATCCGTTTTTTAATATTCCCATAATTAAAATTCCGATAAACGTTTTGACAACGCTTCCCTCGCCGCCTTCTAAGCTGGTACCGCCTAGAATAACGCCGGTAATGACCTGCAGTTCGTATCCCTCGCCGATGTAGTTCTGCGCCGCCATCATCCTCGATCCGAGTATGATACCTCCAATCGCGGTAAGAAACCCGGTAATAACGAAGGTCATGAAAATGACAAACTGCTGCCGGATTCCTGTAAACAAACCGGCGGTCGGGTTTCCGCCCACGGCAAGCACCTGCCTGCCGTATACGGTCTTCCGCAGTATTACCGCGAAAATCGCAATAATTACCGCGTAAATGATAATCGGAAAGGGTATTCCTACGATAAATCCCCGGCCGATGAACTGAAACCACGTGGCATCAGGCTCGGCTATCCGGGAATATTTTCCGCCGGTATAGATGAGCGTTATCGCCTGAATCGCGACTAACATCCCTAAGGTAATGATCAGCGAATTGAGTTTCTGATATCCCACAAGGAAACCGGAAGCCGCTCCGAAAATCAGCCCCGCGAGAATTGCAATCAGTATCGCGGGGAGCGGGCCGATTTTGTCGTGCAGGCTGATGGCAAGTACGGCGGTCAGCGATGCAAGCGACCCTACCGAAAGGTCGAAGTTCCCCGCGATAATGACAAATGTCATCCCGCAGGCAATAACGCCGAGTATGGAAACCTGCCGTAAGATGAGTGATATATTTCTATAGTTCAGAAATGAATCGGTGGTAATTGAGAAAAACACAACGACGATGATGAGAGCAAGGAACAGTCCCTGCCGTTTGATGAGAGTACCGAACCTGCTCCCGCTTTTCGCTTTTCCCTGTGTTTTCGCCGTTTGCTCCATATCGTCCCCCTTCGGTAGAAATCCGCTCTACAGGTGCATTTTTTTAAGTAAAGTCCAGACCGCCGTTTACATTAATCAGCTGGCCGGTAATGTATTCCCCGGAGGGAGTAGCCAGCCACAGAATCGCCCCGGCCATGTCTTTTCCATACCCGTAGCGGTGCAGCGGAATTTCATTGAGCTCGATCTCTTTCATTTCATCGAAAGAAATTCCCCGTTCGTCCGCGTCTTTCTGTACAAAAGACCAGTGCATTTCAGAAGCTGCCAGGCCCGGACACAGCGCGTTGACGTTCACATTGTACGGCGCCAGCTCCAATGCAAGGGACTGGGTCATTGTATGGACGGCGGCTTTTGACGCTCCGTAGGTTGCCGAGCCGGCATGCCCCACTTTCCCGAAAAACGATCCGGTATTGGCGATGGTCCCGCTTTTCTGCTTAATCATCTGCTGTGCAGCGTATTTGCAGCCGAAGAAAATGCCCTTGAAATTGACGGCGATAATACGGTCGATCTGGCTTTCCTCGGTTTCCCACACATTGCCGGTGTGCATGTGCATCCCGGCATTGTTCGACATAATATTGAGCTTGCCGAACTCGGCTACCGCTTTCTCCACCATCTCTTTTACTTTGTTCTCATCCGAAACGTCGAGGACAAACGACAATGCCCGGTTATCGGGATACTGTTTCTGCACCTCCTTACAGGTGTCTTCCACCAGGTCGAGTTTGTCCGCGAGCAGCACATCCACGCCTTCGCTTAGCAGTGTTTCGGCAATGCCCCTGCCGATCCCCCGGGCGGCCCCGGTAACAATTGCAGCCATTCCTTTCACATCTCTAAAATTACTCATCTTAACTGTCCTTTTATTTTAATGTCTAATGGTAATACCATTAAATCATACATAACGGCGCTTGTCAAGAAAAATTTTTACAATTGTAATGCTGAAACGTGCTTTTGCAGGTGGTTGGAGAGGAATTGATAGTATTTTTCTTCGTTTCCGGCCAGTTCGCCGAACAGCCGTGCCTTCAAGTCTTCATTTTTATAAATTTCACCGTAGGAAACATGCAGGACCTGCCGGGAATTGGTATTTTCAAGGAGTATCCTGAGATCTCCGTCGGCCAGGCTCTCCGCTGCCGGCATGTCCGAAAGGTCCGGTGTAATGGAATAATAGGTCCGTGTAACCGGAAATACTTCGAGGGCGTAACTGTAAATTTCCCGGAACAGGTCCAGGCTGGTGTCAGCAGCAAGGGAGAGGGCCTGCAGCCAGTGGGTACCCGAGGTTTTCAGGTGGAAACGGCCCTCCGTTTCCCTGCCGACGGCCGGAAAAACGGTGAATTTATCGCTTCCCGAGTGCACCGAGAGTTTATGGCCGTACTGCCGGGCGACCGCCGCGTGGACGGCAAAAGTCTTTTCAAACTCATCCACATTCCCGATGTAGTCGATCCCCTTCTGAAACTCGCCGATAAAGCGGGGGGCGATTGTCTGATATTCGATGTCCCTTTCGCGCAGTTCCTCTGCCACGAAGACGTGTGCCTCCGGCAGCGTGGGGCAGCCGGTTTCGTCGATGGATATTTCAAAGTCGAAGGATTCCCGTATCTCCCGGCCCGCCGTGTACAGCTCCGCGGCAAAATCGACGGCTTCTTTGTATACTAAGATGATGCGCCGCAGCGTTTCCGGGGTAAAGGTAATTGTATCCCCGGTGTCAAGCGCAACGGATTTACCCAGGTATTTTGTTTCTTTCTCCCCGCGGTAGTCCTCAGGCAGCTTGCTGTACGCTTCGTCTATTTCCCGGCCGCCGTTTTCTTCATATTCGGACCGGATATGCTCCGACAGGTCGGCGGTAATCATGGTACAGCCTGCACTCAGGGCCGCCCGGACCCACTCCGCGGTTTTCAGATGGTCCCCGTCGGCGCCCCACGGTCCGGTGTAACCCTCCTGGAATACGCCCCAGGTTGCCGAATCGATAAGCCCGGCGTAGTCACGCCCGGTCAGTTCCAGTTCCCGGACCGACTGCTGCGCCAATACCGGCACAAACCCGGTATTCCTAAGGGCCCGGATATAGCCCGGCGCGGCAATACCGAGGCGGTCGCCGGTACCGAAGGTCATCTTTTCTCCCAAAACGCGGGACGGCGCGGTAAAGGGCAGGATTTTCCGCAGGGCGGCAGCGTTTTCATGCGACAGGGGACAGAACAGACAGTCAGCTCCCGCGTGGGACTGCCGTGTACCATCGAATTGCCGGTTTTCCGGCCCTTCAACGAATAATGCCCGCCCGCTTTTCAGCCGGAGTAGACAAAAGAGCGTATCGTCCGCGGTCTGCAACGAAGCCGGCCAAAGCAGGTCTGTACATGCCGCGGCTTTGCCTTGATCCATACCGCCGCTGCCGATCAGCCCCCGGCCCTCCGCTTCCCGCGTCCATTTCGCAATATCTTCCGCGTTCATCATATCCTGTGATGCTACCACGGTTTTTCCATACTGTCAAATATAATTTAACATGTAAGCATCCATGTTTAATTAAATAATGTTGACTCTAATAACATTTTCACTGTATAATGGTATCAAATACTGCAGAGGAGATATATATGGAAGCGAAAGATAAAAAATGGCTCACTACGGGATACCCGGATATACGGTTTGAAGATAATGCCGTCGGCAGAATGAAAAAAGAGGTTTTCGAAGCGCCGATGTCCGAAATCGATAAAATACTGAAGGAATATGAAGTGCCCTCCGAACCGGAACTCGGAAAAGCCGGCTGCTACATCCAGAACACCCCCCGGAAGGAAGCTATAGAAAAACGCCGGAAGAACGACGTAATACTCGTCCCGGTCGGCTGCACGGAAAACCACGGGGACCACGCGAACACGGGCCTCGACACCTTCATGGTTACCCAAATCTGCGAGGGAGTGCGCAGATATACGGCCAAGCAGGGCCGGGAAGTTAACCTTGCATTTACCCCCATAAACTACGGCGGCCATCCCTACCACCATATGGGCATGCCCGGAACCGTCATTATCCCGCCGGAAACGGTACGTGAAATGCTGATTTATACGATGCTTGGGCTATGGAACGACGGCTACCGGAAAATACTCCTTATCAACAACCACGGCCACCTCTGGACCCTAGTCGATGCGATACAGGAGTTCATGAAGCGGTTTCAGCTGCCCGCGGTGGTCCAGGCCATCGACTGGCACCGGGCGGTGAGAGAGTTTTTCATGCCCGTGGACAGAGATGACAGTTTGACGACCAATTTTATCCACGCCGATGAGTCGGAAACCGCCGTGGGCCTTCTCATGTTCAAAAACATGATCAATATGCAGTACGTCCGGGACGCCGAAGGCGAGCGGTTTATTGCCGACGGCCACTTCGATCTTTCAGTCGATCCCTACGGCAGACCCATGCGATGGTCCCAGGGTGAAGGACACATTGCCATAGAACGCTTCGCCACCCCCGAAGGGGTTGTCGGCCGGCCGAGCAAAGCAAACGCGGAAAAGGGGAAACGGCCGATAGCGGCAATTTTGAAATATCTGACGCTCCTGCATGATGATATTCTCGACGCTTTTCCCCCGGGGAAATTACCTGAAAAAGTAACACTCCGGGACCCGGAAGATCTCGCCCCTTTCTTAAAAGAGCCCTGGTCACCCGGCTGGAAATCGGTGTATGAACTTCCCCACATCGGCCCTTTTCATAAAGGCTAAGGGGAAAGGAGAGCATGAAAACCGCAATTGTTCTGTCCACGCACCAGGCGAAATTCGAGGCGGTCTCCTTCAAGGGGGACCTCGAACAGAACCTCAGCGCAATCGGGAACTTGGGCTTCGACGGTGTCGAGCTTGCCGTCCGGGACCCGGCCCTGGTGGACGCGGCCGAACTTGCGGAGCTCTGCGGGTCCCGGGGCCTTTCCGTTCCGGCAATCGGAACGGGACAGGCCCGGGGCGACGACGGTTTGTCATTTACCGACCCTGACAAAGCGGTGCGGGAACAGACGGTGGAACGGGTCCGCTCCCATGTCGTCCTGGCGGCGGAGCTCGACGCGCTGGTCATTATCGGCTTAGTCCGGGGGACCGTCCATGAGGGGATGGATGCAAAAAG
>CAYTSI010000156.1:0-5935 GCA_964440465.1 uncultured Spirochaetales bacterium
AGAGAAAGTGGAACCGATTAAAATCGGTGTGGCCGGGGCCCATACGGGCGACTTGGCTTCCTATGGACTGCCGACGGTAAATGCTGCCGAACTGGTTGTTGAGCAGCTCAATGCCGCGGGGGGAGTACTCGGGCGGCCCGTTGAACTTGTTGTCGAAGATGATGTCTGCAAGCCCGAAGTGGCCGCGAATATTGCCGCGAAGCTGGTGGGAGAAGAGGTGGTTGCCGTTATCGGGCATATCTGCTCCGGGGCTACGAAGGCCGCGCTGGGAATTTATAAAGATTCCAAAATTATTGCAATATCCCCGTCAGCGACAAACCCGCCCCTTACCCAGAGCGGTGATTATCCCAATTTTTACCGGACTATCGCTTCGGACGATGCTCAGGCACGGCTGGAGGTCGACTTTGCGCTTGACGAATTGGGATTTTCCAAGATCGCGGTCCTGCACGACAAAGGGGATTACGGGAAGGGACTTGCCGAGTTTGCCAAGCAGTTCTTAGAAGAAGAACCTAACGCGGAAGTCGTGCTTTACGAAGGAATTACCCCGGGAGCTGTCGATTATACGGCCGTTATCAACAAGATAAACAATTCGGGCGCCGAAGCCGTTATATTCGGCGGTTATCATCCGGAAGCTTCGAAGCTGGTTACGCAGATGAGAAAGACCGGTATGGATACGACATTTATCTCCGACGACGGAGTAAAGGATGACACTTTTATTAAGGTAGCCGGTGAGTTTGCCGAAGGCGTGTACGCGACCGGACCGAAAGACACCACGTCAAATCCGATAGCCATTGAAGCTACAAAGCTGCATCAGGAAAAATACGGTTCCGATCCCGGAGCTTTTTTCCTGAACGCTTACGCGGCGGCCCTTGCAATTACCAATGCCATCGAACAAGCGGGAACGACGGATTATGAAGCAATTAGAAAAGCGCTCCAAACCGAAAACGTCGAAACTACTCTGGGATCAATTCGATTCGATGAGAAAGGCGACGCGATTGGAATCGGTTTTTCCGTATATCAGGTGCAGGACGGGGTATACGTAGAGGTTTATTAATACAGCGAAAAAAAACATTATAGAGGCGGGATTTTGTCCCGCCTCTTTTCATAAAGGTCGGTTATCATGAGTCTTGATTATTTTTTCAGATTGTTTTTAAGCGGACTGACGAGGGGAAGTATCTATGCCCTTCTTGCCCTCGGGTATACCATGGTGTACGGAATTATTCAGCTTATCAATTTCGCGCACGGAGAAATTTACATGATTGGAGCGTTTACCGCTCTAATTATTGCAAGTATATTGACTTTTTCCGGACTGCCGCTGATTGCGATATTTGTTCTTGCCCTTGTTGTTGCAATTGTCTATTCCATGGCCTACGGATACACCGTGGAAAAGTTGGCATACAAACCTCTCCGAACGGCGCCTCGGCTGTCGGCCCTTATCAGTGCTATCGGAATGTCAATTTTTCTTCAAAATTATGTTCTGTTAGCACAGACCAGCGATTTTCTGCCCTTTCCGTCCCTTACGCCGGCCTTCGGGTTTTTAGAAAATATAAAACATATCATTAACTCGAGTCAGCTTTTCATTTTTTTAACGACCGCCGTTGTTTTGGTTATTTTAACGGTAATTATCAAATTTACCAGGACGGGAAAGGCCATGCGGGCCACATCTCAGGATAAAACAATGGCCATGCTGGTTGGTATCAATATCAACAGGGTCATATCGGTAACGTTTCTTATCGGTTCCGCCTGTGCCGCCTTAGGCGGAGTGTTGATCAGCTCCCATATCGGCCAGATCAACTTTTATATCGGCTTTATGGTCGGAATTAAAGCGTTTGTCGCCGCTGTTTTGGGGGGAATCGGCAGTCTGCCCGGGGCCGTTGTGGGAAGTTTGGTACTGGGCTGGACCGAGGCATTTGCCACCGGCTATATCTCCAGTGATTATGAAGATGTGTTTGCCTTTCTGTTCCTCATTTTGATTCTGATTTTCAGACCCGGGGGAATTCTCGGCAGGTCGACACGCCAAAAGGTATAGGAGGGAACGATATATGAATGCCTGGAAACAAATACGACAATCCCTTATTACATCGGTATGGTTTATGTTTCTCACCTTTCCTATTATGGTAATAAAAGTAAATACAATTGAGGACAGTATTGAATGGCAGTGGAGGCGTCTTGTCATGGTGGGTATCGGCGCCTTTGTTCTGTCCTTTGTATGGCGTTGGGCGCTGGAGAGAAAACAACAGGGCGGAAAAAATTCGAATTTTCTCGGCCGGCTGAAAGACGGAAGCAGGAAAAAGCAGGCCCTCGAAGAAGCACGGCCCGATTTCAGCGGCGGGGATGGTCCCGATGCTAAAAGAAAAACCGTCGCGGAGTTTTTCCGGCAAAAACTGGTAATGTATCCCGGATTGGGAGTTATTGGTGTTTTTATTCTTCTCTTTCCCTTCATTACTTCAATGTACCAGACAAATATCATGAGCACCGCTTTAATGTATGTTGTTTTAGGCCTCGGTCTTAATATCGTTGTAGGATTAGGGGGGCTGCTTCACCTCGGTTATATTGCGTTTTACGCCTTCGGGGCCTATACCTACGCTTTATTAAACAGTGCATTCGGATTGAACTTTTGGATCTGTCTGCCCTTAGGCGGTATGGTAAGCCTGCTGCTGGGGTTTATTTTAGGTATTATTGTGCTGCGCCTCAGGGGAGATTACCTCGCCATTGTTACCCTTGCTTTCGGGGAGATAACGAGGATCGTCCTGGAGAATTGGAACAAATTGTCCAAGGGGCCGAGCGGAATTGCAAATATTCCGAGACCCGGGTTTATGGGGCTCGATTTCAATCTGCAGCAGTCAACGGTGTATATTTACTTTCTTATGGTGATGCTGGCGGTCCTTACCATTTTTATTGTGGTGCGGCTGAAGAGTTCCCGCCTCGGACGGGCATGGGAGGCCATGCGGGAGGACGATATTGCCTCCCAGGCCATGGGCATCAACCTGACGAAATCAAAACTGACATCTTTCGCCCTCGGAGCTTTTTGGGCCGGTTTAGTGGGAGTTATGTTTGCCGCGAAAACAACATTTATTAATCCCGCCAGTTTTACGGTCTGGGAATCCATCTTGGTCCTCTGTATCGTTGTGCTCGGCGGAATGGGCTCCACGGTGGGGGTCGTAATCGGTGCTTTCGCGCTTATTTTACTGCCGGAATACCTTCGGGCCTTTTCCGAGTTCCGAATGCTGCTTTTCGGGGTAATACTTGTGGTGATGATGATTTTCAGACCCGGGGGGCTGGTAAAAGCAAGGCGTCATGTGTTTACCATCAATATCAAGGACGCTGTCATGAAGGCAACCGAACCGAAGGAGGACGCGTAACATGGCCGCGGTATTGGACGTTCAGAACCTTACAATGATGTTCGGCGGTCTTCGGGCAGTCGACAATGTCGATTTGAGTGTGCGGGAAGGGGAAATTGTTGCCCTTATCGGTCCAAACGGGGCCGGGAAAACGACCTTTTTCAACTGTATAACGGGAATGTATAAGCCCACCGCGGGGGAGATGCATATTCAGCCGCCGGGGAAAGAGCTTATCAGTATTAACGGTTTTCCCGCTCATATGGTAACGGAACAGGGGCTTGCCCGGACCTTTCAGAATATCAGGCTGTTTCAGAATATGACGGTGCTGGAAAACGTTATGATCGGCAGGCACTGCAGGCTCCGGTCGGGCCTCTTCGGTGCCATATTCCGCGACAGGAGGACCCGGGAAGAGGAAGAGCAGGTTATCGAGGACAGTTACGAAATTTTAAAGAAAATTGAATTAGACCGCTGGGTCAATGAGCTCGCGAAAAACCTGCCCTACGGCGCGCAGCGGCGGCTGGAAATTGCCCGCGCGCTTGCCACGGACCCCTATATTCTCCTGTTAGATGAGCCCGCGGCGGGAATGAACCCCCACGAAACAAAGGAATTGAACAAACTGATTTTCCGCCTTCGGGAAACGGAGAAGGTGTCGGTGCTTCTCATTGAGCATGACATGAGCCTTGTAATGAGTATATCGGAAAACATCTTTGTTATGGATTACGGGAAGCTGATCGCGCGGGGAACACCGGCGGAGATAAAAAAGGACCCCGCCGTTATTAAAGCTTATTTAGGGGAAGAAATCGATGCTTGAACTGAAAAATGTTGAAACGTATTACGGGAACATCCAGGCCCTGCACAATGTCGATATTTTTATCAGTGAGAAGGAAATTATCACCCTTATCGGCGCGAACGGCGCGGGAAAATCAACTACCCTCATGTCCATGTGCGGAATAGTGCCGCCGAAAAGTGGTGAAATTACCTTTATGGGGGATTCTCTTTTAGAAAAGGACCCGGATGAAATTGTGGGGCTTGGTATTATTCAAGTTCCCGAGGGGCGGCGGATCTTCCCCTACCTGTCGGTGCAGGAAAACCTCGATATGGGGGCTTTTCTGCGGAAGGACAAAGAGGAAATTAAAAAAGACCGGGAGTACATCTACGAACTGTTTCCAATACTCGCGGAGCGTCGTAACCAGTCCGGAGGGACCTTAAGCGGCGGTGAGCAGCAGATGCTGGCCATATCCCGTGCTCTTATGGGACGGCCGAAGGTGCTTCTCCTCGACGAACCGAGCTTAGGCCTCGCGCCGCTTCTCGTACTGCAGATTTTCGAAATTATCGGTAAAATCAATGAAGAAAATGAGACCACCATTTTTCTCGTCGAGCAGAACGCGAATATGGCGCTGAAAGTTGCCCACCGCGGATATGTTATGGAAAACGGTGTTATTAAACTTGCCGATACTGCTGAAAACCTTTTGAAAAATGAAGAAGTTAAAAAGGCCTACTTAGGGATTTAGGTATAGTAGTTTTCCCGCCGGTACCTGTTCTTGAATTTATCCTTGACAAGAAGAGAATCGAGTATATAATAGATATTAATAACAGAGGTTAAAAGTCTCTTTTGTTATAGATAATATTTGGTACTTATACAGGTACCGCGAAAAGAGAGAAACCGGTGGTTGATTATCAATTGTCACAAATAGCTATTATGCATTATGAGAACGGACTTTCGCAGCAGGAAATTGCGAATTTGCTGGGATTTTCCAAAATGACAGTATCGAGAATGCTGCAAAAAGCGAAGGACCAGGGAATTGTTCAAACACAGGTAATGCTGCCTTTCGATCCTGATACAAAGATTGAAGGAAAACTGAAGGAAAAATTCGGTCTGCGGCGTGCGCTGGTAATAAAAAATGAAAAAGCAGATGCTGATATTCAAGCTGCCCGCAGCCAGGTAACGAAAGCCGCGGCATTCATTCTGAATACCGCCCCGCCCTCCAATTCCACTATCGGTATCGGTATCGGCAAAACAATCGGCCAGGTTGTAAAACACTTTGTCCCGATGAAAACCGACAACATCCATGTGGCCCAGCTCATGGGGGGGCTTCCGGATGTCACGAAAGAAAATCCTTTTTCAATAATTCAGGAAACCTGCCGCAAGCTTGGAGCGGCCGGCACGTTTCTTACAAGCTTTGCCACCGCGGAGAATAAAGAGGCGCGGGACAGTTTTTTTCAGAACACGGATACCGGTAAAATGATTTACCAGTTGTGGGAAAAATGCGATAAGGCGCTGTTCGGTATCGGCACAATTGAAAAGGGGACCCTCCTTTCTCCCCAGCTTGTCGGCAGCGATGAAATAGAGGAACTGAAAAAACAGGGAGCAATCGGCGATATTCTCGGCCATTGTTTCAACGCCGACGGAGAATTCATCAGGTCAGAATTGGAGGACCGTCTGGTTTCCATTCCGATTGAACTGCTTTTGAAAATTAAAGAACGCCGGGCGATAGCCTTTGGCCGCTACAAAGTGCCGGCCCTCCTCGGGGCCCTGCGGTCCGGGGTCGTTAACGAACTTTTTACAGACGACAGTACGGCTGCTCATCTCTTGG
>CAYTSI010000157.1:0-4525 GCA_964440465.1 uncultured Spirochaetales bacterium
TATTTTTCCGCTGTACTGAAGGAGAAGAATAAGCAAGAGATCTTCGCCGGTTTTGACGCTGTAATGGAGAAAGTGCCCGAGCGTCCGGTCCCTGAATGGGACAAGATAAACAGCTTATAAAAAAACCGCCGGGTGTGTCCCGGCGGTTTTCGTTTGTTGCTGCATTGCTAATCTATGTCAAGTCGACAAACTCGCATTCGGTCGCGGGTATCCACATAAACGAGTAGCTGTCGTTCGCGATTAGAAACGACGTGCTGTCGATCCCAACCGATTTCCCCCGCCGAACTTTCAGCTTTTCGCTTGCCGCGAGGACGGGGTAGCTCATTTCATTCGTGCATCCGTAATCTGCCGCTTTTTCCGTCATCCGTATTGAAAAATTTCTAAAATACATAGTTCCTCCTTATTATTCCGTTAAAATAAACTCAACGCGCCTGTTTTTCCAGCGGTTTTCTATATCGCTGTGGGGTACGACCGGATTGTCTCCTCCGTAACCTTTCACGGACAGCCTGTTTTCGCTTATCCGCCGTTCAACGAGAGCGTCGCGGACCGATTTTGCCCGGTTTTCCGAGAGGGGGAGGAGCTCGTTATACTGTTCCCATTCGGCGGCGCCTTCCCATTTCCAGAATTCGACAACGGCGTGGCCCTCGATGCGTATCTGATACTGATCGTACTTTTTCAGTATTTCCGCCAGCCGGTCAAGGACCTGGTTATTCTTCTGCCGCTGCTGTTTATCGACTGCCGTATGGTCGGGGCTGTCGGGCGGGAAGATAATGCTCGAGATCTGTATTTTCTTTTTCCCGTCTTCTTCCACGATAAAGACATCAACGGGGATAATCCGTGTCTTTTCGGCCACATTGGAAGCTAAGTCTTTCGCTGTCAGTTCCAAGCGGTAATCCGACGCGGCCTGCACAAGTTCGCCGTCCTCCGATTTTCCGTCCCAGGTAAAGGACCTATCAACAGTTCCTTCCCCGCTTATCCTGTAAAAGAGGTTGTCGGCGGGATCGAAAATTTCGGCGTCCCAGCTGGTTATTTTATTATTATCTTCGGCTTCCACATCGATGGTCACCGTGTCATCTATACCGTCCCCGTCAGGCGAAAAGGGTTTCGGCGCGATCGAGACGTTTACCGTCGGTTCCGTAACATCAAGTTTTATTGTACTTTCAGTTTTTTCCCGGGGCCGGTTCCCGTTCTCATAGGTAACTGTCAGCTCACCGACGTATTCACCTTCCGGCGCGATGTTGTTATTATTGTTTGTTCCCTTCCATTGGACTGTCTCAGGGACAGGGGCGGACCCGTTTCCCCGGAAGCTTTTGACTTCGGTCCCGTCGTCGGCATTGTGTATTGCCAGTTCCCAGCTTTCAATGCCGCGGGTAACTTCGGCGTACAAGTTGAATACCACGGCATCTTTTCTGCCGTCGCCGTTTGGAGAAAAGGCTTTCACTTCGCTGCTGACATAGATCGGTGTTGCCTTTGTATCTATCTGTATATTTTCGATTTTCTTTGTTACGGAATTACCCGCCCGGTCGACCGCGCTCACCGTGTAGGTGTAGGTACCGTCCTCGACGGTATTCCCGTTTTCGTTTTTCCCGTCCCAGGTAAATGTGCCTGCTTCTCCTTTCCAGTAGGTCTCCATTATCGTGTTTCCGGCCGGACCGGTGACCTTCGCTTCCCACAGGTCTTCAGTGCCGGAATCCTGATTGACGGTTACCGAGTCTTTTCTGCCGTCGCCGTTCGGGGAAAACAACGTGTAGTCAGTCGAAAGCGATATGGAGGGTTTTTCCGTATCCACGTAGAACGGTTCGGTTGTAAGACTCGGCTCGTCGCCGCTTGCATACATCGCGGTCAGTGTTGCCGTATATTCACCATCCGGCACCGTGGCGCCTTCCGTGTTCTTACCATTCCAGCTGATTTTCCGTTTTCCCGCGCTTGTTCCGGTTTCCGTATACACTGTTTTCCCGGTTTCGTCGGAAATGGTGAACCGGTACGATTCAAGCGTTTCCTCCCCTGTTGTTTCAATGGAGAATCCGATGCTGTCCTTTGTTCCGTCACCATTCGGTGACAGATAGGTCGCGTCTTTCGAGACGGCAATATCTTCTACACTGAACATTTTCTTTTCAAAAGTGTCCGTTCTATACCGGGCGCTGTTTCCGGCCTCATCGGTCGCGGTCAAGACAAAGGTGTATTCTCCGTCGTCCACAAGATCTCCGGAACCGTCTCTTCCGTCCCAACTAATTTTATCCGGCGGTGTTCCCCGCCATGAATATTCGATGACAGTAGTATCGTCGGAATCGACAATTTTTCCGGTCCACCGGTCTTCCCGGGAGGTATTGCTGCTGATTGCCAGCCTGTCCTTGTCTTTGTCCCCGTCGGGAGAGAAGACATCATAGTTGACGCTCAATTCTGCCCGGGGTTTTTGCGTATCGATAACAAAGGGTTTTGTTTCAGCACTCGGTTTGTTCCCGTTATCGTAGAGTATCGATAGAGACGCGGTATATTCGCCGTCTTCTACTTTGCTGCCGGCATTATTCTCTCCGGCATACTCGAAAGGTGCGGGCACATCGCTGCCGCTTTTTTCCCGGACAACTGTTCCGGTGCTGTCGAGCACTGTAAGAGTCCAGTTTTCAATTCCCGATGTAATGTCTACTTCCGGGGTAAATGTTATTGTGTCTTTTGTCCCATCGCCATTTGGTGAAAAAGTTTGCAGATTTCTCGTCAGTTCTATATCCGTGCTCTTTGTGTCCAGTTCGATTCCATCCCGTTCATAGACTACCTGGTTTCCTGCTTTGTCATAGCTTTCTATCTTATAAGTGTATGTTCCGTCGGGGACTTTTTTTCCTTTACTGTTCCTGCCGTCCCAGGTAAAATTACTCGGACTCCGGTCGGTCCATTGCTTTGTGTATACCGAATTGCCCCGGGCATCTATAATTTCCGCGTTCCACAGTTTTTCACTGCTGCCGTCCTGCTCGATAACGAGAAAGTCTTTTCTTCCGTCGTCGTTCGGTGAAAAAATAGAATAGGGCAGTGTTACTGAAATATCAGGTACCTTGTTATCGATGGTGATCTGTTTTATTTCACTTTCACCGAAAATTTCGTTGCTGTCCCAGGCGACTGCCTGAATAAGGTATGTTCCGTCATCCAGATATACACCGCTTACATGTTTCCCGTCCCAGCTTATGGTTTCTGAATAGGGTTCACCTTTTTCTTTCGGCGGTACGGTTTCGTAGGTCCAGACTACAGCTCCAGCGGGATCAATGACCGCTACTTCCGCGGTAACGATCGTTTTCCCTTTCGCGGGGGCTAAGGAAAAAATAAACTTCAATTCGTCCTGTACACCGAAGGAAGAGGTAGGCGAAATGGCCGTATCGCTTTCCATGTTGAGAATTACCTCAGGCGGTACCTCCTTTTTCCCTCCGGCAAATACAAGCGCCGCTGTAAGAGATAAAAATAAAATTGTAATGATACTTTTCTTCAAAATGTCCTCCTGTTTATCTACTATTTGTATAATTAAACGCCTTTCCCGGCGCTAACAATTTGCCTGTTTTTGAAACGAAATATTGAATTTTCCATGCCCGTTCGTCGAAAATGTAATCTTTTACTCCCCGGCTTTTTTCTTTAGCGCGGATAAAACGTTTCACCCAATTAGTATTGCTGTCCCCAGTATGAGAAGAATACTCTTCTAAAAATAATTGCCGCGGGAATTCACCCCGGCCCCATAGCTCCGGACCGGTCCAATAGGGTGTACAGTTATAATATTGGTAGATCTCTTCTTCCGAAGATGCTTCGGTATCCGGTCCCTGAAGGATGAAATTTTTGGAAAACCGTAGAATAAACGGTTTCGAACTATTAATGCGGGGTTGATTTTGAACGAGCGCGGGAGAAATAGGTATAACGGTTTGATTTATATTTTGTTCCGGATGTGGAATCAGCATATATCTGATAACTAAGTCCTGCTTACCTATCAGGGCATCATCTATTATCCCTATTCGGTTTTTTTCTTTATCAATAATGTCTGTTCCTATCAACTTTCTGATACTTTTCATTGCTCTGCATATATACATGCAAAAAACATGCCAAGATTAGGGGAGGTTTTTCGGTCATTTTGTAATGCTGCAAGGGTCCGGTGTGTAAGAATTACCCGCGGGGATTTGTATCGATGCCGAGTTTCTGTATTTTATTATAGAGGGTTTTTCTGCTGATTCCGAGAGACCGGGCGGTATGCTCTTTATTTCCGCCGCATTCCTCTAACGTTTCCCGTATATATTTCGCCTCTACTTCTTCTAATGACTTGCCGAGGCCGATTTTGAACCGTTTCTTAAATTGAGTTTGCCTGGTAATCCTCTTCGGCAGATCTTCCACATCAATCGTATCGGCTTTCGCGGAAATAATGATCTGCATCAACGTATTTTCCAATTCTCTGATATTTCCGGGCCAGTTGTATCGGTCAGCACTTCGATATCCGCCTTACGCTTCCGCAGAGGAGGAATAAAAATAGTAAACACATTGAGACGGTGAAACAGGTCGCGGC
>CAYTSI010000157.1:4625-5935 GCA_964440465.1 uncultured Spirochaetales bacterium
GTCGCGGCTATCAGGCGCACGTTAACAGTTAAAAAGCGGGAACTTCCTACTCGTTGAAACTTTCGTGTTTCCAGGACCCGGAGAAGCGCTACCTGGGTTTTCATCTCCATGGTGCTTATTTCGTCGAGAAAAAGGGAGCCGTTGTCCGCAATCTCGAACAGGCCCCGGTGCGGTTTTTCCGCACCGGTGAATGCCCCTTTTTCATGACCGAACAACTCCGTCATTAACAGCTCAGTACTGAATGCCCCGGTGTTTACGGGTATAAATGGACCGTTGTTGCTTGAACTGCGTTTGTGAATGGAATTTGCTACAAGCTCTTTTCCGGTCCCGCTTTCTCCAACGATAAGAACGGGGATTTGCAGTTTTGCCACATCCTCGATTTTTAAGAAGATTTTTTTCATTCTCCGGCTTGCGCCGATCATATCGTCAAATTGCTGATATTCCATCATTTGACATTATAGCAAATTAGCCGCACATTTACACCTGATGAAATTAACTTTTCCGGAAACATTTACCTGGGGAGCGGCGACATCCGCGTATCAGATAGAAGGGGCCTGGAATGAAGACGGTAAAGGCCCTTCAATTTGGGATGATTTTACCCGCCGCCCGGGAACAATACTGGACGGCTCGACCGGCGACAACGCGTGTGATCATTATCACCGCTATGAAGAGGACATTTCATTACTTGCCGGTATCGGCTGTAACGCTTACCGTTTTTCTATTTCATGGCCGCGGGTCATGCCTTCCGGAAAGGGAAAAATCAACCCGAAGGGGGTCGATTTTTACGGCCGGATTATCGACAGGCTGTTAGAAGAGGGCATTACGCCCTTCGTGACCCTGTTCCATTGGGACTTGCCGTCCGCCCTGCAAGAGGAAGGGGGATGGACGGTGCGTGACACGGCAAAGCGGTTTGCCGAATATGCTGAAAAAATGACGCGGCTGTTCGGCGACCGGGTAGACCACTGGATTACCTTAAATGAGCCTATCAGTGTTGCCGGTTCGGGATACGCTTCCGGAGAACACGCGCCGGGGGCGCGTAACCCGGTAAAACTGTTCCAGGCCGCCCATTTTCTGCTTCTCGGCCACGGGCTGGCACTTCGGGCAATGCGGAACGCGGCGCCGCCGGGGAGGGAACTTACAATCGGCATGACGAATGCCTTCTCGCCGGTTTATCCGCGGGAAAAGCGGGACGAGCATGTTGTCGCGCGAATCAGCGCTTTTATCAATAAACTGTTTATGGACCCGATTTACCGCGGCAGTTATCCGAAGGAAATACGTCCGCTTATATATTTTTTTAACCGGAAAATCCG
>CAYTSI010000158.1:0-5859 GCA_964440465.1 uncultured Spirochaetales bacterium
GAGCTTAAAAACAGATCCGTTCCACTGCAGTCCTGAATGACCTTTTTCGCCTGAGCATCTGCCACCGCCGGCGAATATAGGGCGGCTAAAAAATCGGAGGCAAGCCGTACTCGGAAGTGACAATCTCGTGCAGGTCCTCGATTCCGGTAAAAACAATTCCCCGCATGCCCGCTTCCCGCGCAGCTTCGATGTTTTCCGGCAAATCGTCGATAAACAGGACTTCTTCCGGCGGAGTCCCGCAGGAATCGAGGGCCGTCCGGTAGATCTCAGGTTCAGGCTTCATTTGTTTGAGCTCAGCAGATAGAACATGATGGGAAAACCGGTCAAACCAGGAGACTTCTCTCCGGATAAAGCGTACATAAGGCAGCGGCATATTCGATAGAATTCCGGTCCGGTACCCGGCGGCACGAAGGGAATCCGACCATTCGATCATGCGCATATCGAAATCCGCCCAGCATCGGGTATCCGCTTCTACTAGACGCTGAATTTTTTCCGCTTCCAGCGGAGGGCCGCCGTTGTCGTTTACCACATGTGTCCAGAAATCTTCGGTTGTCATCGTGCCCTTATCGTACTCATAGCGCATATCGTAAAAGCGGCGGATGAATGTTTCTTCAGACAGTCCTATTTCACGAACGAGAGTCTGCCAATTGTCGGAAGAGGGAGGACGGGTAATGACCCGTCCCAGATCTAAAAATACCGTTTTAATCATTTAAAAATCAAATCGAAGAGATTATACTTTCCGAAAACAGAAACTGCTATCAGCGAGATGACCGCCATGATTTTAATGAGGATGTCGAGTGACGGGCCTACCGTATCTTTAAGCGGATCGCCGACGGTATCGCCCACAACGGCCGCGCTGTGCGCGTCGGAGCCTTTTCCGCCGAACTTACCGTTTTCAATATACTTTTTCCCGTTGTCCCACGCCCCGCCGGCGTTCGCCGTATAGAGGGCGAGCATAATTCCAGACAAAGTCGTCCCGATTAACAGCCCGCCGACGAACTTCGGCCCGAAGATAAATCCGCTTACTAAAGGAGTAAGGACCGCGAGAAGGGCGGGGAATTTCATCTCCTTAAGCGCGCCCGCTGAGGAAATCTCGATACACTGCTTGTAATCCGGCTTGTCGTCTCCCCTCAGTATTTTCGGGTTTGCCTTGAACTGCCTCCGCACTTCCTGCACCATCTTCCGCGCGGCTTTGGCAACCGCCTCGATAAGAATACCGCTGAAAAGGAACGGCAGCGCGGCTCCGATTAAAGCACCGGCTAAGGTGAAGGTGTCGATCATATTAAGTATGAGGGATACCGACGCCGTGTCCCCCGGTTTTGCTTGGGAATACAGATACGAAGCAAACAGGGACAAAGCGGCCAATGCCGCGGAACCGATGGCGAATCCCTTTCCGATTGCCGCTGTAGTGTTGCCGACACTGTCAAGTTTGTCGGTAATGTCGCGGACCCCCGGTTCGAGGCCGGCCATTTCGCTGATTCCTCCGGCATTGTCGGCTATCGGTCCGTACGTGTCCACGGCAACGGTTGCAACCACAAAGGAAAGCATCCCTAAAGCGGCCATCGAAACACCGTAGAGCCCGGCAACGGCATTCGCCACGATGGTGGCAACCGCGAGGACGACTACCGGGAAAAAGACCGATTTCATTCCCACCGCCATTCCCTGGGTAATGGTCAGCGCCGCCCCCTCCCGGGAAGCCTGCGAAATTGTCTGGGTAGGCTTAAAATCGTAACTGGTAAAATGCTCCGCCAGCTGCCCGATTGCGATTCCGCTGATAATGCCCAATACCGCCGCAATCCATGGTGAGAGGAATCCTGCTTTAAACCCTAATAACGATACATCATGCCCGTAAAAGAAAAAATAGGTAAGAACACCGCCGCCGATTAACGTCAATACCGCGGACACCCAGACACTACCGTTCAGTTCCCTGTGGGGCTTATCGGAAACTTTTTTTACAACCAAAAAGAAAATTCCAACAATGCTTGCCATAATCCCGATCGCGGCAAATAAAATGGGATAATTATACAATTTTTTTACCAGCTCTCCCGACATAGGTTCCGCGGTTCCTAAGGATGTATAAAACATGTATGTACCAAGCACAACACTGGAAATAAGCGATCCGACATAACTTTCCAGCAAGTCGGCGCCAAGTCCTGCGACATCGCCCACATTGTCGCCCACATTGTCGGCAATGGTTGCCGGGTTCCTCGGATCATCTTCCGGAATACCCGCCTCGGTCTTCCCAACCAGGTCGGCGCCCATATCGGCGGCTTTTGTATAAATACCTCCGCCGACTCTGTCGAACATTGCAATGATAGAACAGCCTAAGGCGTATCCTGTTACCGACATTTGAAACGGAATATAATTAATGCCGATCCAGTTCGAAACAATTGCTAAATTATCCGGATCCGACTGTCCGAACACCCTGCCAAATACGAAATAGACAATACCTAAGCCGAGCAGCGCGAACCCCCCGACACTCAACCCCATTACGCTTCCTCCCTGAAAGGCAACTTTCAGTGTTTTCCCGAGGCTCTTCGTCTCCCGCGCCTCGTTGGAGACCCGGACATTGGATAGTGTCGCTATTTTCATCCCGATTAATCCCGCGGTTGAACTCATTAAAGCCCCTAATAGAAAAGCAACAGCCGTATACCAGCTTATGACCACACCGAGTAAAACAGCAATCAAAAGCGCGAGCCATGAAATAACTTTATATTCATGGGCCAAAAAGGCGTTTGCCCCTTCCTGAATGGCAACGGCAATTTCACCCATGAGCTTAGTTCCGGTCTTTCTGCGTCGGACCAGAATAAAATTAATAGCAGCAAACCCCAAAGCGCCGACTACAGCTATAATAATAAATCCAAACATATCCCTCTCCCGCGGATGATTTAACGACACAGTATATTGTATACGTGATCGTATCATGTTATAGTAGCTTAATCAACTCATTGCAGGAGAAGAGTATGCAAATACATTACTATTTTACTGTTTTTCCTATGGAAGCACTCATTGCATCACAATTGCCGCCTGAACATTTCGGGTCCTACATGGCAACGGGATCGAAAAAAGGTTCCTCGGAACGGCTGATTTTCTGCGAATTGACGGAGGAGTTCGGAAACGACTTCAACTGGGAACACGCCCATACAAATTGCGTGGAACATCCAAACGGCGATCCGAAAAATTCTCTTTATCTTGCAGTGTACCGTGTATTGGAACATATTCCTTTCGATGTATTCGGCCCCATGTATTTAACGAATGCCGATGGAAGGACCCTTGCGTTGGAACAGCGGGGGTATGAGGAAACCGGTACCGGAGAACCCTTCTATGTATATAAAGAATTATGCCCTGTTACCCCGATCGTGGTCAGCTCACTCTCTCCGAAAAATTTTGCCGATTTCATGACCACCCCGAAAACAATGACCTGCATGCCGAAGCTAATTTTCGCCGATCTCAAGATTATCGACTTTAAAAACCCCGATGAAACAGGCAACATTGGGAAACTATACGAACGGAAAACGGAACACCTGAAGGAGTGCGTCTACGCCGTTACCGAAGTCCGGGACAAGGTGAACAAGATTTTCGACCGCTCTCAGCTCGAGAGCTTCTCCTTCCAGACAATCCGCGGCGGAATATATATCGGCGACGAAGACCATATCCTCGAATATCCGATGAAAACCATCGAGGAACTGAAGGAACACCACTACGACTGGGCGCGGTCTGCCATGATTCTCTAGATTAGTACCGCCTCGAGGATTTCCCGGAGACCCGATTGTAAACCCGCGGTATCGACTACAACCGATACTCCCGCGGCCGTCCCCCGGACAATGCTTTCGGAATCGAGGTCTTCACCGTAAACAATTACCGGCACTTCCGGATAAACGGCGCGGATCCGGTCTGCCTGAAGGTGAAAATCGAGAGGGTCGGTCGAAAGGGCATATAACACGGCATCGGGCGGGGAGGTGCCATACTCCCCGATAAAACCGGTAACCGACGGATATACCGCGGCTGCTTCCCCGGGAAAGCAGCCGCGGAAGCACGCTTTCATTTCCCGGACAATATTCTCCGCATGTTCAATCAACACTACACGCATAACCTTTCCCCGTCGATATCAATAGAAATACGTCTATTAACACTATTTACGTCCTATATAGGCTATATTTTCGTATATTTGTACCTGTTTCGTCAACCGAATCGGCAGAAAATAATAGTGACATGAACATAGAAAATTTTTTAAAAAGGCTTGACGTCCTGAGAATGCAGCGAGGCTGGTCGAAAAAAAAACTTGCTCAAGCGACGGATATAAATGAGAATACCCTTCAGGGGTATTGGACAAAAAAGCGGTTTCCCAAGGGTGACGACCTCATTAAAATCGCATCGGAATTAAATACAACAGCCGAATATCTTATAACAGGCATTCAGCCCCCGGGATCGTCGGACAACCCTGTCCTAAACGACATTATCCATCTTCTGCAGAGATTTACCCGGGACGAGCTAATAGAAATCCGCGGTGTAGTCCGGTCGTATATGATGACCTACTTCCGCTCCCCGCCTCCCGACTCCGCTTCGTTTGCAGCTGACAAAACCTAAAAAAAGCCGTAAACTATATATGAGGCAGCATGGATACGGCATATTTGGTAACAGTTTCGAACAATGGAACGACCCTCGCGGAATTGGCGGAGCTTGCAAAAACGCTCGACATTGCTGTTGTCGGGAGGACGGCGGCAGCGCTGAAAAAGGCCAATTCGAGGCTTTTTATCGGCAGCGGGAAAGCAGCGGACATTGTTTTGGAAGCGAAACGCTTTGGCGCTGACCTTATTATTTTTGATGACGATCTTAGCCCCTCCCAGCAGCGGAACTGGGAAGAACTAACCAGTATTCCGGTTATCGACCGCCGGGAGCTGATTCTCGAAATATTTGCCGCCCACGCGAAAACCAAAGAAGCAAAGCTGCAGATCGAACTTGCTCAGCTTGAATACACCCTTCCCCGGCTGAAACGGGCGTGGACGCACCTTTCACGGCAGCAGGGCGGCCGCCGCGGGACGAGGGGCGAAGGTGAAAAGCAGATAGAACTCGACCGGAGGAGCATATTGCAGCGCATCGCGAAGGTAAAAAAAGAGATAGAAAGTATCAGCGGCCAGCGGGACACGCGCAGGAAGCAGCGGCAGAAAAACCTCGTACCCGCCGCGTCGATAATCGGCTATACCAACGCGGGAAAATCATCCCTGCTCAATTACTGCACGAAGGCGGAAGTGTTAACGGAAAACAAACTATTCGCGACCCTCGATCCGACAACCAGGGAATGGGAACTGCCGGGAGGAACGACCCTGCTGCTGACGGACACCGTCGGGTTTGTCCGCAAACTGCCTCACGATTTGGTGCAAGCCTTTCATTCAACCCTTGAAGAATCGGCATACGCCGACTTCCTTATTCATCTTGCCGACGCGTCGAGCAGCGAAATCGAATCGCACATTACAACTACCAAAGCGGTCATTTCCGATCTCGGGGCCGGGGAAAAGCCGCTTCTCCTTGTATTCAATAAAATCGATAAACTGAAAGACCCGCGGGAACTCTCCATCCTCCGGGCAAGGTACTCGGACGCGGTTTTTATTTCGCTGAAAACCGGTGAAGGGCTTGCCGAATTCAGGGACAGGGTGCTCCTGTTCATTAAGGAAATGTACACCCCGAAAAGCTATGAATTTCCTATCTCCCGCCACGACTTAGTCGCTTTCATCCACCGGCACGGCGAAGTGCTTTCCAAAGAATACCGGGACAATGTTATTTCAATTGCCGCGTTCGTTCCGGAGCATGCCCGGAACGCACTGGCGTCCTATGCCCTGTAAGGAGTACCTGATGATTACA
>CAYTSI010000159.1:0-5800 GCA_964440465.1 uncultured Spirochaetales bacterium
TCTACACCCTCGGATATCCCAACGCGGAGGTGGAACGGGGTTTTTTGTTCTTTGTACTGCCTTCCTACTCCTCCGTTTCCCGGGACAAAAGCGGTTTCCATATCTCCCGGTTCGCGGACGAACTTGAGGCAGGCGATGTTGACGCCTTCATGGAGCGGCTGAAATGTTTCTTCGAATCGACAACACACGGAAACTGTACAAAATCGGCATCGAGTTCGACAAAACGAAAAAGAACATCGGCCGGTGGATTACCGATCTTTAAAAGAGCTATCTCTTTAAAAGAACTATCTATGAATCCAAACCGTGGAGTGAAATCAATTCTTTTATCTCGCTGCTGGAGAGTTTCGTTAACCACTGCTCCCCCTGGGCAACCGTTAAGTCCGCCAGCTCCGCTTTTGCTTCCAGCATTGCGTTGATTTTTTCCTCAAAGGTCCCCCGGGTAATCAGCCGATACACGGTAACATCTCTTCTCTGACCAATCCGGAACGCCCGGTCCGTCGCCTGGTTTTCTACCGCCGGGTTCCACCACAAATCGTAATGGATAACATGATTTGCTTCGGTCAAGTTCAGCCCGACCCCGCCCGCCTTAATCGACAGGACCATGACCTTATACTCGGGGTCTTCCTGAAAGGTATCTACCATTCCGTCCCGTTCTTTTCGGGAGGTGTCGCCGTAGAGAAAAAGGCAGGGGGTCTCCAGTTCCGATTCGATCATCGTCTTCAATATTTTTCCCATTTCGGCATATTGGGTAAACACCAGGGCCTTTTCGTTTCTTTCCATAACTGCCCGAAGAAGGTCGAGGAGCATCTCCGCTTTCCCCGAAACCTCCGGGTCTTTTTTTCCCCGTTTTATATACAGATGGGGATGACAACATATTTGTTTGAGTCCCGTCATCAGTTTAAAGACAATGCCGGAACGGCCGATCCCTTCAACGTCGGCGAGCCATTCGTCGCACTTGTCCACCAATTCCTGATAAAGGAGGGCCTGCTCTTTTTTGAGCTGCGGGTACCGGTTTGAGACGATTTTTTCCGGCAGGTCCCGGATCACCGTTTTGTCCGTTTTTAACCGCCGCAGAATCAGGGGGGAGGTGGTTTGGTGGAACCGGTCCAAGGCCGGCCGGTCCCGAAACCGTTCGATGGGGACCGCGTACTTTTCCTTAAAAGCGGTAAGGCTTCCCATATACCCTTTCATGATAAAATCGATAATGCTCCAATAATCGAGCAATCTGTTTTCCACGGGGGTGCCGGTCATGGCGATACGGTAGTCGGCTTTTATTTTTTTCGCCGCCTTGGTTTGGGCGGAAGAAGCGTTTTTAATATTTTGTGCTTCGTCGAGTACCAGCACCGCCCACCTCTTTTCGGTAAACGTATCGAGGTCCCTTCTGGCCAGGGCGTAGGTGGTGATGATGATGTCCGCGGCAGGGTCAACTTCTCGGTCGCTGCCGTGATATACCGCGGGGACTAAATCGGGCGCGAATCGGCGGATTTCCCGGTCCCAGTTGGTCATCAGCGAAGCGGGTACCACGATCAAAACTTGTTTGCCCGCTCCGATTGTCCCCAGGGTTTTTAGCCGGAGTAAAAACGCGATAACCTGGACCGTTTTCCCCAGCCCCATGTCATCGGCAACGATAGAGCCAAGGCCGATCCGGTGGTTGTGGCAGAGCCATTGGTATCCCCGGAGCTGATACGGACGGAGCACGGCCCCAAGGTTTTCCGGCGGAGCAACTTCTTCGGGGGTAAAGAGGTCCCGAAACAGTTTCTCCACCTCTTCTCCCGCATCGATGGGAACATCTTCAAATACCCCGGTAAGTCCGGTTTGGAGCAGTTTCAGAGGAGAAAGGGCGGGGGGCTTTTCCAGCCGGCGGGCGATTGAGTCCAGCTCTTTTTGGCTGATTTCTAAATACCGGTCTTTATACCGGATGTATTTTCCGTATTCCCCTTTCAGCGTGAACAGTTCTTGGGGCTTGATAAACATCTCCCCCGCCGCAATGTTCCAATCGAATTCGAGCATTTCCGCTAAGGAGGTATACGAAACGGTACTTTCCCCCGGCGGCTGTGTGTACCGGAGGGAGAGGGAGAGATGGGGAATAAAGACGTCCCCTAAGGACTTGGGAACAACGGTGCTGACTCCGAGGGTCCGGAGGGCGGAAAGCGAGGTAAACCAGGTTTCGATAAAGTTTTCCGCCTGCACCTCAACCGCCTTTTTTTCCCGCAAAAACTGGTTGACCGTCGGCAGGTAGGTGGAGAGGAGGCTCAAGTCCCGCAGCAGAGGGAGGGTCTCGGATTCGTCCTTCCGCATAAAGTCGGCAAAGCCCATGGGGACCTCATCGGCACGCCGGTCTCCAATCCTAATATCAAAAGAAAAGATGTCTTCAGCTGTTTCGTCAACATGGATAACCGGAAAATAATGGATCGGGCGGATAAAAAAACGGCCGAGCCACAAATTGATCGTTTTCGCGTTTTCCCGCTCTTCAAACCGGCTGGGAGAATACTCGCCGGCGTTAAAAAAGAGAGCGGTAACGGGATCGTCGCCGCTGTTTTTTACCGGGGCAAAAAGCTCCAGATAATATCGGAGAAAAAACGACAGCAGGAACAGGGTCTGCTCTTTGTGCTCAAGGGGGACCGATCCGTACTTGACGATCTCCTTCGGCAAGGCATCCACCAAGGTTGTAAAGATTTCTTGCATCTCCCGGTTAAACAGGGCGGGTATCCACCTGATGACAACGGTGTCTTCCCGGATGGAAATGATGTCCGGGACAATCGCCTTTTTTTCCATCAGCTTTAACGCGAAGGCGTGGACCATTATCAAAAACGAAACGACCGGCGGATAGACCGAAAGGTCGCCGGCGGAAAGGAAATGGAGATAGTTAACGAGGGGGGTGAAATTTTCCGAGTCGAAGCGGGCCGCCCTTTTCCCTTTTACCAATTTACCGGAAAACCTGTTCTTTCCTTTGAAGATCGAAATCGTGCAGGTGGTGTAGAGTTCTTTCGGGGGGAGCTCCTGCAATTCCAGGTTTTTTACATATCTTTTTACCGCTTTCCCGATTTTCCCGTAAGCCTGTAACAAGATTTCCTTAAAATCGTTTTTTAAATAAAAGAGGGGAAATTCGGTCAACAGCCGCGAAATTGCCGGGTACAAATCGGGGACGGTGGAGTAATCGATATGTTCCAAATTCTCCCGATAATAGTTGTATTCCTCCGCTCCGCTTGCGACGAAGGACTCGATCCCGGCAATAACGTTTTCAGAATCGTCCCGTCCTCCCCGGACCGCCTCCAAAAGATCAAGACCGTGAAGCCGAAAGACGAGAAAAGGGTTCTTATCAATTTCATTCGCAATGATATAGACCACCGCCGCCAGATGTTTGCACGGCACCGCCCAGTCGGGACAGGAACAGGACATGGAGAGCTCTTTCCAATTCTCGGGAAAGAGGCGCATCCCCTTTTCTTCGCATACCGATTTGAGCTCCCGGGGAAGCTGCCGTGCCTCCATCTGAGAGAGGAAGTAGGGGCTCTCTTTGACCATGCCGATTATTTGTTGTTTCTGTTCTTCCGTAAAGGCCCACAGCTTCATGGTAATGGTATACGGCGAGGGTTCCCGCCCTTTCACCTTTGCGGCTATCTTCGGCCCGTCGATATCGATAGACCGGACCGAACCGTTGCGGGCGTACCGCTTCCCCCGGGGCAGCCGGTTTTCGAAGTCGATATTGGTAAGGGCATCAAGCCACCGCTCCCCCCACCAGGTGTGTCCAAATTCTATATATGCCATAATGGAGAGTAGTATACAGATAAATTGAGAAGGGGCAAACCGCTCTCTTTACGCCGCTTCGCAGGAGGTTCTTAAAACCGAATAGCTAACTCTCCCCCTGCCCGCAAATCTCCCGTAATTGGTTTACAAGAAGTTTAAAATTTTCAAGGTTCATTTTTACTTCCTCATAATCGGCGGCGGTAGGGAACACCCGAAGATAGGTTTCCAGATGATACACCGCTTTTTCCATGAATTTTAGCTGCAGGTACAGGTCGTTTTGGTTCTGCGCCTTTACCACGGACAAAATTCCCAGCGCGTAATTTGCTTTCGGCATGTCCGGATTTAGCGCAACCGACCGTTCATACAATTCAGCTGCCTTTTCCAGATCGCTCCCCGGGCCCAGCCGGTCCCCCCGGTCGCCATACTCATAACAGAGACCAAGATTAAAAAAAAGGTACGGGTCGGCCGGATCGATCTCGGTACACACAAGATACTCCGCGGCGGCCTCCTTATATCGGCCTGTATCGAAATACAGAACGGCCAAATTGTACCGGGCATGAAAATCTTCCGGGTCCTTTTCCAAGAGTTCCCGGTAGAGTTCCTCCGCTTCGCCGAAGGAGCCGACTTCAAAATAGGTGTCCGCTAAACAGAGGGTTATCCGATCATACTCGGGAGACCGGGCCCGCGCCTCTTTTAGTTTTTCAATTCTTTCCTTCGTGTCCGTCGCGGTCAATGCTTCATTGTACAGCTCAAAGCCTTTAACGTTTTTCAATCCCGTTTTCATTAACGTCATTTTCGCCAAATTTAACTGTAACGCCCGGGCGACTAACTCGTTTAATTCATCAAGCAAATCCATCAGGTCATCCATCTTCCCTTTCAGCGCCTGCTGGGGAAGGACGTTTCGGCCCGTGGCAACTTCAGTTACCCGAATATTGATTTTAATGTTTTCGCCGATTTTAAAAAAAGAGCCCACGATTAAATAATCGATTGCAACGAGATTTCCAAAACCCCGCATGGTATCGGGATCAAAAAGTTTTTCGCTTTGTATCTGTAATTGATATTCGTCGAGGATTTTTGTAATTTGAGACCGCTCATAAAACCGGACCCCCGAAATCGAAGAAAGGACCTCCACCACGTTCTCTTTTAAAAACGCGCCCACCCAATCCGATTTACCGTCATCGGAATGTGATTCAAAATCGGCAATCGAAATTGTCACATACAACTCTTCTTCCGCGAAACCTGCCGCAAGCAGAAAGCAGCCAATGAGTAAGGCAAAAACCGCTTTTTTTATCATTCCGCCTCCTTCGCTTTTTCGGTAATGTACGGGACCATTTTTTCCGCGAGCCGCACGGGAAGGTCGAATATTTCGTCTTCTCCTCCTCTCACGCTGTCGGCAAAACCGATTTCCCCTGTTTCCGTCATTACAAGCCGGGCATTGATTTTTATTTGGTCCCCCAGTTGAATAAACGCGCCGAGCATAATATAGGCCGCGCCGAGCATTTTCCCCGCCCGAAGGGACGCCTCTTCATCAGTCATCCCCGAATGGGAAAGTTTCAGCTCCTCCACCAGAGCGTTAAACTCCTGCCGTTCCAACGGAGCGGCGTAGGGGCTTTGGACAAGGGTTTCGGTTATCGTCTGGGGAATGTCGTCTCCAAGACTTTGCAGTTCCGTATCGGGATTGGTAACGGAAAAACGGCGTATTCCGATCCGCAGCGGTTCGCCGGTAAACTCTTCTATTTTTTCGACGGCGGCACTGCTTTCCCGTCCACTTTTTTCAGCTGCCGTGTCTTCTTTTTTTACAGTTGTTTCCGGGGCCTCTTTTTGTTCCACCCGCTCTTTTTCCACCGGCGCCGATTCCTTCACCGCTCCAGTGGCACACCCCATGAGTCCCGCAATCACGATAATCCAGATCAATCCGATTTTTTTCACCGTTTCCTCTCCTTTTAATCAAAATCCTTGTTTTTTTGCGCCTGCATCGGGCTGTCCGCTCGAACGGGCTTCCCCGCCGTCTTTTCGGGCTCCGTCCCCTCCGCCCTGCCGCCGGGGCCCGTAACCG
>CAYTSI010000160.1:0-5778 GCA_964440465.1 uncultured Spirochaetales bacterium
CCGCTTTCATTGACGAAGCGCCTGGATTGTTCCATACTGAACGTATGAACGGACGGGAACGGATTATCAATTTTATCAACAAAAAAGAAACGGACTGCCTCCCCTGTATGCCCGTTACCATGATGATGGCCGGAGATCTTATCGGCGAGCCGTACGGGAAATACGCGGCGGACCATACGGTACATGTACAAGGGCAGTGTGCTATTGCCGAATACTACGACCTCGATTACGTGTCGGCAATATCCGATCCCGCTACGGAGGCACACGACTGGGGCGCGACACTTGCTTTTTACGACAATCAGCCGCCGGCGGTGGATGAGCGGATCGCGCTCCTCGCGGACAAGGGAACATTGGCCCGAATCAAGCCGCCGGACCCCAAAACGGGAAAGCGGATGTCCAACCGCCTGCGGGTAGTGGAGGGGCTGAAAGCGCGGGCCGGGAAAGAGAAACTTGTGGAAGGCTGGATCGAAGGCCCCGCCGCGGAAGCCTCCGACCTGCGGGGAATCAACCGTCTTATGCTCGACGTTATGGACGACATCCCCTTTGTAAAAGCGCTCTTCGAACTCATTTCCGAAACGGCAATCAGTTACGCCGTAGCGCAGCTCGAAGCGGGGGCCGATATCATCGGCATGGGGGACGCCGCCGCGTCGCTGTTAGGGCCGGCCTTATACGACGATTTGGTCCTGCCGTACGAAAAGGTGATTGTCGACGCGATTCACGAGGCGGGGGGGATGGTCCGGCTCCATATCTGCGGAAACACCAGCACCATCTGCGCCGGCATGGCGTCCCTGGGCTGCGAAATTGTCGATTTAGACTCCCTTGCCCCCATGGGACCGGGCAGGGCCGACTCCGGTCCGGACCAGGTGCTCTTAGGCAATATCGACCCGGTCCGGGTGCTGCGGAACGGCACCCCCGAATATGTCCGGCGGGAAGTTGCTAAGTGCTGGGAAGAAGCCGGCCCCCGGTTTATTGTCGGCGCGGGCTGTGAGGTCCCCCGGGACACGCCGGAAGAAAACATGCGCGCCATGGTCCGCTTCGCCAAGGAGACCCGGCCCTAGTAAGCGATACAGCGATACGGCAGCCTTGACAAGCCGACGGCTGCTCCATAGTATCTGTACCCATGACAGCAGACGAACTTCGACAAAAATACATCGATTTTTTTACAAAAAAACACAATCACAGCGAAATAGCGGGAAAGTCGCTGGTCCCGGAAAACGACCCTACCGTTCTGTTCACCACGGCGGGGATGCACCCCCTGGTGCCCTACATTTTAGGAGAGCCCCATCCCGCGGGAACACGGCTGGTGGATTACCAGAAGTGCATCCGCACCGGGGACATCGACGAAGTAGGGGACCCGCACCACCTGACTTTTTTTGAAATGCTCGGCAACTGGTCGCTGGGAGATTATTTCAAAGAGGAAGCCATTCGGATGAGCTGCGAGTTCCTTACCTCCGATGAATGGCTGGGCATCAGTGCGGACCTTCTAAGTGTTACCGTGTTTGCCGGGGACGAGGACGCGCCGAGGGACGACGAGTCCGCCGCGGTCTGGCGTTCTTTAGGAATCCCCGAGGAACGGATTTACTATTTTCCGAAGTCCGACAACTGGTGGGGACCCGCCGGGGCGACGGGGCCCTGCGGTCCCGACACGGAGATGTTTATCGATACCGGCGGAGGGCCCTGCGGTCCGGATTGTAAGCCCGGATGTTCCTGCGGAAAATATTTTGAAGTTTGGAACGATGTGTTTATGCAGTACAACAAGACCGCCGAGGGCGGATACGAACCAATGGAGCGGAAGTGCGTCGATACGGGGATGGGGGTAGAGCGGACCGCCGCGATTATGCAGGGGAAAACAACGGTTTACGAAATTGAAATGTTTAGGCCCTTAATGGACTCGATTTCCGAACTGACCGGGACTGTTTACGGCTCATCCGGTGAAACAGATGTGTCCGTCAGGATTATTGCCGACCACTGCAAAACAGCCGTATTTATTTTAGGTGATGAAAACGGCATGCCCCCGTCGAACATCGGGCAGGGATACATTTTACGCCGGCTTATCCGGCGGGCAATCCGGCACGGACGGAAACTCGGCATTGAAGGGACGTTTTTAGCGGGCCCCGCCGAGGAAGTTATTGCCATGTACCGGCATGTCTATCCCGAGCTTGACCGCCGCCGGGACTTTATCATGACCGAACTTTCGAAGGAAGAGGAAAAATTCCTGGAAACATTGAAAAAAGGTGAAGCAGAGTTCGAGAAGTTGCTTCCGAACCTGTTAAAAAACCCGGCAAAGGTAATACCCGGCAGGGTGGCCTTCAAACTCTACGACACCTACGGGTTTCCCATTGAAATTACCGAAGAGCTCGCAAAAGAAAACGAAATGACCGTGGACACCGAAGGCTTCCGGCAGGCCTTCGTAAAACACCAGGAACTGTCGAAGCAGGGGGCGGAGAAGACCTTCAAAGGCGGCCTTGCCGACAATTCCCGGCAGGTGACCCGGCTGCATACGGCCACCCACCTGCTGCACCGGGCATTGCGGATGGTGTTAGGGGACCACGTGGAACAGAAGGGAAGCAACATTACCGCGGAGCGGCTTCGGTTTGACTTTTCCCACCCCGACAAGCTTACGCCTGAGCAGATAGCCGAGGTGGAGTCGATTGTAAACGAGCAAATCCGGCGGGACCTGCCGGTGGACATGGAAATGAAGTCGCTCGAGCAGGCCCGCGGGGAAGGGGCCCACGCCTTTTTTACCGACCGCTATGAAGAACAGGTAAAGGTCTACACCATCGGTGACTTTTCAAAAGAGGTCTGCGGCGGGCCCCATGTGGAGCACACCGGCGAGCTCGGCCGCTTTACAATTACAAAGGAGCAGTCCTCCTCCGCCGGGGTGCGCCGGGTCCGCGCGGTCCTCGCGGAGGGGTAGACGCCGTTTTATCCGGCTTCCGGGGCACAACCGCCTAACTGACCGCAGGCGCCGCCGATGCCGCGGCCTTTACTATAGCGCCGGGTGCATGCAATGCCCGCGTTTTCACAGGCCGTTAAAAAGCTTTTTACCTCCCTCTCGACGGGAGGAGTAAAGGGAAGTCCCTCCACCGGATTGTAGGGAATAACGTTTACGATATAGGAAAAGTCCCGGACAAAGGTCCGCAGGGCGCTGATGTCCTCCTTCCCGTCGTTTACACCGGGCAGCAGAACATATTCGAAGGTAATCCGCTTCCCCGCCGCCTTTTGATATTCCAGCAGGGCGTTCCGGAGGCCGGGAAGGGGGTTTGCCGCGGCCGCGGGCATCAGCCGCGCCCGTTTTTCCGGCAGTGCCGAAACGAGGGAGACCGCGAGCCGGAAATAGGGCCCCCGGGCGGTCAGGTCGAGGACCCCGGCGGTTATTCCGCAGGTGGAAAGTGTTATTTTCGGTACTCCGATGCCGAAACCCTCCGGGTGCGTCAGCACCGCGGCGGCCTTCCGCAGGTTTTCCAAATTCAGAAGCGGTTCCCCCATCCCCATAAAGACGATGTTCGATATCCGTTCGGTATGGCGGAGGGCGTAAAGGACCTGTTCGGTCATTTCACCGACTGTCAGGTCCCTGGTAAATCCGAGGGTGCCGGTTTTGCAGAAAGCGCAGCCCATTCCGCACCCCGCCTGAGTGGAGAGGCAGACCGTTTTCCTCCCGTTACCGTCGGTAAGGAGGACACATTCCACCCCGTAGCCGTCGGCGCAGCGGATAAGCAGCTTTTCCGCCTCCCCGCCTCTGCCCTGTATTTCCCGAAGGGCGGTCCCGTACAGGTCCGCTTTTTTCGCCAACTGTTCCCGAAGCGGTTTCGCCAATGTGGTGATGTCGTGAAAGGACGCGGCGCCGCTCCAGAGGGCCTTAAAAATTTGCATGCCGCGGTAGGGGGGGGAAAGATCGAGAAGCGGGGCAATTTCTTCGGGTACATGTCCCGACAGCACGGGCGGTCCGGACAGCGGCGGCCGTTCCACCGGCTATCGTATCTCCTCGATCATTTCATTCACACGGCTGTTCCTGATACCGAGTTTTTGAAAGCTGCCCAATATTTCGAGGGCCTGTTTCGGCTGCCGAAGGTTCATATAGCAGTCGGCAATTTCGGTATAGAGGCGGTAGTTCTTCGGATCGTTTTTCATCAATCCCCGCAGAGACTCGATTGCGTTTTCGTAATTTCCCCGCTGCTTGTTGACAAGGGCAAGCCCTAAAATCGCGTACAGGTCGAATTCGATATTCAGGGCCTTTGTATAGAACACTTCCGCGTCGTCGAGGCTGCCGATGTTCCGGTAGGCGTCTCCAACCCGTGTAAGTATTACCTTGTTCGACGGGTCTTTTTCGAGGATCTTTTTCCAGTAGGCGAGGGACTTTTCCTGCTGATTCAGCCCCCGGTAGCAGTCGGCAAGGCCGAAGAGGGCGTAAAAATTGTCTTTTTCCTTTTCCAGCGCTTTCTCGAAATACTCAATTCCCTCGGTAAAGGTTTTCAGTTTCCGGTGACAGTTCCCCAAAGAGGTCAGGACCCGGATGTCCGCCCGCTCGCCCGAGATGGCGAGCATCCGTTCCCAGTAGTAGAGGGCCTGTTCGTAGTCTTTAAAATCGTAGTGAAGATGGCCCAAACCGATAAGCGCGTAGGCATTTTCCGGCTCCATCTCCATCACTTTCCGGTAAATCTGCTTCGATTTTTCAAAATCACGCACTTTCCGGTAGGCGTCCGCCACCCTGGTGAGAACGGTAACGTTGGAATCGTCATGCTGCAGGTACTGTTCCCAAATTTCAATGGCTTTGTTGAATTTTTTTAGGCCCTTGTAGCAGTCGGCAAGGCCGAAGAGGGCATAGTTGTTCCCGGGATGAAATTCCAGGCATCCCCGGTAGTAATCAACAGCCCTGCCGAACTGGTGCCGTTTCCTGTATGTATCACCCAGGCCCACCAGCGCGTAGTTGTTCCGCGGATCGAGTTCGACAATTTCGGAAAAACACGCCTCCGCTTCGCTCAGTTTATTTTCCTTCAGGAACTGGTAACCCCGTTTTGATGTTTCCGCTATATGCTCCAGCTGTTTTGCCTGGTCGTCCTGCTGTATGTCCGGTTCCATTCCTACACCTTTTCATGAAGCAATAATTGTACAATATACGCCATCTTTTCAATCATCCCGTCCTTTTTATCGGGAGCGGGCGCGAGAATGTACATCCGCAATGCTTCAAGAACATTGTTTTTTTTATAATAATAGTCGCCCATGCGGGTAATTCCGTCGGTATACCCGACGGTCAAAAAAATCCGTTTTGCCTGTTCATACTGCTTGTTATTGAAAAATTCGTTACCCTTGCGGATAAGCGCCGTCCGCTGCGGGCCGGACAAATCGTGCTTTCGTACATCGGTAGTTTTTATAAAGCCGTCAAAATTTTTCATACAACTATTTTATATATGATGAATATACCGAATTTGGCCGCCAATATCAATTGGAAAGTTGAAAAAACCGACCGACCGGTCGTTAGAGGATGCCTTTTGTCGAAGGGGTGCCGAAACCGGGACTAATAAGGGCATATGCTCCGCCGATTGCCTTTCCTAAGGCCTTGAAGAGACTTTCCGCCATGTGATGGCTGTTTTTTCCGTACCTGCAGTGGGCGTGCAGGGTAATCCGCCCCCGGCCGCACAAAGCGGTGAGAAATTCGTCGATAAGACAGAGGGGAAAATCTCCGGCGCGGGCCTGTGGATAGTCGGCGGTGTACACGAGAAACGGCCGGCCGGCGATGTCGACGGTAACCTCCGAAAGGGCATCGTCCATGGGAATGAC
>CAYTSI010000161.1:0-5761 GCA_964440465.1 uncultured Spirochaetales bacterium
ATGTCGATGGTCAGGTCTTTATTGGCAATCTGTTCAATTTTATCGGCCTTATACTGCAGCGACTTCTGCATTTCCCGCAGGGCGTCCGCTAAAATACCGACTTCGTCCCGCTGCCGTACGTCGAGTACGGTTTGCAGGTCTCCAAGCGCAATCTCTTTCGCGAAATCCACCCCCTTCTGCAGTGCCCGGACAATTGAAATGGTAAGGAATATGGCGATAATAATTGCCAGGAGCACGGCAATTGCCAATCCGATGGCGATAATAACCACGGAGCTGGAGACCTTTGCCACCGCCTCCGCCGCTATTTTCTTGGTATTTTCAATTCCCGCTGCAGCAGTGTCCTGGGCCGATTCGAGGACTTTGTCCGCCGCGTCGTTGCGCTCCCCGTTTAAGTCCTGAAGTTTTTGATAGGCCGCGTACGAAGCCTCCAGGGCCGCGTAGTATTTTCCTCTGGTTTCGGCAATAGTTGTCAGCTGATCGATATTGACCTGCTGCCTGGTAATTTCATTTAGTTCCACCGCGATGGCCGGAATTTTGTCCAGTTCTCCAATGGCTTTCTGAATAAGATCATATTCAAAATCCGCCTGTGCTTTGAAGGTAAGAATACGTGCGTTGTTTGCCAAGTCGATTGCATCGTTCATCAGGTAGATTTTCCTAAAGCGTTCGGTGAGAGCGGCGGGCCCGGCATTATTCGCAAGATCCCGCTGGAACGCGGTCTGCTGGCTTTCGAGAAAGGCATTCGCCTGCTGCATATATTCCCCGGCGGAAGAGTCGAGAGTTTTCCGCTGCACCGCGATTTCCTGGATTGTTGCGTCAGTTTCCCCGGCGAGGCTGTCATATAACGCCACATTGTTTTTCGCAACCTTTACGTCTTCTTTCAGCTGGACGAGGCCCGGGTAGTCCGCGGCAAGCTGTTCCGCCTGCCCGAGATAGTCATTCAGGGCAGCCATGTACTCCTGTCCTAATTCATAAAAGTCCCGGTTAAAATTGAGGGAGTACCCCCGCATATTGTACATAACCTGCAGTGAGTTCCGTTCGATGTTGTTGGCAAGATCAACTTCCGGGACATATTCGTCGTTGAGCCTGTTTGACTGCTGCTGAATTTGCAGCATGTTCAGTACCGCCAATCCGCCGATGGCCAGCACCAGCAGAATAACAATACCAAACCCGATGCCCATTTTTAATCCAAGTTTTAGATTTTTCATCATCTTTCTCCTACAATTCTATGTTCTGTATTTCTTCATCCTGAAGGATCGAGTGTACGTTCAGTAATATGAGCACCTGTTCTCCTACTTTTCCGAGTCCGGAAATGTAGTGCTCATGAATTTTGTCCGATTTAAATTGGGGCGGGGGGCTGATTTTTTCCCGCGGAATGTCCTCCACCTCCGTTACCGTGTCGACAATAAGTCCGAAACTCCTGTCTTCGGTTTTTACAATGATAATGCAGGTGCGGTCGTCGTAATCACGTTCTTCCATGGCAAACCGGAGGCGCAGATCGATAATCGGAATGACCTGTCCCCGGAGATTGATTACCCCTTTTACAAATTCGGGCATGTCGGGAATGTCTGTTATTTGCTGCATTTCATTAATTTCCGTTACATCCGAGATATTGATGCCGTAGATCTCGTTATGCAGCTGAAAAAGAAGGTATTTGTCTTCGTTTAGATCCTCATCGTCTTCAACAAGTATCTGCGTGTCCTGTTCGGCCGTCATTGTCCGCCTCCTAAATAATCTTTAAAAAGTCTAAAACAAAAAAAACGAAGTTAATATCAGACATTGTCTGATTTTACTGTAGGAATATGTGGAAACCCGGTGTCGGAATTTGTCCTACAATAATTTCGGACAACACAGTTCCCGGAGGGTTTCGAGGAGTTTTTCGAATTCCGTTGATTTGTGAAAAAAATAATCGGCCCCTGCCGCGTAGGCGGCTTTTCGGTACTGGGGGTGGGGATAATTGGTAAAGACGATGACCTTCGGGGCCCGCGGGTCCTGTTTAATCTGTTGTAATACATCGATACCGCTTCCCCCTAAAAGGCGCAGATCGAGTATCAGCATATCAGGCTGATGGGACTTCACTTTTTGGACGGTATCTTCGACGTTCAACGCCTTCGCCGCTACGGAAATGCCCGGTATTTCCGCGAGCATGAATGCAAGGCGTTCTCGCATGAGGGCTGAATCGTCCGCGATTATTATTTCCATGTTCACCTGACCAATGATACCACATGAACATAGAAAGGCTATCAGACAAAGTCTGATTTTCCTGTAGGACTATGGCTGACAAGGACGACAAATGTTACAGAAGATTGTGCTGCAGCACATATTTCGTCAGCTTTGCGTTATTTTCCAGCTCCATTTTCTCCAAAAGGCGGGCCCGGTAGGTGCTGATTGTTTTAACACTTAAAGAAAGTTCCTCCGCTATTTCTTTTGTTGTGTTCCCCGAAGCAATCATCAGCATCACCTGGAATTCCCTGTCGGAAAGATGTTCGTGCGGGGCTTGTCCGGAATTGAGGATATTTGTCGCGAGCTGTTCCGCTACCACCGGGCTTATATATTTCCCCCCCTCCGTTATTTTCCGGATCGCGTGTACCAGTTCTTCCGGCGCGCTGGCTTTGTTGATAAATCCGGCGGCCCCCGCTTTTAATACCCGGATAGCGTACTGTTCCTCCGGATGAATGCTCAGGATGAGGATTGGAATTTCCGGTTTTTCAATTTTTAGTTGATTGAGCAGGTCGATGCCGTTCCGTTTCGGCATGGATATGTCAAGAATGAGGATGTCGTACTGCTTTTCATTGATCTTCTGAATGACGTCCATTCCATCGGCGGCCTCGTCGATCTCGCACTTGCTGATTTCTTCCCGCAGTATCTGCCGGAGTCCTTTTCTGATAATGGCATGATCGTCGCCGATTAATATTTTAAACATACATTGACCCCTCTTCTTCCGCCGGGCTTGCCGGGATACGCGCGGTCAGCCTGGTCCCCTCTCCCGGAGTACCGGCTATTTCCAGATATCCTCCGATGGAAACACACCGCTCCCGCATTCCTATAATACCATAGGAGGAGGGACTGTATAACTCCTTGTCGGAAATACCCGCGCCGTTATCGGAAATTGATATTTCGATGCCGCCATCGCGGTGCCTGACTGCTATGTCCGCCTTTTCCGCCGCGGCGTGCCGGGAAATGTTTGTCAGGCTTTCCTGCAGAATACGGTAGGCCGTTATTGAACATTGTGGATCGATATTCCCGGGGAACATGTCCAATGAAAAGGTAACATCCATACCCGTGCGGTCGATAAAATCCTCTATTTCCCATTCCAGGGAGGAGCGGAAATCGAGGTCCTCCGGAAATCCGAGGCGTAAATCGCTGATCAGCTTTTGAACATTCCAGACGGTTTCGTCCGCCAGGGACAGCAGGTCCGCCGTTTTTTTCCGCAGCGCTGTTTCCGTTTCCGGTATGTTTTTGTTAAGCCAGTACGCGTCCATTTTTATTGCCGTCAAGGCCTGCCCCAATTCGTCGTGGATTTCACGGGAAATATTTTTCCGTTCCTCCTCCCGAATAAGCTGCAGATGATGGGAGAGGTTTCGCAATTCTTTATTGTACCGCAGTAATTTTTCCCGGACTTGATGGGACCGGGTAACGTCCCGTGCTATTTCGATAACTCCGATAATGTTTCCGTTCTGGTCCCGGAGGGGGACCCCGATGTTCTCCAGATATTGTTCCGATTCACCGCCGTCGTCGGAAAAGTAGACGCTTCCCCGTTTCATTTCCCCTGTTTCAAAGGCCTTCGCGGCAGGACAATTGGGACAGGGTTTGTTCCGGTTGTGATAAACCGTATAGCAGAATTGGTTTAGGGCATTACCGTTTACTTCCAGCGCTCTTTTATTCGCCCATGTAACGCGCATGTTCCTGTCAATTTCAAAAATGATGTCCGGAAGGCTGTCCAAAATGTTTTGAATCCGCAGTTTATTTTCCGAAAGCTGCTGCTGGGCTTCAAGGCGGGTAATAGCTTTACCGATTTTATCGGCAAAGGCCCGCAGAACAGAATGTTCAACCGGTTCAATTGTAAACATTTTCTTTTCGGGATAGGAAATAGATATGTTTCCCCGCTGCTCTTTGTTAATGCAAATTGGAACGGTACAGCTGTTTCCGGTTTTCGTGTACCGGTTGTTATTGGAAAAATTTTTCCCGCCGAATTCAGTTCTACACGCGATTTGGTCCGGATATTTCATGCTGCCGGGAAGTATTTCCAGGGTAAACTCTTCGAGAATAGCAGGAATATGTTCCGTAGTATCGACTAGGGTATTGAGCCGGAACAGACCCTGCAGCCCCCGGCGGGTAATAGTATCGTCCGTCATTTCGGGTAGTATACCGTGAACACTATGAGAATGCAAAGGGAACGGGGTATTATTTGAATCCTGAATAACTGTAAATTGTATCGTGCCGGTTTACTTGGAAAGCGATTATCGCGGCTATACCCGCCGGGAAACTGTACTGCAGGCCGAAGCTTTCTATTGTCAGGATTGCCGCCGCGATGGGAATATTCATCGTACTTCCCAGCATTCCGGCGAAACCCGCCGCTATAACGGATGAATAATTTGCCGACCCGGGGGTAAGCTGGAAAATATCCGCCCAGCCCGCTCCTAACAGCATTCCGATAATCGCGGCGGGCCCGGTAAAACCGGCGCTCATTCCGGAACCGACGGTTATGCAGTTTCCCGCCGCCTTTGCCGCGGCCATTACGGCCAGAGTAACAAAAAGAGGAATGGTTTGAGGCAAGTTTCCGTACAGGATCCCGATGTCGGGCTCGAAAAGGGCCGCGATAATATTTTTACTCGTGCCCATCAGTTCGGGATTGAGAAACCAGACTCCGAAACCAGCTATCATTGAACCTGCAACGACTTTCAGCAGTATCTGCCGGTTTTTCTCCCGTTTAAATATTCTCGCGGCAAGAATGTATAAAGCGGTAAATGCTTTTCCGGCGAAACCGATCAGCAGCGCGAAAAGGATGAGGACCCACAAAAGACCGGGGCTCATAAATTCAGGGACGGCATTAATCGGATAAAAAGAGTGCCACCCGAATGCCTTGCTGATAAATACCGCGGTGGAACTGGAAAGGATGGCCGGAAAGAGGTCTCTGTAGCGCATTTCCGATTTTTGGACAATTTCTACGGCAAACACCCCGCCGCCGATGGAACTGTGAAAAATCGTTCCGACGGTTGCCGCGAGGCCGCAGATTGTCGCCGTCCGTATGTCCCAGTCGTTGAATTTCAGCCGTTTAAACGAAACCGCGAAAAAAGACATAATACCGGCGGAAACCCGCCCGAGGGGCCCGACGATACCGCCGTTTCCGAAGGTCCCTAAGGTTGTCAGTGCCGCCCAGAATTTAAAGAAGGTTTCCTTTGGATTGAGGACCCCCTTGTTTGTATGCAGACTCCGCAGGTATGACGGAATTCCCTCTCCGGCGGCGCCGGGTGAGAACCGATAGAGTACAAGGCCGCATATAAGGGCCCCGGCAATTGTCCAAACCGGAAGAAAATGGAAGGTCCGTTCCATGAGGTTTGCACAATTGGACAAAATATAATTGAACCCCTGTACAATACCCGTACCGATGCATCCGGAGAGGATCGCGACAAATGTCCATTTTCCGAGATACAAAAGGGACCGTCTATACTCTCTGTTAAAAATAGGGTGCGGTGTCCGCTTCATCATGCTGTACTATAGTTAGTATCGGAAAAACATGGTATCTGATAAAATACTATTATGA
>CAYTSI010000162.1:0-2036 GCA_964440465.1 uncultured Spirochaetales bacterium
AACGGGTGGGGTGAAGGAACTCCAGCCGATTATATTACGAAAGGTGACGCTGATAATGCAATCGATAATTCAGAAAAAATTATACGGTTCTGTGAAGGTTTTCTTTCTTGACCGTGACCTTCTGAAAGAAAGAATAATAACTATAGTCGGAGAGCTCACCGCTGAAAAACCGGAAGTCCGTAGAGTAATTCTGTTCGGTTCCGTTGCCGAAGGGGCGGCGCTCCCTTCAAGCGATGTAGACTTGCTCGTTATCGTCGACGGAAGTACTGAACGGTTTATTGACAGACCCTCCCGCTACCTTCCGTATTTTGAATCAATCCCGCTTGATGTTGACTGTTTTGTATACACTGCAGAAGAGATCGATTCAGGCAGGCACCCCATCGCAGAGACCGCAGAAAAGAATGGCAAAGTATTATATAATCGTAATTTGTCCAGGGACTGAAACCTTACAGCCCGCCGGCAGCCGCTGTACTGCACTTTTAGTCTTTCGGAAACCGGATTGAAAAGGTTGTCGTTACGGCTGTATCCAATGCAAACGTACCATGTAACCCGGCAACCAGTTCTTTTATGAGAAGGATGCCGGTGCCTGTGTTTAAATCGTCAATGCTGTTTATTCCCGCCAAACCGGTCCCCGAATCGGAGTAGACAAGGGCGTATTCATTACCGGCGCCGCGCAGCGAAATTGAAATGGTTACGCGGCCCACATCATTCGCGTATTTAAAGGAATTCGTGATAAACTCCGACAAGATGATTCCAATCGTGGTTGTCAGCTTTGTTGTAAACCGTAAGGGCTCGATATCTAGGTTGAAAGCGGCTGTCGTGTCCTCTTTATGGTAAAAGATATCGACCTTCTCGACAAAGTTTGTAATGTAGGTCTTTATATTTATTTCGGAGAAGGACTCGCCGGAGTAGAGAAGTTCGTGCATCACTTCTATCGATCCTATCCGGCTTATTAAATCTTCAATTGATTCCCGCTTTGTTTTTTTCTCCGCTTCAAGCTCAATATTCGCTAGGGCCGTTATATTTACGAGGTTATTTTTTACCCGGTGATTTATTTCTTTTAAGGTGTTTTTCAGCTGCTCTTCGATATGCTTTTGAAGGGTAATGTCTTTTACAACAACAAGCATCGATTTGTAAGCGGCAATTTGTAGAGGAGATACTTCCAAAACAACATGCCTGTTATTAACGGCAATCGGATTTTCATTCCCGAGGACCGCGAAATTATCAGTAACGGTATTGAAAAACGAGGATACCGTGTTCCGTGCTTCTTCTTCGAAAAAATCTAAAAAACACCCGCCTAAGAAATTTTCCATCGTTGTACCGATAATTTCCAAGGCGGCCTTGTTCGCGTAAACGATTGTGTAATTTCCTGATAATTCCACATAGCCGTCGGAAATATTGGCCAGGAGCACTTCAAAATGTTTATTACAGTAGAGCAGCTCCTTTGTTACTACCCGTTCATGAATTTCATCGTATCCGACGATTGTATGTTTATACTGCAGGTAATTTCCTCTTTGAATATCTCCGATTACCCGCAGCAGGTGTTTTTCCAGCTGTTTTCTGGGCATTTTCGCTATCATGCAGTCCGCGTATTCTGTAATTCTAGAATCTCTCCGTTCAGGCGCAATTCCCGAAAGTATAACGATAGGAGTTTTTTTATATTCTTTTTTACTTCTAAGCAGCATTGCAAGCTTTTCACCGTCAATATTCGGCATAACCAGATCGACAATAAAGAGGTCGGGCACGAAACCGTTTACAACACTTAGCGCATCCAATCCGTCGGACGCGGTTTTTACCGTATAGCCTTCATTCGTCAGTACTTCCTCTAAAAACCGAAGAATAATGGAATCGTTGTCTACCGCTAAAATATTTTTCACCTTATTCTCCTTTTGCCGCCGGGAACCGGATTGTAAACACCGGATGCGGCTCCCGCTGCAGGTCGACGGTCCCCCGAAGCTGCTGTACCAGGGCTGTTATCAGCTGCAGGCCTAACGTGTCGGGATTGTCCAGCTGTATATGCCCGGGGAACGGCCGCC
>CAYTSI010000162.1:2136-5749 GCA_964440465.1 uncultured Spirochaetales bacterium
CCGCCTGCCGTGCAATGTCCGACAAGTCAACTTTACTGCCGAGGGCCGCGTCTTTCAAGCTGATGAGCGAGGATATCATCGACAAATTGTTTTTTACCCGGTGGTTCAGTTCCTTCATTAAAAAATCTTTGTCCGTAAGCGCCGATTCCAGTTTTTCTTCGTACAGTTTGCGGCCGCTGATGTCCGCGGCAATCTGCAGTTTTACATACCTGCCGTCAAACCACGAAATAGCCCGGTCATAATTGATGTACCACATATGGTTGACCGGGTTATACCACTCCCAGGTAATTACCCCCGTCGGTCCGCCGTTTTCATCGAGGAGCCTGCTGTTTGTGCAGTGCTCGCAGGGCCGGGAACCTCCTCGGAAAACTTCATAGCAGATGTCGCCGACTGCCGCTTGGGGAAAGGAGTACTTCATTTGGGCATTGATAAACAGGACCTTATAGGACTCCATGTCGGCAACATAAATATCCTCGGGGATGGCGTCGAGTACCGTCTGCATGCTTTCTTGTGAATGGACCAGCCCGATCTCACTTTGTTTTTGCTCCGTTATGTCCTTAACAGCGCCGAATGTCCCGAGGACCTTACCCGTTTCTTCATCAATCCAGGGTTTCCCCGTATCTTCTATCCACCGGATTTCGCCGCTTTTTGTTCGAATACGAGCGGTAAAGGCTGCCTCTTCGCCGGAAAGGAGGGTATCAATATATTTCCACGCGCCCGGAATATCATCGGGGTGGATAAGCGCGCCCCACCCGCCCATTTTGTACAGCTCTTCCGGAGTATAACCGGATATGTCCGCGAAAGAACCGATATGCCAAACCGGCTCGAGGCTGCCGTCCTCCTTCAAGCGGTGACAGTACGCGTAGTCCGAGCTCAGCTTGCTGATAACGCGGAACCGCTCCTCACTCTGCTTCCTGTCGGTAATGTCCGTGCTGATGCCGAGCATCCCCGCCGGATTTCCTTTCTCATCGTAAATGAGCTGCGTCCGGGCATCGAAAATGATCTCCCGCCCCTCGTCGGTAATGTTAACTACCTCTCCCTCCCAGCGTCCCTTCTCCAGTGTAGCATCGATAATTTCCTGCTGGGAGGCGCCGCGGTCGGCGTTGTCACCGTAATCTTTTACCGTCATTCCAAGCAGCTCATCCACCGTCTTCCCGAAACTGCGGCATTCCGCTTTGTTAACATAGGTTATCCGCCCCTCGAGATCGGTCGCGGTTATCCTGTCCCGGATTTCGTCTAAGAGCATCGCCTGAAACGCAAGCTTCCGGTGCGCTTCGAACAATTCAAAGGCCATGTTAATCGATTCCGCGAGGACAAACTCACCGGCGTTTTTCAGCACATATCCGTAGACGGTAATTTTTTTTACCCTGTCTACGTACTCTTTCTCCGCGTGGCTGGTACAGAACACGATAGGAAGTTCCCGTTCCCGCAGGATCCGCCGCGCGGCCTCGGTCCCGTCCATCTTTCCTTTCCCTAAATCGATGTCCATGAGGATAAGGTCGATATCTTTCCGGCGGGCCTGTTCTATCGCTTTTTCCGCGTTGTAGACGGTCACCACTTCAAAGCCCCGCTTCTTGAGTATCGAAGCTTCGTTCATTGCGATAAGGGCTTCGTCTTCCACGAGAAGGATGGTTTTAGCAGCTGCTGTTTTTTCCCCCGCCGCCGGGGGGCTGAATTTATCACGCTCCATTTTATCTACTTCATTTATTATACTTAATATTGTTAAATTTGCAAATGATTTCTGTAGACCATCGGGTTTTTTATCAGTATTATCCACACATCATGACACAACGACATTCGGTAAACGAACATATACGAAACATTGCTATTATTGCTCATGTCGATCATGGCAAAACCACCCTTGTGGACGCCCTGTTCCGGCAGAGCGGCGTGTTCCGCGAGGGGCAGGCCGTAGACGACAGAATTATGGACCGGCTGGACTTAGAGCGGGAGCGGGGAATTACCATAGCCGCGAAGAACTGTGCCGTCGGCTGGAAGGGGATAAAAATTAACATTATCGACACCCCGGGGCACGCCGACTTTGGAGGCGAAGTGGAACGGGCCCTTTCCATGGCCGACGGCGCGGTCCTCCTTGTGGACGCGTCGGAAGGGCCGCTTCCACAAACAAGGTTTGTTCTCAACAAGGCCCTGGAAGCGGGGCTGACGTTGATGGTTATTATCAACAAGGTCGACCGGAAGGACGCGCGGCCGGAAGAGGTCCTGGATAAAATACATGACCTGCTGATCGACTTAGACGCCAGCGAAGAGCAGCTCGAGTTTCCCCTTTTATACGCCGTCGCCCGGGACGGACTGGCGGGCCGGACACCGAAGATACTTAAAAAAAATCTGCACATCCTGTTAGACATGATTGTCGAAGAGATCCCCCCCCCGAAAGCCGACCGGGACCGGCCGTTTCAAATGCTCATCTCCGATTTAAGCTATTCCGACTATCTCGGCCGGCTGGCCGTCGGCAAAGTATATTACGGCCGGGCCCGTACACAGAACGACCTTATCTGCATTAACAGCGGCGGAGAACGGCTGCCGCTGAAAATATCCAAACTGCAGGTATACGAAGGCCTCTCGACAAAAGACGCCGAAGAAGTGGAAGCAGGCGACATTATTATTTTAGCGGGTATCGAAAACGTTCACATCGGAGACACCATCTGTACAAAAGAGGCGACGGAAGCGCTGAAACGGATAACCGTTGACGAACCCACGGTTTCCATGAAGTTTACCCGCAATACGTCGCCATTTTCCGGGAAGGAAGGGAAATTCGTGCAGGCAACGAAAATCCTCGAACGTCTGAAAAAAGAAACGCTTCTGAATGTTTCCATGCGGGTAGAAGAGGCGGAGGACCGGGAACGCTACATCGTCCAGGGAAGGGGAGAATTCCAGATGGTCATCCTTATCGAGACCATGCGCCGGGAAGGGTATGAATTTTGCGTCGGCCGCCCGCAGGTCATCTATCGGCAGCACAACGGGAAGCGGCAGGAGCCGATTGAACATCTGTTTATCGACTGCGAACAGAGTTTTATGGGCATCGTATCGGAAAAGCTGAACCGCAGAAAGGGCCGGATGATTAATATGGTCAACCATTCCAACGGCAGGATCCGTATTGAATTCAGCGTACCCTCCCGGGCGCTTATCGGCTATAGGGACGAATTTTTAACCGATACAAAAGGCACCGGCATTATGAACTCCTACCTGTCGGGATACGAAGACTACCGCGGGGACTTTCCCATCCGCTTTACCGGATCGTTGGTTTCCGACCGGCAGGGGACCGCGGTCCCGTATGCTCTCTACAACCTGGAACCCCGGGGCAACATGTTTATTACCGCCGGAGAACAGGTTTACGAAGGGATGGTTATCGGGGAGCACAACAAGGAAAACGACTTAAACGTCAATCCGTGTAAAACAAAAAAACTGACCAACATGCGGGCGGCGGGAAAAGACGATGCCGTTGTACTGTCGCCGATCCTGCCGCTGACCCTGGAAAAAGCGGTCCAGTTTATCCGGGAGGACGAGATGATTGAAATTACCCCGAAGTCGATCCGCCTCCGAAAAGAGGTGCTTGCGGCGGACCGCAGAAAAATACTGGAAAAACAGAGATAGT
>CAYTSI010000163.1:0-5635 GCA_964440465.1 uncultured Spirochaetales bacterium
GAACTGCCGGAAGAGGAAGTGCCGGAGGCGCGTATTGCTGAGGAAGAGGGCCCCGGACCCGCTGAAGGGCCGCCCCGGGAGGAGCCCGTACGGGAGGGGCCTGAAGTGATAGAAGATGAAGCCCCCCGATTGGCCACGGCAATCAGCACGCCCGTCCCGGCCGCCCCCCGATTTCCCTCACTCGATCTGCCGCCGGAACCGCCCGCGGCAGAGGCTGTATCGGCGGAAGAACCGGAGACGGCGCCGCCGGTGAAGGAAATGCCGAGACTCTCGGCTATGGCGGAAAGTCCGTACTATGAAGATTTCAGGCTTCCCGATCTGGCGCTGCCTTCCGGGCCGCCGGAACCGGCAGCATCGGCGGAAAGGACCCCGCCGCCGCGGGAGACCCCCGAAATAAGCGCGGTGGAAACAAGTCCGGACATTCCGGGCCTTTCGCTGCATACGATTGCCGTTCCCGAGGAACCCCTTGAAGAGGCGCCCGCGGAGCCGGGACCCGAAAACGGTGAAATAAACCTAACGTATATGACAAATCCCAGTCCAGATGTCGGCCCTTTAGAACTGTGGGACCTCGATGTGCCTAAGGAACCGGGCGGGAAAACGGTATCGGAAGAAGAGGAAACCCCCTACCTGACGGATGTTGCACCCAGCCCGTTGGTGGAGGAACTGCGGGTAGCGGTCCTCGAAGAACCCGTCGACCCGGATAAGTTGTCGGCCGATGAAGGGCCGGCGGTGGCTGAAATCGCGGAGGAGGAACGGGAGACCCCCGAGCTGACGGAACTCGATCCGGAAGCCCCGGAACGTACGCCTGATGTGGACCTCGCGTATTTGGATGAACCGTCAGGACCCGCGGAAGAACCTGCCGAAGAACCCGTGCCGGAAGAGGGGCCTCCGGCGGTGGCTGAAATCGCGGAGGAGGAGCTGCCGGTTGAAATACCCGAAGACAGCATGCTGGTTATGGAACCCGCGGAACCGCGACCGCCGGAAGACACCGCGCCGGCCGCTGTTGAAGTGCCGGGAACCGGACCGGACGCGCCGGAAGAAGGACCTTCAGTGGATGAGCCGCGGGTTTATCCCGAACCGCCTGAGGAGAAAGCGGAACAACCCCTTATCGCCGAGAAAGAAACGGCAGACGGAACTGAAGAGGCACCGGTGGAAGAAACGGTTACCTCGGGAAGTCTGCAGACCGGCGCCTACTATGTACAGCTTGGGGTTTATTCGGAATCGAAAAACGCGAAACTGGTGGCGGACAAGTTCAGTTCTTCCTATCCCGTTGCCGTACTTCGGGAAACCGCCGCCTCGAAACAGATATACAAGGTGCTTTTAGGGCCGGTCAATTTCGACGAAAGCGGAGGTCTGCTCTACAATTTCCGGGCAAAGGGATTTAAGGACGCGTTTATTCGGAAAGAGTAGCGCCGCCGCCGAAGTCCTATGAAAGATGCTGAAGCGCTCCGCCGGATTGAGGAGCTTTCCGATACGTTACGGACGTATCAGTACGAATATTACGTTGTAAATGCCCCCTCTGTACGTGATGTGGAGTATGACCGGCTGTTCGATGAACTGAAGGCCCTTGAAGAGGACCACCCGGCGCTGCGGCAGCCGGACAGCCCTACCCGCAGGGTAGGTTCCGACTTGTCGAAGGAGCTTCCGGAAGTAGAGCATACCATCCCGGTATTGAGCCTGGACAAGGCGTATGACCACTCCGGGGTGCTTGTCTGGGCGGAAAAAACGGAAAAAAACGCCGGGCTGCGGCTCTCCTTTATTGTGGAAGAAAAAATTGACGGTGTATCCATCGTTTTGTACTACGAAGAGGGTATTCTCAAGCGGGCGGTTACCCGGGGAGACGGGTATGTGGGCAACGACGTAACGGAAAATGTTACAACCATCGGGGCCGTTCCCCTGCGGCTCTTTCAGCCGGTCACCGCCGCGGTCCGGGGCGAAATCTATATCGAGAAGGACCGTTTCAGACAGATTAATGAAAACCTGGATGTACGGTATGCCAATCCAAGAAATTTGGCCGCCGGGACCATTCGCCGCTACAAAAGCGCGGAAGCGGCGGCGGTACCTCTGGAAATTTTCTGCTACGAAGGGTTTTTTGAAACCCGTTTTGCCACTCATCTCTCTGTTTTGGAACACCTGGAAGAACTGGGATTTCGCGTCAATCAGCGGGTTTGCTTCTGTTCCGATTACGCCGATCTCTCCCCGGTTGCCGAAAAACATCCCCGCTGGTTTACCGGTACACCGCGGGACCTGTCGGAATTTCTGCACAGAGAAGAAGCGGAACGTTGTGAACTGCCCTACGAAATTGACGGACTGGTGATAAAGGTCAACGAACTTGCCGCGCGGGATTCTCTCGGCTACACGGGGCACCATCCGAGATGGGCCCTGGCGTATAAATTCGAGGCCCCCGAGGGAATTTCGACGGTAAAAAAAATAGAGGTCCAAGTCGGCAGGACGGGACGGATAACGCCGGTTGCCCGGATCGAGCCGGTGGAAATCGGCGGGTCCACCGTTGCCAATGTCACGCTCCACAATCAGGAATATATTGAAATACTGGAACTGTCTCCGGGGGACACCGTAGCGGTTTCCAAGCGGGGAGACGTTATCCCCGCGGTGGAACGGGTCCTGGAAAAATCGAAAGACGGAGGGCCGGTGTGGAAAATGCCCGGAAATTGTCCCTCCTGCGGAACGGAGCTGATCATAACCGGCGCGCACCACTTCTGTCCGAACCGGAAAGGATGCCCGGCACAGATAAAAGGCAAACTTCTTTTTTTTATCGGAACAAAACAGATGGACATCGAAAACATCGGCCCCGAAACGGTACAGGTGCTTATCGACAAACACATGGTACGCGCCATTCCCGACTTGTACACCGCCGACTATGATTCTCTCGAGAATCTGCCGGGATTCGGAAGGAAAAAGATCGACCTTATAAAAAAGGGAATTGAAGAGAGTAAGAGCAGGCCCTACAGGCAGGTGCTCTATTCCTTAGGCCTTCCCGAACTCGGACCGAAGGCCGCGGAACTTCTGATCGATGCCGGTTTTACCGATATCGATTCCCTCTTCGAAGCGGCAGACGGGGGAGACGTTGAAGTGTTTGTCTCGATTCCCGGGATCGGGGAAAAGACCGCCGAATCCATTATCGCTGCCCTAACGGATCCTCTGACGCGGGGCGAGATACGGGAACTGAAAAATTTGGGGCTTACGTTTTCCTCGGAAGAGGAAAGGGAAGGGGGCGCCAAAAAGCCTCAGCTGCCGCAAAATTTCGCGGGGCAGACCTGGTGTGTTACCGGCAGTTTCGAACATTTTTCGCCCCGGTCGAAGGCGATGGACGAAGTAAAAAAACGGGGCGGCAAGGTGGTCTCCGCGGTAAGCGGCGCTACCACGCATCTCCTCGCGGGGGAGAATCCGGGAAGTAAACTGGAAAAAGCGGAGGCCGCGGGCGCCGAAATTGTACGGGAGGAGAAGTTTCTGCGGCTCCTCGAGGAAGGTCTGCGTGACTGAACAGGAAATGGCGTATCATCTGGAAGCGGCCGGCTGGGGAGTGTTCCACCCGACGCAGTTCAGGATCGATATTGAAAAAGATTTTTTCGATATCTGGCAGCAGGTTGAAGAGTATACCATGACATCCATCGAGCGGGGATACGCCCTCTACAAAGCGGCGGAGTATGTTCTTACCAAAAACATTTCCGGCTGCTTTACCGAGTGCGGTGTGTGGAAAGGGGGTTCCTGCATGCTTATCGCGCTTACGGCCATCCGGTTCGGAGGGGCGGACCGGGACTTGTATCTCTACGATACCTTTACCGGGCAGCCCCGGCCGTCGGAGCACGACCGTGTTGCCTGGAACAACCGAAGCTTGCTTGAACGGGGGACGGAGGACCTGGCGTCCTGGGCCGTTTCCTCGGATGAAGTGTTGGAAAACCTCCTCTCCACCGGCTACCCGGCTGAAAAAATCAAACTGGTCCGGGGAAAGGTGGAGGAGACCCTGCGGCACACGGCCCCGCGGGAAATTGCCCTGCTGCGGCTCGATACGGACTGGTATGAATCCACCGCCCGCGAGCTCGATGTTTTGTATCCCCGTCTTACAAACGGGGGGGTCCTGATTATCGACGATTACGGCCATTTCACCGGCGCCCGGAAGGCCGTTGACGACTATTTCGCCGCCCCTGATCGGAACATCTTTCTTTCCCGGATCGATTACACCGGCAGAGTCGGTGTAAAACAAGGTTAACGTCGGGGGCGGAGATAGCTTTTCATACTTTTCACCGGTCCCGGAGAGCGGAAGGATTCGATAACGTTGGTAATTCCCCGCAGATACTGCCCGTAGGTTATCCGTATATGCTCCTGCAGCCGCAGTTCTTCCCGTACCCGGTCCGACTTCTGCCTGCTTACGTAGGACAGGAGGAAGTTCCTGTCATTGTCCGGAAGATACATCATGGCAAGGGCCATCTCCCGGTCGGTGACCGACATCAGCCGGTTCTGGACATCCGTCCGCGGTAAGGAGCGGACAATCCGAAGCAGTTCCTCGTGGGGGACCATCCCGGGCCGCCTAATTCAACAGGGCCGCGCCGAGGCCGATCAGCAGGTAATATCCCGACTGAGGCGAAAATTCACCCGCGCCATGCAGCAGCAGCACGACCTGCGTGCCGGGAATAATAAAATGCACCTCGGCGCCGGCGGGAAGGGGCCAGTGGATACCGAAGCCCTCGCTGTACGGAAGCATCCGGACGGCGGCGGAGATCCCCGCTCCCCACCGTTTCCACTGCAGGGCAATGCCGGTCCGGAAATAATTCCAGATATAAACGCTCTGTTCCGGGTACACGTCCGATTCCACGTAAACGACCCGCGCGGGCGAGATGATAAATTCCGGACCGGCCAGCAGACTGAACGGACCGAGGACGAGCTGCATCGGCATACCGGCGGAAAAGCCGGTAAAGTTTGTCAGCGTGTCTTCCGTATCGTTGGAAACAAACGTACCCTTGACGAGGGCCGCCATCCGGAAAACGTTCCAGTTTGCAAACCGGTATTTTCCCGACACACTGACGGAGACAGGCGTTTCCGTGGCGGAGGTAAGTTTCATTCCCGCGGCGGCAGTCAGTTCGAGTCCGGAGAAGGGACTCAGCCGCAGGGCCGCCTGGAGAGGAAAACGGTAGAAGGGGGTGCCGTCGATGTTTTGAATATGGCCGAGGAAGGAAATCCCCAGCTGGGAGGCCCATTCCGGGAGGACCTCCGTCCCCGGGCAGTACATCAGTCCGCCGGCGCCGCTTAAGGTGCTGCTATAAAAAATACGCCTGCTCGAATCGAGGGTAACATCGATTCGAGCGGTAGCGGTCCTTTCATCATCTTCCCCGCGGATAAAAAAGGTATAGCTGCCGTCGGGCAGAAGGGTCCCGGCGGGGCCCCTGCCGTCCCAGGTAAATGACTGCTCCCAGGACGTAAAAGGCGGAAGGGAATATTTGCCCGCCGCTTCGGCATCGGAAGAAAACACCGAAACCGTACCGGTGCCTTCTTTTGAAACGGAAAACCGCAGTGTAACGGAACCCAGGGTCCCCGGATTTTCAGGGTTGAATACCGGTTTTGAGACGCGTACATTGCTGATTTCGAAGTCCGCGGGCTTCAGGGCCCCCGCGACAACGGT
>CAYTSI010000164.1:0-5607 GCA_964440465.1 uncultured Spirochaetales bacterium
GGGGATTCTCCGCTCGGTAAAGCGGGGCCGCGAGGTTTTTTATATCAACATACAGCTGTTTGATTTACTTGGCGGATAATATGAATCAAGTAGAATTTTGGCTGCAACCGGAATCACGTCGTCTCGAATTGAAGGAAGCCTGGCCCGAAGGTGACAAAGTCGCCAGGACGGCAATAGCATTCGCTAACGGCGCCGGCGGAAAGATTGTCTTCGGCATACAGAATGAACCCAGGGAAGTAATCGGAGTTCCCGACAATCAGCTTTTTTCGTTGGAAGAGCAGATTGCTAACCACATATTCGATTTATGCGCCCCGGAAGACGGTATTGCAGCGCTGGAGCGGGCAAAGCGGAAGACCTCCTTTGATGAACTGCCGGTGTATGACATCGACTGGAAGGAATTAGAACTCTCGTCTTTTATCAACAATTTTACATCGGCCGCGGGAAAAGAACCAAATGAATCGGGTTTCGTTAATCTGGGATTGCTTTATGCGGAACGCGATGCACAGCACCCTACGAATGCCGCAGTCCTTTTATCGGAAGGCCGTATCAAAAATCGGTTATTCCCCTATGCGAAAATCGAATGTGCCCGATTCAAAGGTACCGATACCAAGGTGTTCCTGGACCAGTCTACAATCGACGGAGCGATTTACGCTTCAATTGAACCATGCATCTCATTTATTAAGCGAAATATAGCCTTAGGCTCGAAGATCGGAGAAGTGTACCGGCAGGACCGGTGGGAATATCCCCTCGAGGCAATTCGGGAAGCAATTACAAATGCAGTTGTTCACCGCGATTATTCAATTTATGGAAGTGATATTAAGGTAGCTATTTTTGACGATATGCTCGAAATTACCAGCCCCGGTCCTTTGCCGGATAACCTACCCCCCGATGCCTTAGGGACCGGCCGTTCCGAGATACGAAATCGGATATTGGCACCTATTTTTAAAGAGCTCGGATTGATTGAAGCCTGGGGTACCGGCATCCGGAGGATGCGAAATGAAGTTAATGATTATCCTAATATTCAGCTTGAGTTGCAGGAAACAGGCAACTCCTTTCAGGTCCGGTTTATAAAGGTAAGCGCTCAGGAGGAGGCCCAGGAGGCCCATGACGAGGCCCAGGAGGCCCAAGATGAACTCACAAATATCGATTATCGAATACTTTATTCTTGCAGCAAACAGCCGTTAAGCGGCAATGAATTACTAAGCGAAGCTGGTTATTCTACACGTACGGGAAATTTTAAAAAGAGTCTTTCGAAACTTCTGTCTCGCAAGCTTATCGAAATGACCATACCGGATAAACCGACAAGCAGCAAGCAGCGATACCGGATAACGAAAAAAGGAATAGAAAAAATAAAGGACTACTATGAGTGAAAAAATTGTATCAGCACTGGAACTTGAGAAAAACTTTGCTGAAATAAAAAATCTTATCGACCAGGCTCGAAACAGGGCTGTTCATGCTGTAAATGCCGAGCTGGTGACCCTGTACTTGCACATAGGAAAATATATCTTGGAGAAACTTGAGTCGTCCTCCTGGGGAGAAAAGATAGTAGAACGGTTATCTGATTATCTTATCGGGCACGGACCTAATTACAAAGGTTTCAATCGCAGAAATTTATACCGTATGAAACAGTTTTATGAAGCATACCATGGGAACAAAATTGTGTCGCCGCTGGTGACACAATTAAGTTGGAGTAATCATCTGCTTATTATCTCTAAAACTAAAAGTGCGGAAGAACGGGAGTTTTATATAAAACTAGCAATTGATCAGAAATATTGGAGTATTATTGTGCAAAGGGAAAGATTCCGAAGTTGTTGAATATGCTATGAGCAGATCGCTTTCTCCAACTATGGTTTCGGAATATTCATTGAAACTACCGGATAAGAATCTACTAAAGGAGAAGTTACATGAATTATATGAAGGTTATACGGGCTGAGTATCTATAGAAAATAAAGGACCATTATGAGTGAAAAAATTGCAAGCGCGTTGGACTACCATTTCGACAAGCACCGCGTCGTTTTCTGGTACGACGACGGAGGAAAGCTTAAAGATGTGTACGAAGCGTATACCGTGCCGGAAGACGGAGAGAAAGCAGAAATTGATAACAACGAGTTTAAGCTGAAGCACCGGATGCTGAAAGAAAAGCCGGAGAAGAAATTCCTCGTCTATTCCTATTCTTCAAAACCGCAGGATGAGGGAAATTGGCTCTTGGACTTGAACCTGGCAAATTTTGTGTTTGCGTCGAACGAAGCGGCCATGGTACAGCAGGAACTGGAAGTGCCCGATTCGCTCCTCCCCCTTATCAGGGAACACCTGCCCTATTTTAAAAACGTGCACGACAGGCTTACGCCTTTGCGGTCGACGCTGCGGCCGAATATGGAAACGGAAGAAACACTGCTGCTGGCCATGATGGCGGTACTCTGCGGAAATACCCGGGAGAGCAGGGAGAGGAAAAAGGATTTTACCGAAATTATCTTGTATGTGTTCCTCGACACGTTAATTGGAAAAAATCCCTCGGTTTGGGCGGAGATCGAGAAATATGCGTTACATGAGGTTTTTTGGAAAAACGTGAAAACCGAGTTCGGTTATTCGGCGGACACTCCGACGATTGAAGGCTTTGCCTGTTATCTTTTTCAGACCGTCTTTGATTTCCAGCTCGGACGTATACAAAGCGGACAGGCACGGTATATGTTCACCACCGTCGATACCTGGCGGAAGCATCAGGATTATAAACAGGACGTGCAGGAACTGCTGGACAAAATGGAAAAGGAACTGAACATTGCCCATGAAGTTGAAACCATAGGAAACATCGACGATCTTGTCCGCCTCGACATTTTTAAAGAGGTTGACCGGCAAATATTCTCCCGGCTCTTGGAAGGTATCCTCCATGATAAAATTGAATCCTCCCGTGCTCTTGAAGTTATCGAAAGGCGGCGGGAAACCTACTGGTACAAGTCGGGTAATTCGGACAGGCTCATTTTCCATTACAGGACGCTTTACTATTATTTACGGTTTACGGAAAAACTTCTAAGTACTTCCCTTACCTTTTCATCAGTCGACGAAGGATGGCGGCGGTACAGGGAAGAATATTACGAACTTGACGGCGATTACCGCCGCTTCCTCTTTACCTGCTACGAGAGTGAATCGACCACCTTGTTCTCCGGGCTCTTGGATAAAATAAACGACCGCTATACCGAAGCCTATCTGCAGCCCCTCGCCGACGCGTGGCAGCAGGCATTGGACGGTGAAACCGAAAAAATGATTTTAGACACGCATCGGATGTCTTTGTTCTTCCGGAAACACATGGAGCAGTATTTACGGAAGGACAGAAGCGTCTTTCTTATTGTTTCCGACGGTTTCCGTTATGAACTCGGTATTGAGCTTACGGGAAGGCTTCGCCGGATGAACAGGTTCACCGTCGAAACCGCTGCTCTCGCCGCCCCGGTACCGACATATACGCAGCTGGGCATGGCGTGTCTGCTTCCTCACGAAACAATAACCATCGGTGAGGACGGAAACAGCGTTCTTGCCGACGGTATGAGCACGGCGGGACTGGAGAACCGGCAGAAAGTACTGCAGAAATGGCTCGATGACAATTACGACGGGAAAAAGGCCCGGGCGGTACGGGCGGACACCTTCATGGACATGCCGAGAACGGAACAGAACGATTTTATCCGCGGTATCGATATCGTTGTACTGTATTCATCGGGGGTGGATGCGATCGGCGACGATCCGAAAACAGAACTTCGCCTGCCACGGGCCGCTGATGATGAGATCCGGAACCTGGAAACTATCTGCTCCCATATCGGGAATAATTTAAGCCGTACCCATATTATCATTACCGCCGACCACGGTTTCCTTTACCGTTACCGTGAAGTACCGGAAACCGAAATGTCCCGAATCGAAAGAAGCGACGGCGAGATACGGCGGGACCATCGGTTTATCTTTGCAGAACAGCCGCTTGCACACCCCTCCGCGGATATTTTAGGCGAAAATGAAGTGGAGTGGACCGCGCCGTTTCAGCTTCAATGCGCCCGCGGGCTGACCCGGATACGAAGGCCGGGAGGGGGAACGAGGTATGTCCACGGCGGGCGTATGCCGCAGGAACTGTGCGTTCCCCTTCTGCTGATACGGAAAACCCGGATCGATGATGTAGAGAGGGTGGACGTTGCCGTCTTAGACAGGCAAAACCAGATTACCACGGGGCAGGTGAACGTATCGTTTTTCCAGGAAAACCCGGTGGAAGAAAAACGGCCGGCCAGAGAGCTTGACGCCGTGTTCGAGGGAGACGACGGGACTGAAATATCCAACACGGCCCGGCTTATTTTCGACAGCGAAGAGAAAAACGAGCAAAACCGGTCGAGAAACGTTTCTTTCGTTTTCACGAAAGCGGCGGACGGATGTAACGGAAAATACATATCCTTAAAGCTGTACGATATAAAAACAGGTGGAGTACGGACCTTTTATCGGGAGTACAGCTATTACTTTCAGAAACGGCTGCAGATGGATGTTGATTTTTAAACGGACCGTATGACGGGGAGAAGAAGATGAATATACAGGAAAAAATACAGGAATATTTTGCAGGGCTCGTCGTACGGAAAGACCTTTCCAACCTGGTCCGGGGAAATGCCCTCGTTCCCACCTATGTGCTGGAATATTTGCTGGGACAGTACTGCGCGACCAACGACGAAGAATCGATAAAGTCGGGTATCGAGACGGTAAAAAATATTCTTACCAGCCATTACGTAAACCGGAACGAGGCGGAGCTTGTCAAATCCCGCATTAAGGAACAGGGAAGGTATAAAATCATTGATCGTATTACCGTCCAGATCAACGATAAAACAGGAGCTTACGAAGCGGTATTTTCCAACTTAGGGATAAAAAAAGTCGTTGTCGATTCTGAATATATCAAGGACCACCCGAAGCTCCTCGTCGGCGGTGTGTGGTGCATATGCGATATGGAATACCGGTACGAAGACAACCCGCAGCACGTTCCCTGGATCATCGACACCCTGAAACCGATCCAGATTTCCCACGTTGAACTGGAAGTATATACGGAGCTTCGGAAGAACTTCTCAAAGGACGAGTGGATCGACGTGATTATCCAGAGCTTAGGACTCAATCCCGAAGAACTAGGCGGACGAAATAAGCTCTTTCAGCTGGTCCGCCTTATTTCCTACTGCGAGAACAATTACAACCTACTCGAACTCGGTCCGAAGGGTACGGGAAAATCGCATGTCTTTAGCGAGTTTTCGCCCCACGGTATCCTCGTTTCGGGGAGTGAAGTTACACTGGCGAAGCTCTTCGTAAACAATTCCAACGGCAGGCTCGGCCTTTTAGGTTACTGGGACGTAGTTGCTTTTGATGAGTTCGCGGGAAAAACGAAGCGGCCGGACAAGACCTTAGTGGACGTTATGAAAAACTATATGGCGAACCACTCTTTTTCCAGAGGGACCGAACAGATTACCGCCGCTGCCTCCATGGCCTTTGTGGGGAACACGAGTAAAAGCGTTTCGTACCTGCTGAAACAGGCGACCCTGTTCGAAGACCTGCCTGCGCTCTATAAAGATTCCGCCTTTTTAGACCGTATCCATTACTATATTCCCGGAT
>CAYTSI010000165.1:0-5548 GCA_964440465.1 uncultured Spirochaetales bacterium
GTTTCCGTTAATCCGAGCAACGGCACCGATGTGCTCGATGCAATTGAACAAATGAGAAAAACATACGGTCCCGACATCCATTTCGCGCCGGGATTGAGTAATATTTCCTACGGAATGCCGAATAGAAAGCTTCTAAACCAGGTGTTTACGTATCTCTGCCGGGAACGCGGCTTAGACGGCGGAATTGTCGATCCGCTGCAGATAAACGGCGGAATTCTCGACGCCCTCGATCCGGAGGATAAGGCCTTTCAAATTGCCCGGGCGTTTCTTCTCGGTGAAGATATGTTCGGCAAAGAGTATATCAGCGCCGTTCGGGGCGGGGATATCTAGGAATTATATTTGCGCGTTGAAAGCGCGTATCGCCATGCGGGTTTTAATCGAAAAGTCAAAAAATGTTTAAAAGAACAATATATTGCGTAAAAATTGTAAATTTACGTTAAATATAAGAAAATTATTGACGAATACGATAACACCCCTTAGAATGGAACAAGGAGGCATATTATGAAAAGAAAAATTTTCTTTGTACTGGTAGCAGCGACTGTATTACTGCTTGCACCTATGCTGGTTTTCGCCGGCGGAAAGCAGGAAGCGGAAACAAGCACGGAGGAAGGAAAAACCTTCACCCTCGGGGTCCTCGGGCCGTTCAGCGGACCGAGTGCCAGGACCGGCGAAGAGTTCAAAGGTTCGGTTACCATGGCGATGGACGCAATCGATTGGACGATCGGCGACTACAAAGTCGACGTTGTCTGGATCGATTCCCAGTCCGATCCGGCCAAAGCAACGAACGCCTACGAGCAGGCTGTCGTACAGGACGGTATCCAGGCGGGAATTATCAACTGGCACAGCTCCGTGTCCGTGGCCTGTATGGAAATTACCGCGAAGTATAAAGTTCCCCACTTTTTCGGCTTCGGCGCGACGGAAGTCGTGAATGAAAAATTCAATTCCGACGTCGACAAGTACGGGTACTGGATGTACAAAGGCTGGCCTACACCGAAAAAGCTCAGTGTTTCGTACGTGCAGGCATTGGAAAATGCCATTGATGAAGGTATCTGGGACCCCGGTGAAAAAACATTTGCCATCTACGGTGAAGACACCGACTGGGGCCGAAGTTTCGGGAACGGCATTAAGGAACAGCTGGAAGCGGCCGGATGGGAGCTGGTCGGGGAGGATTATTTCCCCATCGACCAAACCGAATTTTATCCGCTCCACAACAAGCTGAAAAAAACCAACCCCGCGGTTATCGCGGGAACGAGCACGGCACCGCCGTCACTGTCGGCTTTCATCAAACAGGCTGACGAAGTCGGTCTTGAAAGTCTGATTATCGCGGACGGCCTCGGCTGGGTCGGAGAATGGTACAACCTTACCGGAAGTTCTTCCAACTACGTTATCGACCAGATCCCCGGTTGGGCAACGGATGCGGGAAAAGAGTACGCCAAACAATTCGAAGACCGTTTCGGTATTACACCGAGCCCCTCTTCCGGCGGACTCTCCTACGACGCGGCGCAGATGTTCATCGCCCTCGCGGGCGACGTTATCGATGCAAAGGGCGAACTGACCAGCGCCGCGATCTATGAATTTGTCAAAGATGAATTCTGGACGGGCAACTGGTCATTCACCGGCGGTATCGTTATGAACGAGTACGCCTGTACTCCCGAATCGAAACCCGATCCGGTTGTCGGAAAAGGGTACTACATCTTCCCGGTACTGCAGTATTTTGACGGCGAAGGGAAAATCATCTTTCCGCCGGAATGGGCGGAGCAGGACCTGAAACCAAAACCGTAAGCAGCTGCTGAGAATGAAAAAAGGGGCGGGGATGCAAGTCCCTGCCCTGTTACTTAATTGGGGGATAGAATGATTCTTGAAACCGAAGGGTTGACGAAACGTTTTGGAGGTCTTACCGCCGTTAACAATGTTTCGCTAAAAGTGAACGAGGGAGAGATCTTTGCTATTATCGGACCGAACGGGGCCGGAAAAACAACGTTCTTAAACTGTATTACCGGAACGCTCAAACCGACTGAAGGCAGGGTGATGTTCTTAGGGCACAAAGATTTGGAAGGTTCGAAGCCGGAGCAGATGTGCAGGATGGGTATGAGCAGGACGTTTCAGATTTCCCGTCCCTTCCCGGCGCTCTCTGTACTGGAGAATGTTCAAATCGGCGCGGTTTTCGGAGCAAACCGGCGCGGCAGTAAAAGCCCCAGGCAGCGGGCGGAAGAGGCTTTGGAATTTGTAAAATTTCCGCTGCCGAAAGAGACGATAGCGAACCGGCTGAACGCGGTCCAGCTGAAACGGCTCGACTTAGCGCGGGCCTACGCGGGAGGGCCGAAACTTCTTCTGCTAGACGAGCTTGCTGCCGGTTTAACTACCGGGGAACTCGATGAGATTATGGATTTGATACAAAAGATCCGGGATAAAGGCATTACGATTATCATTATCGAGCACATCATGAAAGTCATCAGGGGAGTAAGCGACAGAATCGCGGTCATCGAATACGGTAAAAAGATCGCCGAAGGGAAACCCGATGAAGTAATGAACGATAAACGTGTTATTCGGGCGTATTTAGGCGGATAGCGGGAGGACCAATTGCTGAAATTAGAAAACATCAATTCAGGGTATGATATTCTCCAGGTCTTGTGGGACGTGAACATCCATATTAAAGAACGTGAGTTTATCGCGCTTCTCGGGCCGAACGGCGCCGGTAAATCTACCACCCTGCGTACCATCGCGGGGGTTGTTAAACCTATGAGAGGAGACATATTTTTTAAAGGGACAAAGATTACAGGAATGCCGGCCTATGAGATTACAAAATTAGGTATCAGTTATATTTCCGAATCTCTCAATTTGTTCAGGAACATGTCGATTCAGGAAAATTTGCTGATGGGCGCCTATATTATAGAAACCGAGGAAGAGCAGGAACAGCTGTTACACTATGTCTACGAACTTTTTCCGCGGCTCGCTGAACGGAAAAAACAGCTTGCGGGAACGTTAAGCGGCGGCGAGCGGAAAATGCTCGCTATCGCCCGGGGATTAATGTGCAAGCCGTCCCTTATATTAGTGGACGAACCCTCCTTAGGACTTGCCCCGTACCTGATGCAGAACGTTTTCGACGCGCTGCAGAAACTTCACAAAGAGGGGATGACAATTCTCTTAGTTGAACAAAACGTAAACGCGACGCTGGAAATTACCGAGCGGGCGTATGTTCTCGAGCAGGGGCACATTGCCATGGAAGGGGAAAGTAACGGTCTTATGAATAACGACCATATACAAAATGTCTACTTGGGAATTTAAAGGATAGTAATATGGCTGATAAACAACTGGAACAATTAGGACAATCTCAGAAAAACGAAGAGCAGGAGAAGCCGGCGGAACTAACGAAAAAGAACTTTCTCACGCGAAAGCCGATCGCGACCGGAGTTATTTGTGCCACCTTTGTCCTTGCAATTGTCGTCGGCAGAATAGGCGGTTTGTCTCAGGTTATCAACGCGATTATTTCAGGAGGAATGTGGGCCCTCATGGCCACCGGACTTACCCTGATCCTCGGCGTAATGAATGTTCCGAATTTCTTTCACGGGGAATCTTTTATGGTGGGTTCCTATGTGGCGTTTTTCATATTCAACCCTATTAACAAGTACCTCATGAAAAATCCGAGTCCTTTTTTAGGTGTTATTTCACCGTTTATCGGATTCATTATCGCGGCGGTCGTCGGTTTCGGTCTCGGAATGGGGCTTGAGCGGCTGGTGTTCCATCCGCTGCGGGTACGGACAAGGGCACGGTGGGTCATGAATTCGTTCCTGCTTACCGTGGGTGTGTCATTTATTATGACGAACGGAACAAATCTTGTGCTCGGCCCGAATTTCAGGGGAATACCCCGGTACTGGGACGTTGACCCGATTACTATTATAACGGCGCGGCTTACACTGGACCGCGTGGTGGCCTTCGGCATCGCGGCTGTGGCTTTAATCGGATTGTGGTACTTCATGAGGAAAACAAAAACGGGACGGGCCATCCGCGCCGTGTCGCAGGATGAGGACGGCGCTTCCATGGTGGGGGTGAACATCAATCGGATCCACACACTGACCTTCGGACTCGGAACGGCAATGGCCGCCCTGGCGGGGGCCTGCCTTCTGTTTATGTTTCAGGCCTACCCGACGGTGGGGCTGAAGCCGCTCTATTTCTCCTGGTTCGTAGTTATGCTGGTCGGTCTGGGGAATGTGTCGGCGGCGGTCATCGGAGGGTTTATTGTCGCGGTCCTTCAGACGGCAACCCAGCAGTTTTTCGGGGTTGCCTGGGAAGAAGTCGTTCCGACGGTGATAATGATGCTCGTGTTAATTGTGGCCCCCTCCGGTATTTTCGGGAGTGAAGTGAAAGGAGTGCAGGAACAATGATCGAAAGCAATATGAGTTTTTCAGAAAAAATAACGCACGGATTGAGTAGATTGGGGTTTTCCAAAGCGGGGGTAATCCTTATCGCGGTTATCGCGGTCCTGCCGCTTTTCCCTCCTTTCAATAACGAGTTTCTTCTCAGGTGGCTGGTTATGGGTGCTTTCTTAGCGGCCCAGGCGGTAGCGTTCGATTTAACGGCGGGTTTTATCAATGTGGTAAACTTCGGATTCGCCGCCATCCTCGGGGTGGGGGCGTATACCTCGGCCGTCCTTACAAATTCCACGCCGCACATCTTAGTGCAGACGGGGATCAACCCGTGGTTCGGAATTTTTATCGGCGGTTTCGCGGCGGCTTTTGTGGGTTTTATTTTAGGGTTTCTCACACTGCGTCTTCGCGGGCTGTACGCGGCCATCATGTCGTGGTTTGTAGGAATAGCGCTCTTAGGACTTGCCCGGACCCTTACGCCGCTGACGAGGGGCTCGATGGGAATGAATCCGGATTCTCTTCTCGAGACTACTTCGAACCGGCCGTATTTTTATATTATTCTCATTATGATGGCGGCCATCTATATTATTACGAAGCTGGTAACTACATCGAATATGGGACTTGCCTTTCGGGCATTGGGATCAAATATTGACGCCGCCCGGGCTTCGGGCATCAATCCCACCACGTACCGGGTGTTTAATTTTACCCTCTCCTGTTTTTTCGCGGGGATTTTAGGAGGTTTCTACGCCCACTACTTTGTTTCGATGACGCCGAACGCGATTATGCATACGTCGAAGGCCATCGAGGTGCTGGCTATCGCCTACATCGGCGGAAGAGGGTTTCTCTGGGGAGGCATCCTGGTTGCGTTTCCCTTTGTGTTTTTTATCGAATACCTTCGCTCCTCTTTGCCGAACCTGCCGGGCCTGCATATCGTCATTTACGGGGTCCTGATGATCCTCGTGATGATATTTTACCCGAACGGACTGGCCGGTCTGTTAACGGAGCTGAAAAAACGGGTTGAAAGGTCCGCGGAAAAACGGAGAGGCGGTCCTGCTTCGGTGAAACAGGAATAGGATTTTTGGTTATTATGTCTCTAACAGCAGGTACTGCTGTGTATAATAAAATATTGAACGGAGGGTAACAATGGCAGATTTTGAACAACTGGCGAACGGAGTAATGGCCGG
>CAYTSI010000166.1:0-5460 GCA_964440465.1 uncultured Spirochaetales bacterium
CATCTCGTTCTCCTTTTACGCGTACATTCCGAACCATGCCCCGCACAAATATAAAAATTCCGGGGTGTACGAATGCTCACGCTCCATGATGTACGTAAGCGAACGTGTACATTTCAGCTCATTGTAAAGCGACTGTACCGTTTCGGGCGGGCACATCTCATCAAGTCCGCCGGCCGTAAGCAGGACCGGCATCGTTAAACGCGGGGCATGGGACAAGGTGTCAATGAACCCCAACGCGTGCCATGCCGCTGTCTCGTCCGCCGCCGCAAGCAGTGCTTTTTTGGCAATCTCATACGCGCCCCGCCCGTCTGCGAGCGGATAGTTGGTAAGAAAGGGTACATCGGCTGCGGCGCACCGCACTCCTTTGTCCCTGTATATTGACGCGAGAATTAACGCTGCCCCGCCCCCCTGGCTTGTCCCGAAAAAGGAAAACCGTTTGTCGAGCACCTCCGGCTGGACTACGGCCCAGGAAATTGCCTGAATACAATTGATAAACCACTGCCGGTACCCCGACGCGCCGCGGGAGCGTATCGTTTCAGGAAGCTGGGGCCAGGCAAGCGGATCAGCCGGATCGGCAGTTTTTTCCCGGTCCATTCCCTCCGGCGTACAGTATCCGAGCGGATTAATATGAAGGACATTATAGCCTTCCCGCACCAGCTCCGGATGGGCACTCATTTCCGCGCCGTAACCGGGAACATGGATAAGAAGCGGGGCCGGACCGGCAAACGCGGGCTGCCAAAAAGCGTAAAACGGCCCCTCCGTCCCCGTTTCCGGCGTACAGCGAACGTATGCCGCCCCCCGATGATGCCTGGCGGCATACTGATAGGGGAGGTTATTGCTGTTCGGCCATTCGAATAATTCCGGATCGATTATCTCCGCCCTTACGGGAGAACCGCCTGCCGCGGTAAACAGTTCATCAATCCATGCGTCAACTTCGGCGGGACCGGGATAATACGCGTATTTTTCATTCATAGATAAAGATTGTACCGGCAGCTATATTCTTTTGCAAGTAAAATTATTTTCTCTCGATAGGGTTTCTTGAATATTCCCGGTAATACTGCCGCACTTTTTCAATGTAGTTTTTCGTTTCCGCTATTTCGGGGATTCCTCCCGCCTGGTCCACGACACCGGGTCCGGCATTGTAGGCGGCAAGGGCGAGATCGAGGTCACCCTTGTATTTTGACAGCATCTGCTGCAGGTATTTCGTCCCGCCGTATATGTTCTTGGCAGGATCAAAGGGCTCATCAACCCCTAACTCCTTTGCCGTTTCCGGCATCAGCTGCATCAGTCCCATTGCGTCCTTCGGGGAAACGGCATTTTGGTTGAAATTCGATTCCTGTTTAATAACAGCTTTAATGAGATTTGAATCGATGCCGAAATACTGGGAGGTTAAGCGGATTATAGAAGCGTAGGCACCTTCGCTGCCGGCGGCGGAAGATGGGTACCGGGTTTGCCCCAGGCTGTTGATTGCGGCAAAATCGATATTCCCGGTCGCGGGTCCCTCCGTCCCCGTTTCCGTTTCGTCGGCATTTTCATTCTGCTCAAGGGCCTGCTGCAGCAGGGCCTGCTCCAATGCTTCGGCAAAGGCTTCCTCTTTGCTTGTCCCTTCCGACGTCCGCGCGGGGCCGCCGCGAGCCGTGCCGTATAGTGCTTTTTTCCCGAAATTCTGTATTTCACGAATTCGTTCGTTTATCCGCGTTATCCTGCTAAGAACAGTATCGTAATTCTCTGTCATACTCCTACTCCCCTTCCCGCATGGCAATACTGATAATTTTGTCCTGCAGCTTGTCCCGTATCGAGCCGAAGTGGATATGGACGTATTCGGTATCGTTTTTCTGGGAAATTTTGACAATTTCAGCGGCAACTTCAACGGTTTCTTCTTCCGGGGTCTGAAAAAGCAGGGTCACCATGTCCCCCTGGTGCAGGCCGTGGCCGGGTGAAACCAGCCGCGCCCCGCCGCCGCCGAGGTCGACCATCTTTGTCTCGTACTGCCGGACCTCATACCCTTCGTGCCGGAGGACCGCCGGAAAGTTTACCTCGCTGCGATAGAAATTCCGCTTTTGGACCTTGGAAATCTCCTCGGTGTGGGAAAAGTAGAGCATTGCCCCTTTCCGAAGCTTAATTAATCCGTTTATCCGGTACGTGTCTTTCCGCCGTTTAAAGAAAATGCTGCACGCGCTGCCCCTTTCAAGCTCCTCCGCGTCCTCCTTTAAGCGGACGGCAAAAAAATCAAGACGCCGCTGAATAATTATACCGTGGTACCCCTCCGGGGAAGACCGGGTTATGTAAAGATGCAGACCCTCGGGGAGTTCCTTCGTTGTTACAAATGTTTTTTCCCGGGAAAAACAGCAGGCATCGAGTTTATTCCGCAGAGAACGCACCTCGGCACTCGTTATGTCGCCGTCGTGCAGCAGCTGCTCAGCGGCCGCGCTGAAAATGGCCGCGTCCTGCACAAGTAAATACTTCTTTTCCCGCATATTCGGCAGCGCGTCGACCAATTTTTCCAGCAGCAGTTTTTCATCTTTTGTAAAACTGACGTTTCGCAGGGTTTCTTTAAACGTTTTATGGGCCTGCTGCCTCGTCCTTTCCGCCGAAACATACCGCTGTATTAGATAAAAAACCAGTGATATTACGATAAAAGCACTGATGATAATAATGATGAGCGTCTGCTGCGAAGAAGTAGACCGGAACCCTGTACCGATACCTTCTAAAAATCTGTTAATCCAATTGACACCGGAACCCAATTAGACACACCTCCTGCTGATACAGTACATCAAATGGGAAATTTTTTAAACTACAAAATTATCTCCACCGCTTTTCTCCGGTCTCCGCTCGGGAATACTCTTCGGCTTTTTGCCGGAAAAATAAAATTCGGGCGACTGATAGAGGCTGCAGTAGCAGTGGCCGTATTCTTCAATATCCGGCTTCGCGTATTCGCAGGGACAGGTTATGTCCTTGTCCAAATCCTTTTCCCCCTCCCCTAACCGGCATGGACAGAGGTAATACCCGTACCGTTCTTTATTGATCTGCAAACCCTCAATTAGGTTTTCGAGAAATTCCTTGTCCCGGTGAAGCCGCCAGCCTTGATGCTTAGCCACCATAGCGGCAAACCGGCGGGCTTCATCGGGGCTTTTCGCGGCCGGCACGCCGGTCCCTTTCTCCGTCCCCGCTTTCGCGTCCCCGATGCCGATCCGTTCATACCACTCTTCTTCATCGAAACCGATAAGGTAACCATCCTCTCCGATAACCAGAAACGGATACATCGGCCGTTCGCCGTAGGTTTCTTTCAGCTCCTGCTTCAAAACCGTTTTATGATATTCATCCAGATGATCGACATAGAGATACCGAAATGCCAAATTGTGCTTGCGCAGGAACCGCAGCGCCGCTTTACAAAACCCGCAGGTCGACAAAGCGTATGCAGTCAGCTCCTGTTGCAGATGCCTTCCCTCTTCTTTCGTAAACTCAAGTTTCTTACTGATATTCATATTCTTCTCCAACTATACTATACTAAAAAAAGCAGCCGGGGGAAACAAAAGAGTAAAGCACTCAGAAAATTGACGCGCACCGCTCTTTGCTATACATTAGTAACCATGGAGAAAGGCAGATACACGGAGGACACTATTCTTCGGCTCATTGCCGAGTATACGAATGACCTTATTACCCTTTTCCGAAACGATACAATGGAGTTTATCAGTCCGTCGGTGAAACGGATCCTCGGGTACACACAGGAAGAATTTCTCGCGTTAAACCATCTCGATCTTATCCATCCCGAGGATATCGGCTCTGTCCGCGCCATTCTCGATTATAGAATTCAGAATAAAATAACCGGGGCGCACACGTATGTCTATCGGCAGCTGCATAAAAACGGGGAATACCGCTGGCTTGAAACGGTGGAAGCAAAAAAAGAGATAAAAAAGGAAGGAATTATAACCATCCTCAACAGCCGTGATATTACCGACAGGGTGCGTATTGAAAACAATTTGAAGGAGGCAATTCTTGAGCTGCACTTCAAGGATGAATTTTTAGAGGCCGTTACAGACTCAAGCCCGCTCCTCATCTACCTCTACGACACGGTAAAAAAACGGAATGTATGGGTAAACAGGAAAAACCATATCGGGCAGCTTCCGCAGGAACAAATACTCGGATATATCCATCCCGAGGACCTTTGTAAAGTCGAGGAACGGCTGAAGCGGCTGAAGGAGAACAGAAACGCCCGCAGGCAGTCCGTGGAATACCGTATGAAAACCTCGGAACAGGATATGTGGCGCTGGTTTCACGATACCGGTATCGTTTTCAAGCGGCGGGGAAACGGCAGTGTCGAGCAGATACTCTGCAGCTCAATTGATGTAACGGAACAAAAACGGAAAACCTGACCCCGGGTATTGCTTTTTTTTTACCCCTATATTACACTTTTTATACTATAATAGTGTAAAAGGTACCAATAATGGAAATATCGAGCACAGAAGACAGGATTATTGAAGGCGCGTCCGAATTGTTTTTCAGCTTTGGCTACTCAAAAGTGACGATGGATGAAATTGGCGACAAAGTGGGCTGTACAAAGAAAACTGTGTACAACCACTTCCCGACAAAACTGGACCTTTTACAAGCCGTTATCAATACGACAATTTACGGGCTTATTGATGATTTGGAGACAATTGCCGACGATCCGGAGCTCGATTTTCTCGAAAAACTTGTTTCCATGCTGAAGTATCTTTTTATTCAGCTTACTACCTATAAACGAAACCTCATCGAGGAGTTCAGCAAGTACACCTCACAGCTGGACGACGATACTCTGCCCGATCTCAGGGAGAAACTGGTGCCTCGAATCCAGCAGCTTGTTGACGAGGGTATCGCGCAAGGGCTGATAAAAGACAAAGTCTCCCGGGAATTTCTGCCCTATACGTATCTGAGTCTGGTGTGGGGGGAAGTTTTTCTGTACCGCCGCTACAGCCTGCCCTTCAATCCCGGTGAGCTGCTGGTAACATCAATAAAAAACACCCTCGGAGGTATCCTCACCGAGCAGGGAGTCGCAACCCTTCTGCAAAAGGGGGACGATTTTGACAGATAAGGAAAAGGATGCCCGGATCGGCGGGGAGCGGCGCCAATATGACCGGAGAAACGAGGACAGAAAGCGGGCCCGGGGACTGCTGCCGAAAATCCTGATTTCACTGTTCATCGCCGGCGGTATCGCTTTTCTCTATTTACGACGGAACGTAAGCGATGAGGAATCCGTCGAAGAGGTGCGGGTCCCGGTAAGGGTCAGTTATCCGGTCAGGGGAACGATCCAGCGTACCTTCCGCATCAGCGGGTATGTGGAAACGGAACAAATGGTCACGGTCCTGCCAAAGATTTCAGGGACCCTGACAAACCTCTATCTCGATGTGGGGGATACCGTCGAAAAGGGGCAGGTCATCGGGACCATCGACAGTGAGTCGTATGAACTGACCCTCCGGCAGGCGG
>CAYTSI010000167.1:0-5384 GCA_964440465.1 uncultured Spirochaetales bacterium
TAAAATGCGAAAAAAGTGTCGCAATGCGCGAAAAATGTGATATTATCTATTTAAGATGAAGTAAAGGATTGCGCGCCGTGTCTGACATAAGCATCCTGTGTGTTGATGATGAAAAAGTCATAATCGACAGCATTCGGGATTATCTGATACCTGATTATACCTGCCTCCCCTACGAAGATCCGGCGAAAGCGCTCGAGTATCTGCGGGAACGGCCGGTCGATATTCTCATTGCCGATTACCGGATGCCCGGTATAAGCGGTCTGGACCTGCTGAAAGAGGCCCGAAAAGCCGGCGCCTACGAGACGGGAATCCTGCTGACAGCGTATGCCGATAAAGACCTGCTGAAAGAAGTGCTCAATAACGGGCTGGTGGACCTCGCCCTTGAGAAACCGCTGGACCTTTCCGCCTTGAAAGACCGCCTGGATACCGTTGCCGGGAAGGTCCGCGGCAGGCGGGACCACCGGGAAAAACTGCGGGAAATTTACCGTCTTCTCTCGGCGGATGATGAGTCCGATTTCCGTTTCATCGGGAAAGAGGGAGATCTCGCGGACCTCTGGAAGCAGGCTGAAGCGGCCGCCCCGACGGATGAAAACATCCTGATTACCGGCGAGACGGGCACCGGGAAGGACGTACTTGCGAAGCAGATTCACGGCTTAAGCGGCCGAAGGGACAAACCCTTTATTAAAATTAATTGCGGCGCCATACCGTCGATGCTTCTCGAGAGCGAGCTGTTCGGGCACGAAAAGGGGGCCTTTTCCGGGGCGGAGCGGAAAAAATTCGGCAAAATTGAGCTTGCCCACGGCGGGACCCTCTTTCTCGACGAGATCGGGGAGCTCCCCGTGGAGCTTCAGTCGAAGCTGCTCCATGTGGTGGAGGACAAGGCCCTCGAGCGCGTCGGCGGGACGGAAAAAATTGATATCGATTTCAGGCTTTTATCGGCCACGAACAAAGACCTCGGCAATATGACGGCGGACGAATTCAGGCGCGATCTGTTTTACCGGATATCGACGGTCCATCTGCGTCTGCCGGACCTGAAGGAGAGGAGGAACGATCTTCCGGTCCACATCATTTCGTTAATCGGCAGGAACGCGAAGCTCTACGGAAAAACGGCAATGGAAATCAGCCCGGAAGCAATGGACCTCCTTTGCTCCCATACCTGGCCGGGAAATATTCGGGAGCTCGATAATGTGCTGAAGCGGGTCATGATGATGAAAGGCAAAAAGGACACGGTGCTTCACGCGGCGGATTTCCGGCACTTCCTTGTCGGGGAAAACGGGGACACGGGCCCCTTCGAGGCGGCCCTGATGCAGACGGCCCGGGAAATGCTTGCCGGCGGCAAGCCGCTGCAGACGGTGGAACAGGCCCTGCTTGAATATCTCGTCGAGCTCTGCGGCGGGAAAGTTATGGAAGCGTCCCGGAAAACGGGAATTCCGAAAGACCGGTTTTACAGGATGAGAAGGGGCCCCGAAGCATGAACCGTGCAGCGGCGGGGAACAAACCGGTCCGAATACATGCTGCCGCTGCCGTATGTGTATTCTTATTGCTGCTTGTATCCTGCGGCGAAAAAATAGTGCCGAAAGTTTTTTCCTCCTCGTCGGAAGAAGCGCGTATCGATGTATCAAACTGGTCCTTCGAAGACAACGGCCCGGCCCGGCTTATCGGCAATACCTGGGAGCTGTACTGGAACAAGCTCTACACGCCGGAGGATTTTCGAGATAACGTCGACCTGATTGAGCCGGTCCTCTCCGCCGGCGGGAGGGCGTGGAACGGCATGGTAATAAACGGAGAGACGCTTACGGAAGACGGCTTCGCCACCTACCGAACCGTTATACTTCTTCCCGAAACGGGACGGATCTACAGCTTTTATATAAAGAACCAGGATTCGGCCTACAGGCTTTGGATAAACGGAGAGCTGCTCGCGGAAAACGGCGTGGTGGCGGAGACTGAGGCGGAGTACTCCGGCCGCCGGCTGCCCCGCCTCTTCCATTATCACGCCCCCGGGCGGGAACTGGAAATTATCATCCAAATCGCGAACTTTACCCATAAATGGGGCGGTTTAACGAACAATATTTATATCGGTCTTCCCGGACAGCTGCAGGCTTTTCTAAACGGACGCTACGGTACGATAACCTTTCTCACCGGCGCGATCCTTATAATGGCGCTGTATCATCTCTTTTTATTTATCAACCGGAGAAAGGACTCTGCTTCTCTCTTTTTCTTTCTGTTCTGCCTGTCTACGTTTATCTGGTATTTATTTAGGGGAGATTATCTCTTTTTCCGGCTGTTTCCCGCTTTCCCCTTGGGAGCCGGGATACGGCTTGAGTATTTCAGCCTCTACGGTATCCTGCCGTTTTTCCTTCTATTTATATGGCAAGTGTATGCCGGAAGCATACGCCGGGTGTTCATTATTGTTCCGGCGGCGGCGGGGTCCTGTTTTATGCTTCTTGTCGTTGTGTCGCCGGTCAAGTTTTTCAGCGCCTACACCCTTGTTCCGGTTTACGCTCTGGTTGTAATCGCTTTCGGAATTCTGCTTACCCTTGTGGTGAGGGCGGTACTGCGAAAGAGGCCCGGGGCCCTCCTCTCCCTTATCGGGTGTTTGGTTTATTTTACGACCGTACTGTACGATATTGCCGCGAATAGAAAAATCATCATAGGGAACTCTTTAAGCCCCTTCCTTCCCGCGGGGCTTTTTATCTTCATTCTGTTTCAGTCCTTTATTCTCGCGAAGCAGTTCTCCCGGGCATACGACGACCTGGACGGCCTTGCAAACACGCTGGAGCAAAAGGTTGCGCGGCGGACGGCGGAACTGCAGAACGCGCGGGAAAAACTGTTCGAGCGGGAAAAACTGGCCGCCTTAGGGACGCTGGCGGGAGGAATATCTCACGAAATTTTCAACCCCTTAAGCGGCATCAGCGGCCCGTTGGGCGTGCTGCGGAAAGAACTTACCGTATCCGGCCCGGCAAAAAACGAGACGGTTACGAAGCACTTGGACTACATGGAAGCGAAGGTGGAAGAAATATCCACGGTGGTAAAGAACCTCAACAACCTTATCCACGAAAAAGAAATTCGGAAAGTACCGGTACCGCTCCTTCCCCTTGTAGAACAGGCGGCGGCGGATTATTCGGGACAGAACAAGGCCGTTCATTTCTCGATCAGTATGATGAAGGATGATACCGTCGCGGGGGACCCCGGCATTCTCCGGCAGATAATCGACAATCTGGTGTCGAACGCGGTTGAAGCGGTGGATGCCGCCGGCCGGGTAGCTGTGCGGTTTGAAACAACCGATACCGGCAGCCGCATTGTTGTCGAGGACAACGGCCGGGGGATGGGCCCGGAGGAGGCGGCACGGGCGGGAAATCCGTTTTTCACGACGAAGGAGACCTCCGGCGGGAGCGGGCTGGGGCTGTTTTTAGTAAAACGCTTTGCCGCGAGCCTCGGCTGGGAAGTTACAATCGATTCCCGGGAAGGTGAGGGGACGAAGGTTACGTTGACCCTGCCCCCTACCGGATAATGTCTTTCACGAGCTCTTCTATCCGGCCGCGGGTAGTGTCCCATGTCCAGCCGTTTAAATAAACGGGGTCCGGTTCTTCTTCCGCGTCGGCAAACCATGCCAGGCTCCGGACGGCAAGGAACCGGCCTCCCTCGCCGTATTTTCGGCAGAAAAAATCCAGCGCCTCGTCCAGCCGTATTGCTTCTTCATGGAGAAGCAGAAGGTCGGTAAAGTCTTTTTTAGAACCCCGGTTCGTTACGGCGTTTATTTTCATCGCGGCAATGTCTGGAAGAGAAAGAAAACGGATTTGATTCCGGGAAATCGGTTTCTCCAGCAGCGGATACGGATGATGCAGAAAGTCGATCTTAAAGCCGTTTATTACCGCGCAGATACTTCCCGGGGTACGGTTTACAACTTCGATGTCGGTATACGTTTTTCTCAGCAGATCGAGAAACCGCTCGGAATCAAACGGCGGAACCGAGAAAAAATCCAAGTCAATTGAACTGCGGTGGCCGAACCGCAATGCCAAGGAAGTCCCGCCGCCGAGAATGAATGTTTCAAACGCTGTGTCCCGCGTTATATTACAAAGGAGTGTGTATAATTCAGGAGAAACGCTTTTGGTATATAAATTCATAAGCTGCAGTATAACTTTAGGAAACGGGCGGATTTCGGGTCGAGCCGTAACGTATCCGTAAGCCCGCATAGTTCCTCTTTTGAATAGTGGGTTTTTATCATTTCCCAGTCTTCCCAGCGGCCCCGCTGAACAACGCGTTCAATAAGCCAGCGCTTATGTTTTTCAGGGTCAACTTCGTCCCGTAATACGTCCCAGAATAAATCGGATGAAAGCTTTTCGACCCAAGACTTCATGCTTGAAATGATAATCCCCCGCTGGAATTATCGCAAGAGGGTTCAGCGTGTCCGCGCGGCCTGTCTTTGAGGAATAATGCAGCGGTCCCGGAGGATTTTGATTTCCACTGCCCACGGGAGATAGTATAGAATATCGCCGTGAAGTCGTATTATAGTTAAAAAAAACAATGGCGAAAAAAGACCTTACACCGGAAACCGGACCGAAGCTGCGAGTTTTCTTTCATTATGTTATCCCGTCGGTCTTCGGCATGATCGCCATGTCCTCCGCTTCGGTAGTAGACGGCGTTTTTATCGGTCAGTTTGCCGGCGCGGAGGCCCTCGCAGCCGTCAATCTTACCATACCGCTGATCACCCTCTTTTCCGGCATCGTTGTGATGCTTATTATCGGCGGAGGCGTTGTATGCGGGAAGTACCTCGGCGAAAAGAACGATCGAGCGGCTTCCGACACTTTTACGAAGACCATGATCATCCTCGGCGGGTTTACGCTGCTTTTTTTCGCGGCGGGACTGATATGGATCGATCCTCTTATTTCTTTACTCGGCGCCGACGCGGCCTTAAGCGCGCTTGTAAAGGAGTATCTCTTCATCGTCCTCTTTTTTATTCCGGGATTCGCGCTCTCCTTCGCGTTTTCCAATTTCGTGAAGATGGACGGCAGGCCGAACCTCTCCCTGGCAAGCATGCTTACCGCGTCCGCCCTCAATATCGCCCTGGACGCGTTGTTCGTAGGGGCGCTCCGTATGGGCCTCACCGGCGCCGCGTTTGCCACGAGCATCGCCTATACGGTAAGCCTCTTTGTGGCCCTTCCCCACTTTTTCCTGAAAAAGGCCCGCCTCCGGTTTGTCCGCCCGAAGGGGAGATGGAGAACGATTTTCCGGGCGGTACTCAACGGTTTCTCCGAGTTTATCAATGAAATATCGGCGGGAGTCGTAATATTCGTTTTCAACCTTGTTCTGATGAATCGCTTCGGTTCCCGCGGTGTCGCCGCCTTTTCCATCGTCAATTACATTCTCTTCTTCGGGATTATGAT
>CAYTSI010000168.1:0-5224 GCA_964440465.1 uncultured Spirochaetales bacterium
CGGCCGCGGCCGAAGCTGAAAAAAGAGGAAACGCGGAATTGCCGACGTTACGGATCGATGAGCTCGAGAAGCACGCGATACAAGCGGCCCTCGAGGAAACGAGGGGCAACATGACGAAAGCGGCGGCGTTACTGGGAATCAGCCGGCAGGCCCTTGATCGAAGACTGCTGAAGTACGGGTCCGAAGCTGGCTAAGGTGTCCGGAATCGGACGGTGTGCCCGGTTTCGGACAATGCCGCCCGTTGTACTCTCCGCGTCTATTCTTTGTTTCTCTTGCTTATTTTTCATTTTGTTTCATTGAAAGAAATTATTTTATTCCCGCACGATACTTATTTTGGCATGTTTTTTGCTAACAGTAAGCAAAATATTTTATCGTAAAGGAGTAAGAAAATGGCGGAAAGAGAACTTGATTGTTTAGGTGAGGCTTGCCCGGTACCTCTTGTCAAAGCACAGAAAGAGATCGAATCGATGGCAGTCGGCGATGTGCTGATTGTCAACATCGACCACAGCTGCGCGATGAAAAACGTTCCCGACTGGGCTCGGGAAGCTGGTCACGCCGTCGAACTGGAAGAAGTTGACGATGGCGAGTGGAACATTATTATCGAAAAAATGAAATAAGGAGCAAATTGTGGCGGAAGAAAAGAAGAATAAACTGCAGTTGTGGGAATTCTTTTTTAAAAAAGAATTGTCCTACAGGACGGGGGCCGTCCTTCTCTCGTTTTTAGCAATCGCGCTCGTGTTGGTAACAAACCATGCATGGGGCGTAACCGGTCCGTTCAGTATATGGGGCGGAAAGGTCCTTTCCTGGCTGGGCGTAAACGTCGACGGCTGGGCGGCTTTTAACGGAAAAGTTGCAAGCTATAAGTTTGCCAACAGCCAGGCATCGATTACGGACGTCGGTATTATCGTCGGAGCTTTCTTGGCCGTATTGCTGGCTTCTTCGTTTAAATTCAAGAAGTTTAAAAGCGGAAAGAACGTCGCGGCGGCGATTGTCGGCGGTCTTCTCATGGGTATTGGAGCGCGGATTGCCCTGGGATGTAATATCGGGAATTTTTTCTCGGCCCTTCCCGTCTTTTCCCTTTCCGGCTGGGTATTTATGATTTTCATCTTCTTAGGTGCTGCCGTCGGCAGTAAAATGCTTAAGAAATGGTTTATGTAGGAGGAATGGAATGAGTGCAGCAGAAACAACAATTAAACGGTCCTCCTCCGGCAGGAAAACGGTTTCACCTGAACAGCGGAGGAAAAAAAAGATACGGCAGATTACGCTGGGAATTATTGTGTTTATCGGGGTCATCATTGTCGCGGTGTTTTTACAGCGGGCGAACCCGAAAAGCGGATATATTTGGATGGTCGGCATTGCTCTCGGCTATGTTTTGCAGCGTTCGAGGTTTTGTTTTACCGCCTCACTTCGCGACCCGGTGCTGACCGGCGGTACGGAGTTGACGAAGGCGGTCATTATCGGCCTGTCGCTTTCGTCGGTGGCGTATCTCGCGATTAATATGTCGAAATTCGGTTTGGACATGAACGCCTACGATTTAAAAGTGGTGGCGGGAAATGTTAAACCGGTCGGTATTAATACGGCGATCGGCGCGTTCCTTTTCGGAATCGGCGCAGTCGTGGCGGGAGGATGCGCGTCCGGGACCTTGATGCGGATGGGAGAAGGGTTTGCCCAGCAGTGGCTGGCGTTCCTCTTTTTTGTCGTCGGTTCCGTTATCGGGGTCGTTATTATGGTCCCCATGGGTTCCGTCGCGGTGCTGAAAGGCGTGCCCGTATACCTGCCGAAGGCCTTAGGCGGATGGGTGCCGGCAATCATCGTCCAATTCGGCTTGCTTGCCGTTTTATATATGCTTGCAATGTGGTGGCAGAAAAAGAAAACGGGAGCGTAAGCGCTATGGCGGAAAAGAAAAAAGAATACTATGATGTAGTTGTTATCGGGGGCGGTCCGGGAGGAATGACCGCCGCCCTCTACGCGGGAAGGGCCCGCTTAAAGACCCTTCTTATTGAAAAAAGTCTGATCGGCGGAATGGCGACGTATACCAGCGAAATAGAAAATTATCCGGGGTTCCCGGAACCGGTGGACGGAATCGAGCTGATGAAAAAGTTCGACAAACAGTTCCGCAGGTTCGGCGTGGACATTAAATTGACGGACGTGCGGTCGGTCATGGTGGACTGCGATGAAAAAATCGTCTCTACATTCAGGACCGATTACTACGCGAAGGCGGTGGTTATTGCCACCGGAAATAAGCCGAGGCTGACAGGCGCGATGAACGAAGACCAATTTGTAAACGACAAAGGAATATCGTTCTGTGCCACCTGCGACGCTGCCCGGAACACCGGGAAGAAAATTATGGTCATCGGTTCCGGCGACGCGGCAATAGAGGAGGGAATGTTTCTTACAAAATTTGCCTCCGAGGTCATCGTCTCGGTATTGCATGATGAAGGCACCATGGACGCGAACAAAGTTGCCCAGGAAAAAGCCATGGCAAATCCGAAGATGAAGTTCGTCTGGAATACCGTCGTCAATTCATTTGAAGGCGGCGACATGCTGAAAAGCGTGGTTTTAAAAAACATCAAAACAGGCGAACTGCTTCCCTTTGATGTCGACACGTGTTTTCTGTTTATCGGGTACATTCCGAATACAAAGGTCTTTGAAGGACTCATCGACATGAACAACCGGGGTTACATCATAACAAATGAGGACATGGAGACTAACGTTGCCGGTATGTACGCGGTCGGTGACTGCCGGGACAAGACGCTCCGTCAGGTGGCTACCGCCGTTGGGGACGGTGCCGTGGCAGGGTTCATGGCGGAAAAGTATGTTGAAGAACTTGAATATGTGCAGAAGGAAATATTCGACGCGAAAGGCCTTATCATGGCCTATGTGTATAACGCTTCGGAAGCCGTCGACAGGGAATATCTTGTTCGAATCGAAGGGGAACAGAAAAATTACGAGGGGAAAGTGCAGCTGCGCCGGATAGATATTTATAAATCCGACCGGATCGCGTGCAGGCTCGAATACTCTAAGTCCCCGTCTCTCATTTTTATGAAAGACGGCAAAATTCTTGAACAATTCGAGGATTTGACGAAGGTAAATGAAATTATAAAGAAAGCCGTGGAAAAGTACGCCGGTTAAGACGTACCGACCGCAAAGGATAAACGGCCCCGGAACATCATATGTCGAGGGGCCGTTTTTTTATGGGGTTGAACGTTTTTTTAATGTTGGATATATTGCCAAGTATGCAACAATGGACAGGGACGCGCCGCGTATCGTTTTTTCTCCTCGCTGTATTGATAGTATTGCCTGTTTCACTATTTTTAGTGCCCGCGGCGGACGCCCAAACCGAGGATTTCGCCGAGGCGGAATATTACGGAGAATTGGGGTGCGCGCATTGCGACGACTTTACGGATAAAATTCTTCCTGCCGCCGAGAAAAAGAGCGGTGTGTTTGTCAGTTTGTCCGCGTACGATGTCCTTTCCGCCGACGGATACGAGCGCTGCGAGAAACGGCTTGCGGAATTGGGATACGAGTTTACCATTTTCCCGGTCTTCATTATCGGAAACAACGCGTATCAGGGAAATACGGCAATCGAGGAAAACCTCCTTCCCGAATTGACCTACTACGCGAAACACGGCGAGTATCGGCCGAAAATAATCGAAGGCGCGGGGGCTGACGGACGCCCGAGGAAGGGAATGCGCCTGTCGTTTCTGCCGATTTTTTTGGCCGGCCTTATCGACGGCATCAACCCCTGCGCCTTTGCCACCCTCCTGTTTTTTATCTCTTTTGTAAGCCTGCGGGGCAGAACGAAAAAAGAGACCGCCCTGTTCGGTTTTGTGTTCGCCGCGGGTATTTTTATTGCCTATTTTTTTATCGGGTTAGGCTTGTTCAACCTTCTGCGGATGAGTATTAACTTTACCCTCATCCGGCTTGTCTTGAAAATTGTCGTAACCGCCGTTACAGCTGTTTTTTGCGTATTGGCCGTACGGGATTTCATCCTTATTCGAAAGGGAAAAGCATCCGATATGTCGCTGCAGCTGCCGAAGTCGGTAAAAAGGAAAATACATACGGCGATTCGGACCGGGGCCGGTTCGGCCGCCTTCGCGGCGGGGGTATTTGTAACAGGCCTTTTCGTCGCGGTGCTGGAACTCGCCTGTACCGGGCAGATTTACTTTCCAACCATCGCGTTTATGGTCCAGACCGACGCAACCTGGCTCGGGCTCGGCAGTTTGTTTCTCTATAACTTTGCCTTTATTGTACCGTTGTTAGCGGTTTTAGTTGTCGTCCTGTTTGGAATCCGCCATGAAAAGGTCGCCTCGTTTTTTAAAGATCGAGTCGCGGCGGCGAAAATAGCAATGGCCGTGCTGTTCGCGGCCCTGGCCGTGTTGGTGTGGATTTTTTAACGCTTTATGAGCATCACGGCGTGATGATTTCCAGTTCTTCGAAAACGTCGAAATCTCCGGAATTCGATGTTACAATCGCCTTCGCGCCGCCGGTAAAATAAACGGCGGCAAGCATAGTATCGAGGATCCTTTTCCGCCCCAGGGCATATCGGTCCATCCATGTAAAAAACCAGGACACGGAATGGTCGGTCGGATAAACCTGTTCGATCTCAAATCCGTTCCACCAGGCGTGAGAGCGGGCCAACGCCTCCCGCATGGAAAGAGGGCGTTCGAAACGTTTCGGGTCCGTAACGATGTGAATAAATTCGTTTACCGTCTGGGGAGCCAGCACAAAAGAATCGTTAGAATCGAGAACATGATTTTTGTATTCATATGCCTTCCTGTGGCCCGGATGTTCGATGATTTCAACTTCGAGAAGAAATGTAGTATCAATCCCGATTTTCATCGAGCATCTCTTCCAAGTAATCTTCTCGTTTCGAGACGGGAACAAGGACTTTACCGACTGAGAAGGGCCGCAAATGACGTATGCTTGATTTTTTTTCTATTTTTTCGGCTTTGTACAGTTCCATAGCTTCCCGGATTAGCTCCGAGGTGTTTCTGTCCTGGGCTTCCGCGTATTTCCGGAAAACCCGATAAACCGGTTCGGATACATTAATAGTAATTGCTTTCATACATACATATTAATGTATCGGTTATCCGTTGTCAATACGGATAACCGATAAGAGGAGGGCGGGGATTACATCGCCCGCCCCTTTTTCGCGGACGCGGTGATGAAGAAGGAAAACAGGGCGGCCGCGGCGATGACCGGCGCCGCGATATAATAAATG
>CAYTSI010000169.1:0-5172 GCA_964440465.1 uncultured Spirochaetales bacterium
TACCTCATTGTCGATCCGCTGTTCGAATGTATTCAGAAACACGTTTTCATCCGGGAACAGAGATGCAGCTGCACCGGAGGGAACCGCGGATCTGCTCGTTTCGCCGGTGGAAAACGATGATTCGAGAGCCGTATCTAAAAGTTTTTTTATCGATTTCCGATCAATATCATATTTTAAAACGTAGTCCAATGCTCCGTACTTAAATGCTTCCCGCACATAGCTGTAATCGTCGAAGCATGAAAGGGCAATCATTGTAGAAGTCCCGCCGTTCTGTTCTACCCATTTTATAAGATCGATTCCGTTTACCCGGGGCATCTTAATATCGGTAAAAATAATATCGGGAGTATAATCATGAAGAATATCGATGGCCTCTCTGCCGTTGCATGCCTCCCGTATATCCCAAATATCGTATTCTCCCCGCAAAGAATGCAGAGTGGATTGCAGACCCTCTCGGACAAGCGGCTCGTCGTCTACTATCAGGATTTTCATGCGCTACTTCCTTCTTTTAACTCCGCGGGAATCGAGAAGCTTACGACCGTACCCGCCCCCTGCCTGCTTGATATCGTAAGGCCCCTCTCTTCACCGAAATATTTCTTCAACCGTAAATTGACATTCATCAGACCAATCCGGTCGGTTTCGCCGTTATCCGACGGACCCTGAAGCAGTTTCTCTAGCAGGACCGGTGAAATACCCGCTCCGTTATCACCTACCGAATATTCTATCCGCTCCCGCCGCTTTTGTATTGAAATCAAAATTTCGCCGCCCGACTTCATTGCATTGACCCCGTGAAACACCGCGTTTTCTACGATCGGCTGCAGAATGAACTTAATCGTTTTATAATGCAATACATCGGCATCGATGTCGTAATTGACGGTAAAGCTGTTTGAATATCGGAGAGACTGCAGATAAATGTAATCCTTTATCTGGGACACTTCCTCCTGTATGCTGATAAAAATCTGCCCGATTTTTATCGAAGACTGCAGCAGATGGATCAACGAACGGACGGCATGGGCAAGTTCGTGTTCCCCTTTAATGTCCGCCATCGTCCGGATTGCATTGAGAGAATTGTTGATAAAATGAGGGTTGATTTGTGATTGAAGGATAAGCAGCTCCTGCTCCTTTTCCTTTTTGTGATGTTCATTAATTTGCAGGATCATGGAATCGAGAATTTCGATAAGATGATTGAAGTAGGTATCGAGCAGTCCCGATTGTTTTGCCCCGGGAAGGATGGTGTAATGGTCATAATTAAATTCTTCCAGTTCATGCGTGATCCGGTTGAGATTATCGATAGGACGAGAGATCGATCGGGACAATAAAAAAATAAAAAATATAAATACCATCCCCAGCAGGACGAGAAAGAGAATTGTAAAGCGGGAGAGAAGCTGTATATCGCTTTGAATCTTATCAGTAGAAGATGAACTCACGATTTTAATATTATTGAAACGGGAGGTGATAAAGCTCATTAAGGTAGGTGCTAGTTTTTTCGCGTTCATACGATGATGCCCTTGTCCGACAGTGTTGATTTTTTCAATCATCTTCTCGGGAAGAACCTTAACGACGATTTCATCATTGCTGGAATAAATAAGTTCTCCCCTCATATTAAATAGGAAGAGGGTATCTACAAACTCATACCGCCGGGAAAGAAGCTGATCGATAAAGTCTCTGGATAGAATAAAAATGAGTACGCCGTTTTTCACTTCCTTTTGTCTTAGATAAGTTATCTTAATATTCGTAGCAAACGGTATAATTTCCTCATTAATGCTGCTTAAACTCAAAATGTCCGTCGGATTCAATAAGACAGCCCTAAATTGACCATCCTGAATTTGCCGAAACCAATCCGAATTTCGTATAAATCCGGCGGAGGGTGACAACGATTCTTCCGTGGTGGAGTATACAGTTCCTGAATCGGTAAACAAGTGAACCGAACGTATATCTGAATTTTCATTGACAATGGCAGATAATCGGCTAATAATGGATTCCGTATGGCCATCGAAATCCCGGATATCCGGGAAATCTTTCGACCCTTTGGAAAGAGCACGGGAAAAAGTGATATCATAGGATAGTGAACGGGAAATACGGTCAAAATCGATTAAATACTTATCAAAACCATCTTTAAACTGCTGCAGCGAGGTAGTTTGATTGTTATACAAGTTATTCTCTAATATCCTGCGGAATGAGAATAGGAGAAAGCTGCCGAACACGATAATCGGCAGTATGAACGAAGTAAAGAACAGGATGATTATTTTATACTGAAGTCGCAGTTTATTCGCAGGACTTCTCTTCATAGCATTGTATTGTAAACGATGACAAGCTGCATAGTATATACTATTTTGACCTGTGATATAAATATTTTTTCTAGTAAAGTGCATTTTTATTCATTTATTCAACCTTCACCCGTCGGTTAATCTGCTAACGGGAGGTATAGAATGAGAAGACTAACAGACAAAACAGCCGTTATTACCGGTACGGGCGCAGGAATCGGAAAAGGTATTGCCGAACGGTTCGCATCGGAGGGTGCATTCGTCGTGGCAGTATCGAGAAGGAAAGAGAACGGACTGCCGGTAGTGGAAAATATCCTGCACAACGGCGGGAAAGCCGAGTTTTTTCAGTGTGATGTGTCCATGCCGGATCAGGTGAAGAGTATGGCGGATACAGTTCTTGAGAAGCACGCACGCATCGATATTCTGGTGAATAATGCGGGTGTGAATTTCGTTAAACCCTTTGAAGAAACAACACTCGAAGACTGGAATTGGGTCATAAATATCGATCTCCAAGGCACCTACCTCTGCACCCGGGCATTTATCGATACAATGCTCGGGCAGGGCGCAGGTAGTGTCATCAATATGACATCGGTCCATACCATTGCCGGTCTTCCTGGAGCAGCGCCCTACGACGCGGCAAAATGGGGCATCGTAGGAATGACAAAAGCCCTGGCCGTGGAATACGCCGCAAGAAATATCCGTTTCAACGCCCTCTCTCCCGGTTTAATCGATACACAGATTTGGGAAGATATCATGAACGCCGCGCCGAACAAAGAAGTCTGCCGGGAATACTGGGCTTCGAACATACCGATAGGCAGACCGGGTTCGGTAGATGAAATAGCATCCGCCGCCCTGTTTCTCGCGTCAGATGAATCATCCTATATTACCGGAGCGAACATAGTCGCTGACGGAGGAATGACGGCGCAGTTGATAAGCAGAGAAAATTTTCAGTCCTCCAGTATCGAGGGCCGCTGATGAAAGCTCTGGTAAAATTTTCAACCGGAAAAGAGGGGATGGAGCTGAGAGAGGTACCGGTGCCGTCTTTGAAGGAGGATCAGGTTCTAGTCCGAATAAAGGCCGTGGGCATCTGCGGTACCGACGTTAAAATCATGAACGATCAATTTCCGTATAACCCGCCGGTAATCGTCGGCCATGAATTTTCTGGAATAATAGAGCAAGTCGGAGACGGGGTAAGAACCTGGAAGCCCGGCGACAGAGTCGTTGCCGAACAGCACTTCGGAGCATGCCGCAGATGCTTTTACTGTCTTACCGGAAAACGCCATTTCTGCATGAGTAAAACATCTCCGGGCTACGCTACAGACGGCGCGTTTGCCGATTTCATCGCCGTTGACGCAAGTTTACTGCACCGGATACCGGATACCGTATCCTACCGGGAAGCTTCATTGGCAGAACCGATGGCGGTCGCCGCATACGGAATTCTCGGCAGAGGAAATGTTTCGGCCGGGGATTCAGTACTTATTTTGGGCTGCGGGCCGATCGCTCTGCTTGCCGTACAGCTGGTAAAGGCCGCAGGGGCGGAAAAGGTTTTCATTACCGGACTGAATACGGATGAACGGAGCAGATTCCGCCTGGCCCGCAGCCTCGGCGCCGACCTTACCATTAATGTTCAAAAAAGCGATCCCCTCCCGGTCATACAGGACCATACTCACGGGCTGGGCGCGGACCTGGTTGTCGATTTATCGGGATCTCCCGAGGCAATACTTCAGGGGCTCTCTCTCATACGGAAGGACGGAACATTCTGTGCTCTCGGTTTAACTTCTAAAAAAATCGCAATACCCTGGACCGAAACGGCCTTACGCGCTCCTCGAATAATCTACAGCTTCTCCTCCGATTATGTCAGCTGGGAAACTTGTCTTGGCTTTCTTCAAACCGGCAGGGTCATTGTCCGGGATTTTATAGATAATATTTATTCACTTGACGACTGGTCCGAAGCTTTCGAAGAAGCTGAACGTGGGGATGCGGTAAAAATTATTATCGAGCCATAACAGGCACAATAAAGGAGGTTCCCGTGGGTAAGCCCGAATTGCTGATCGACAAAAAAGCTGAATTAGGTGAAGGTCCTTTGTGGGACCCCGAAACAGAAGTTCTCTATTGGGTCGACATTATAGATAAAAGCCTCTACATCTACGATCCGGTCGGGAATATTAACAGACTTTACCCGCTTTCTTCCATGCCGACGGCGGTTGTTCGGAGGGCAGCAGGAGGATTGCTCCTGGCAATGGAAAACGGTTTTCATTTTTTCGAACCCGAAACGGGAAATTTGAAGCTTATCGCGGATCCCGAGAGAGATAAACCGGAAAACCGGTTTAACGACGGGAAATGCGACCCCTCGGGAAGGTTCTGGGCCGGAACACTGCACAAAAACGGGGAAGCCGAACGGTCGGCCCTCTACCGTCTCGATCCGGACGGGTCGGTCCATACAATGCTCTCACCCGTATCTCTGGCAAACGGAATCGTCTGGACCCGGGATAAAACAAAGATGTACTTTGTAGATACCCTTCCTAAAAAAGTTTACTCCTTTGATTACGACGATGTCAGCGGAAGCATTTCCAACCGTCAAACGGCAATAGACGGGAATACGGAAACTGGCTATTTCGACGGAATGGCAATTGACGCCGAAGGGATGCTTTGGATTGCACACTGGGGTGACGGATCGGTATGCAGGTGGAATCCTGAAACCGGAAAAAAACTGGAAACATATACGCTGCCATGTCCCAATGTTTCCGCCTGCGCCTTCGGCGGCAAAGAACTTACTACACTCTATATAACTACCGCCCGGTTTACCCTCGACGAGAAAAAGAGAAAGGAACACCCCCTTTCCGGCGGACTATTTTTCCTTGAAACCAATGTGCCCGGAACCGTATTCGCCCCTTTCGCCGGGTAGTATATA
>CAYTSI010000170.1:0-5172 GCA_964440465.1 uncultured Spirochaetales bacterium
CGGGGTATCGTTAATATCGACGAAGTTTTATCTATTGTACACCGCCGCGCGGCGGACTGGCCGGTGGAGGAAATAGTGGGTTACTACGAAATCGGCGGGCCGAAAATGGGCCGCGACTACAGCGACCCTCTGTTACGGGAGCAGCTGACGGAATCGCTTCTGTATTTGCGGGAGAGGATGGAACAGGTATGACAAAGCGGGAGCGGGTAGGAGCGGCGTTGGAACATCTGCAGCCGGACATAGCACCCTGGAACATCGAATGTACTTCCGAACTTACAACGGCGCTGGAAACCAGGCTTGGCCTGAAAGCCGGGAGATTCAACGAGTGGGCGGGAAACCACTGTGAAAAAATCAGTTACAATATCGGCGGAAGGGAAGTAAGCCCCGGCCGATTCGAAGACGAGTTTGGCGTTGTCTGGGACAGGACCGGCATCGATAAGGACATCGGCGTGGTGGAGGAGTATCTGATCCCTGATGCTGACATCGGCGTATATTCCTTTCCTGAACCCGACCCGGAGGCGGTGAAGGAGAAAACGGCAAACATACTTGCAGCCGGGCGTGACCGGTACATATTCGGCAAAATCGGGCTGAGTTATTTTGAGCGGGCCTGGAGTCTTCGGGGAATGCAGGATTTGATGATGGAGTTTTATACCGAGCCTTCTTTTGTCGAATCACTGTTCGGACGGATCCTCGAATACAACATGAAGATTATAGAAACCGCTCTTTCCGTGGAAGCGGACGGCCGGGGCATCGACGGATTTTACTTCGGGGACGATTACGGACAGCAGCGGGGTATGCTGATGAGTCCCGATACCTGGCGGCAGTTTATCCGGCCGGGTCTGCGAAAGATGTTTGCCGCGGTCAAGGACGCGGGGAAAACGGTCGCGCTCCACTCCTGCGGCAATATTGCCGAAGTGCTTCCGGACCTTATCGATATCGGTTTGGATATTTACCAGACGGTGCAGCCGGAAATCTACGATCTGCAAGAGCTCAAGAAAGAGTTCGGCTCCGATCTTACCTTCTGGGGAGCGGTATCGACCCAGCGTGATCTGCCCTTTCTGAAACCGGAAGAGATGAAAGAGCTGGTGCAGCGGACAATTGATATACTCGGCAGGAACGGAGGATATATCGCGGCGCCGACCCATCAAATCCCCGGCGACGTACCCGTTGAAAACGTTATCGCCTTTGCCGAGGCGGTACGGGAGCAGCATACCTAATCCGGCGCCGTTTCGTGCAGACAAGAAAACGCTTGCAGCTTCAGCGGCTCTCATGCATAGTGGATATATGAGCGGCGGCAGGTATATCAATATTTATCAGTTTAAGCGGAAGCTCTCCTCCCGGCTGCTGACATGGGCGGTCTTGAGTATTGCCGCGGGAGTTGTTCTTCTTCTCGGTTTCAGCTCACCATTTTGGAATGGTGTCGGAATACAGTGCCTTGCCTGGGGCGGGGTTGATGCGGGTCTAGCCTTTGCGGCTAGGCTCTCCGGCAGGCGGAGCAAAGTCCGGAAGGGCAGGGAGGCTGAAAAAAAGGAGAGCAATAAACTTTTCCGAATCCTGTGGATCAATACAGTTCTGGATTTCCTCTACATTGGGGCCGGTATTGTGCTTGTGATTACAATCGGCAAACGGGTCCCCGCCGCAGCAGGACACGGTACCGGTGTTATTATCCAGGGAGCGTTTCTTCTCCTCTTCGATTTCTTTCACGCTAAGGCTGTTCCCCCCGTGCTTCCCGATCTCCCCCTCGATATGTTTCAAGATGAAAAACATCAGCCCCTCTTTCTCGAGGGCCGGAAGGACAAGGCCGCTGTCCTCGTCCACGGCTTTCCCGGAACGCCTGCCGAAATGCGGCCGTTAGCCGAGGCCCTTCACGCAGCGGGATGGACGGTGAAATCAATACTCCTTCCCGGATTCGGCCCGGAACTGAACAGGCTGTTTCATTTCGGGCTCGATGACTGGAAAAACCATCTTCAGAATATTCTTCGTGAGACGGTGGGCCGATACGACACTGTGCTCCTTGCAGGCTATTCATTCGGGGCCGCCCTGTCTGTCCAGGCGGCTGCAAAGGAGCCGCCGGCAGGACTTGTTCTTATTGCTCCGTTTATCCGCTTCGGTACTCCCTTCCAGCAGGGAATCGGCACGGTGCTCCGTCCTTTTCTTCCCAGATATTTCCATCCTTTCAAACTCCTGGATGTGAATTCCCCCGGAGTGAAGCATTCACTGGCCTCGTTTTTCCCCGATATGAATCTGGAAGACCCTGAGAATATAGCAAAAATAGAGGAGCTGGCCCTCCCGCTGCCCCTCCTTGCAGATCTGCTGCGCTGCGGGAAACAGGCCCTGAAAGCGGCTGCATCGGTAACAAGTTCCGTGCTCGTTGCGCAGGGTTCAAACGACGATGTTGCCAAACCGGATTACACAATGGACCTGGTCCAATCCTTTCCCCGCGGAAGATCCGGCGTCGACTACCGGGAAATAGATACGGGACACAATGTAATACAGCCGGAAGATCCGGGCTGGGAAAGCCTGAAGAAGGAGGTCCTCCGGTATGCGTCCATGCTGGAGAAACAGAAGAACAGGTAAGGGCGTACTATCCGCCATTGACGCGGCGGTTACATTTTTCGTACCATTTCCCCATGAAAAAATCGTATATCCTCGCTCATGATCTTGGTACATCGGGCAACAAGGCTGTTCTGGTTTCCAGTGAGGGAAAGCTTGTCGGAAGCTGCTTTTCCGCCTATACGACCTTCTATCCCGCCCCGGGCTGGGCGGAACAGAAGCAGGAGGAGTGGTGGGAGGCGGTCATAAGCAGCACGCGGGAACTGCTTGCCCGATTTCCGAATGAAGCCGAGCATCTCACGGCAGTCTCTTTCAGCGGTCAGATGATGTGCTGTTCCCCGATTGATAAAGAAGGGAAACCGCTTTGCAATGGAATTATCTGGAGCGATCAGCGGGCGGACGCGGAACGGGCCCGGCTTTCTCAAATTATCGACGATGATACGGCCTACCGTGTAACCGGCACCGTTATGTTGGCGAATTACCTCGCCGCGAAAATGCTTTGGCTGAAGAACAACTATCCCGATGTGTACAAACGGGCCGATACATTTCTGCAGGTGAAAGACTATATTATTTATAAGTTGACGGGCGCCTGCGTTACCGATTATTCCGACGCTACCGGGACGAACCTCTTTGATCTGCGAAGGAAAGAGTGGAGTAATGATATTATCCGGGAGGCCGGACTTGACAGGGAGAAACTTCCGGACGCGGTGCCGTCGACTGACGTTGTCGGGAAAATCTCGCGGGAGGCCGCTCGGTGTACCGGACTGCCGGAAGGACTGCCGGTAGTAGCAGGCGGGGGAGACGGCCCTTGTGCTACCGTCGGTGCCGGCGCGACGGAAGCGGGCAGGTGCTACAGTGTGTACGGCACGTCGGCGTGGAATTCCGTTACAACCCCTCAGCCGCTGTACGACCGGGAGCGTCGGACGTTTATTCTGCATCATTTAGACAAAAATCTGTATATGTCCGTCGGTTCCATGCAGCAGGCGGGGGGAAGCTTTGAGTGGCTCGAAGGATGGCTCGGAGGAATAGAACGGATGCTTTCGGAGGAAACAGGCTTGTCTTCCTTCGACCTTTTATCTCTCGAAGCGGAAAAGGCCCCGCCCGGGTCCGGCGGGGCCCTGTTTCTGCCCTATTTAATGGGGGAACGGAGCCCCTATTGGGACTCTGAAGTAAAGGGCGCGTTTTTAGGCTTGAACCGTAAAGTGGGAAGGGCGGAAATGGTCCGTTCGGTTTTGGAAGGGACCATATTTCATTTAAAACTGATCCTCGAGGTCCTCGAAGAGAATGCCGGCGTAATACAGGAAGTCCGGTGCATCGGCGGAGGTTTTAAAAACCGTTTTCTCTGCAGTCTGGCCGCCGACATTTGGGATAAAGACCTTCTGATCATGGACGTATTAGACGAAGCAACATCCCTCGGCGCTGCAATTGCAGGCTTTGTTGGGACAGGTGTCTTCTCCTCCTTTCGCGAAGCTGAACAGCTGGTCCGTGAGTCCCGGCGGGAAGTCCCGAACGCGGCGGCCGCGGAGAAGTACAAAGCACCCTATACGGTGTTTGCCGATTCCTACGCCGCCCTATCAGGCATCAACAAAAAGATTGACGGGTACTTGCGGAACAATGCCTAACAAGATTATCGACATTCACACCCATGCCTTTCCGGATAATGTTGCCGAAAAGGCGATCCCGGCACTGGAAGCGGAAGCGGTCATCAAGGCGAAGCTGGACGGCACCGTCGGAACTCTTCTTGCCTCCATGGACGCGGCGGGGGTGCGGACAGCCGTTGTCGCTTCCATTGCAACGAAGCCGGAGCAGTTCCGGCCGATACTCGACTGGTCCGGTGCCGTCAGGAGCGGGCGGCTGATTCCCTTTCCGTCGGTCCATCCGGATGATCCCGCCGTCCTGCGTCACCTGAAAGAAATCTCCGCGGCCGGTTTCAAAGGAATCAAGCTGCACCCCTATTATCAGCGTTTTATCATTGATGATGAACAAATGTTTCCCCTCTATGAACAGTGCGGCTCGGCCGGACTCATTATTTTGTTTCACAGCGGCTTCGATATTGCCTTTCCTCACGACCGGATAGCGGACCCGATAAAAACGGCCCGCGTAAAGAAAACATTCCCCGGGCTTAAAATGATAACGTCCCACTTCGGCGGTTGGAAAGACTGGGAGGAATCGGAAAAACATCTTCTCGGGAAGCCGGTATACATGGACATCAGCGCGTCCTTGGAGTTTATGACGGATGTCCAGGCGCGGCGATTTCTCGAACGGCATCCGGAGGAATATCTCCTTTTCGGCTCCGATTCACCGTGGGCCGACCAACAGGAACTGCTTGGTAAGCTGTACCGTTTTAATCTTTCGGAAAGCAGGCTTGATGCGTTACTCTACGGAAACGCCCGGAGGCTGCTGCAGCTGGATGAAACACCGCGGAATTAGTACGCGCGGTGTGTCCGCCGCTTTCAGCTTACCGCAGGCGATACCGTCAGCAGGAGAAGTATTCCACGCAATTGCAACAGTTCGGCATAAAATTTGAAAAAAACAAAAAAAGTTCCTCAAATGCTGAAGCACCAGTGTAGTTTTCCCCGTATTCCGTATTGTAAGGAGGCTATTTTATGCGTATACTTA
>CAYTSI010000171.1:0-5135 GCA_964440465.1 uncultured Spirochaetales bacterium
ATGCCCGCGGAGAATTACAATACATTTTTGTTGTTTTTCTCGTTTACAGCAACATTTTTGTAGCTTTTTAACGCTGCCGTTGCCGGCAAAAATTCAGGACGATATGTTGTAATGTATTATCAGACAACAAATTATGCAGTAAAACGACAGGATGGCACGGCTATTGCTAAATAGTTGAATAAAACAGATAATGATACAAAGGAGTTTCAATAATGACTACACCGACAACAGCAAAAGATGTACTCTCACTCATCGACCGGGAAAATATCGATGTTATCGATTTACGGTTTATGGACTTTCCGGGCCTATGGCAGCATTTCTCCATTCCGGTAAGTGAAGTAAGCGAAGAATCTTTTACAGAGGGCTTAGGCTTTGACGGGTCGAGTATCCGCGGCTGGCAGGCAATTAACGAATCGGACATGATCGTACGGCCGGTCCCCGAAACCGCCTTCATCGACCCTTTTCTCCAGCACAAAACCCTCGTCTTAATTTGTAATATCTGCGACCCCATTACCGGGGAGGACTACCCGAAAGACCCGCGGAATATCGCGCGAAAGACAGTCAGTTATTTAAAAAACAGCGGCGTTGCCGATACCGCGTATATCGGCCCGGAAGCTGAATTCTTCATTTTCGACGATGTCCGCTTCGACCAGAACGAACACAGCGGCTATTACTTCGTCGACAGCGTGGAAGGGCGCTGGAATACCGGGCGCGACGAGGGCCCGAACCTCGGCTACAAACCGAGGTATAAAGAGGGATACTTCCCCGTCCCGCCGACGGACAGTCAGCAGGACATTAGGTCCGAAATGATGCTTACCTTAGAAGCAATGGGGATACAGATCGAATGTCAGCACCATGAAGTTGCAACGGGGGGACAGGCCGAAATCGACATGCGCTTCGGCACCCTGGTGGAGATGGGGGACAATGTGCTGAAGTACAAATACACCGTTAAAAATACCGCGCGGAAATATAACAAAACCGTCACCTTCATGCCGAAGCCGCTGTTCAACGACAACGGAAGCGGCATGCATACTCATCTCTCCTTCTGGAAGGAGGGGAAAAACCTCTTCGCGGGGGACGGCTACGCGGGTCTTTCCCAGACAGCGATGTACGCCATCGGCGGAGTGCTGAAACACGCACCGGCAATTCTAGCCTTTACCAATCCGACAACGAATTCATATAAACGGCTGGTCCCCGGCTTCGAAGCACCGGTCAACCTTGCCTATTCCAGCAGAAACAGAAGCGCGGCGGTACGGATTCCCATGTATTCTACGTCGGAAAAATCAAAGCGGTTCGAGTTCCGCTGTCCCGATCCGAGCAGCAACCCCTACCTTGCCTTTTCCGCCCTTACCATGGCGGCAATTGACGGTATTATCAATAAAATCGATCCCGGCGAACCCCTGGATAAAGACATTTACGACCTTCCGCCGGAAGAGCTCGCGAAGGTAGACCAGACTCCGGGCAGCCTTCGGGAAGCACTGCAGGCGCTGGAGGCGGACCACGAATTCCTCCTGAAGGGCGATGTATTCACCCCCGACGTTATAGAAACGTGGATCCACTATAAAATGGTCCGCGAAGTACAGGCCCTCGACCTCCGGCCGCATCCATGGGAGTTTGCCCTGTACTACGATATTTAATATTCGCTCATGAAACCGATCCGCCGGATGACCATTGTCGATGCCTTTTTCGTCCTCGTCCTCGTAGGGCTTACCATTGCCTTTTACCGGGTACTAGCGCCGTTTGTTATCGATATCTTTCTGGCGTTTATCCTAGCGAATATCTTCTGGAGAGTTTTTGCATTTTTCAGACGGCTGTTCAACCGAAAAAAAGGACTTGCATCCCTGGTTACCGTCCTTCTCATTCTCATCGTTTTAGGCGGAATCCTGGCGTTTCTTATTATCATCATCAAAAACGAAATTTCAGGCGGGGTGGAAAGTCTCCGAGTCTGGTGGCCGGAGATGAAGGATCAGCTTAAGGGGGTTGAAGTGGGCGGTTTCTTGAGCAGGCTGCCCTTCCTCCAGGACATTTCGCCGAACACCGGCCCGGTGGAGCTGAATAAAATACTCGAAACAATTTTATCCCGAAGCTCGACATTCCTGATGCAGCTGGCCAGCAAATCCTTCACTTCTCTGTCCAATTTCATTCTTCATCTGGTCTTTACCTTTTTTATTCTCTTCTTTGTATTCATCGACGGTAAAAAACTCGTTGCAAGAGTCAAATCCCTTATTCCATTAAGCAATCAGGATACGGACGAACTGACGAAAGAGGTGGCGGTAATGACTCGGGCAACCGTGGTCAGCACCCTGATTATCGGTTTTATCGAAGGAACCTTCGGAGGGATCATTTTTGCCGTATTCAGACTGCCGTCGCCGGTATTATGGGGGGTTATCATTCTCTTTATGTCCCTCATACCTATAATCGGGGCAAATGTCGTCCTCGTTCCCGCGGGAATAATAACTATTATCAGCGGCAGGTATTTCGCAGGGGGTGCTATCATTGCGCTGGGACTGGCCGGGATTGCTACGACTCAGAATATTATCAAACCGAAACTGCTGGGAGGAAGGTCGGGACTTCACCCGATGATCGTCCTTCTGTCTACCTTAGGCGGGATCGCCTGGCTGGGCCTTATCGGTTTTCTCATAGGCCCGATGATTGCCGCGTTATTTATCGTTATCTGGAAGCAGTTCGGCAAGCGGTTTCACGCGGAGCTGCAGTCGAAAAACGAGGACCCGGAATAGTCCCGGATACTACAGCAGCACCTCCAGCACCTCATCGGCGGTCTGTGCCGAGAGAATTTTCTCCCTGCTTTCGCCGTCCTGCAGCAGCCGGCTGACTTCGGCCAAGAATTGAATGTGCGGCCCCGAACTGTGGAGCGGAGAGAGGGTCATAATAAAGATTTTACTCGGCTCACCGTCGAGGGAATCGAAATCCGCGCCCTCTTTCTTTACACCGATACAGGCAAGCAGTTCGTCCACAACCACTGTTTTTCCGTGGGGGATGGCAACTCCGTTTTCAATGCCGGTGGACATTTTTCGCTCCCGCTCTAACAGACAGGCAAGGGCGGTATGCCTGTCCCCGACCTTTCCCGTTTCAACTAACATATCGAGCATGGCTTCAATAATTTCCTGTTTTGTTTCTCCCGGCAAATCGAGTCTGACAACACCCGGATGCAGCACATTCTCCAACTTCATAGATTCACATTACGGACGGTAAATAGAAAAGTCAAGTAGCTTTAGACAGTTAATATTCGGTCAAATCTGCCGAAAATAAGAGTAAATCGATTTTTTAAGGAGGGAGTGATGATCCAATACAGAGTAAAAAGCAGCGAAGGAATTCAATCATTTCTTGAAGTAACAAAGGAACAAAGCGACGGCTTTAACGTCCGAATTACCTGTATATATGAAGATTACAAAAAAGAGATGAACGAATTCATCAACAGGCAGCTGTTTGAAACTTGTCTGCGTACCGGATACCTTACACCGGTAGAAACTGCCGTGGCGACATTGGCCAGCGCCTGAAGGAGCGGGAATGAGCAGCGATACAAGTATTACCGAGAAACGGACGGTCGGTCCGTTTTCGGGAATTAAATTTACCGGAATCGGGCACCTCTACCTTACCCAGGGGACAACTGCCTCGGTGGAAGTCAAAGCCCCGGCGGCAATGCTGCAGAAGGTAAAAACAGAAGTAAAGGATGATGTTCTCGTAATCGGCTTTAAATTCGCCGTATTCCGGTGGCTCCGTTCGTTAGGGGGTATTAGTAAAATTGAGTTTCATGTTAGCAGCCCCGTTTTCGATACGGTTATCTCTAACGGTGCCGGGAAAATTGTCGGCACAGGCACTGTAAAAGCAAAGGACTTGGAAATCAAATCAACCGGCGCGGGGAATACCGAAATTTCCGTGGAAGCTTCCACCCTTGCAGCAAGGGTAACAGGCGCCGGCAGCGTCGTAATTACGGGAAAAACCACGGCACAGGACGTTACCATTACCGGCGCCGGAAAGTACGAAAGTTTTCATCTCGAGTCGGAAACCGCCAAGGTCCATTCCACGGGCAGCGGCCAGGCCTTCATCAACGTTACAAAAAAGCTGGACGTAACAATTACCGGTGTCGGCATGGTGAAATACAAAGGCGAACCTGTAATAGAGAGCCGCGTTACCGGCTTAGGTAAACTCGAATCAGGAAACTGAGCTGTCTCTTCATATGCATTGTTATTGTCTCGTTCGCTTCCCCCGCGGCCGTATCCGCCGGGGACCGGGCCGTCTCCGCCGCCTCCTGGAACATCCGGATTTTCTCCGACGGTTCCCGGGACCAGACTGAGTTAATTGCCATCTGCGCGGTCCTGCAGCGGTATGATTTTATCGCCATGCAGGAGCTCCGCGATACCGGCGTCCTCGACCGGGCCGTTGCCATTCTGGACCTGCTTTTCGAAAAATCCTACGAATATGTAGCAAGTCCTCCCGTCGGCCGGGGCGTGAAAGAACGGTACGCCTTTTTTTACGACGCGGACAAGGTATTCTGGAAGGACGTTTCTTTTACTGTCGCGGACCCGGAAGACCAATTTATCCGGGAACCCTTCGGGGCCCTGTTTCAAGCCGGAGCGTTCGATTTTTACGCCGTTACGGTCCACTCCATTTTCGGCGATTCCATCCGGCTCCGCAGGGCCGAAGCCGCCCTCTTAGACGATGTATACCGGGCAGTCCAGGACCGTGACGAAGAAAACGACGTTCTGCTCTTCGGCGATTTCAACCTTCCCCCGGACGACGAAGGCTTCGCCGAACTGCGGGCCGTAACCGGCATTTTCCCGCTAAACAGCACGAAGCCGACCACTATCCGCGACAGCCTCTACGACAACATCTGGATGCAGTCCCAGTATGTAACGGAGTTTACCGGCGAATGGGGCGTCTTCCCCTTCGACGAGCTCCTCTACAACGATGACGACAAAGCCGCGAGCCTCGCCGTCTCCGACCACCGCCCCCTCTGGGCCCGCTTCGACACCGCCGGCCCCGACGACGATTGACAGCCCCATTCCATACGGCTAAACTGACTGTCAAAGCACAGAACGAGCTCCCGTAGCTCAGCAGGATAGAGCGACTGCCTCCTAAGCAGTAGGTCACGCGTTCGAATCGCGTCGGGGGTA
>CAYTSI010000172.1:0-5003 GCA_964440465.1 uncultured Spirochaetales bacterium
TCGAGGTGCTGGGAAAAAATGAATCGAACGCGAGGGACATCGCAAAGGTGTGGCGGAATACCGAACTCGAATTGGAAAAGCAGCTTCAAGACGTTCCTCTGGAAAGGCGGCCGAAGGTCCTTATTATGTTTAAAACAAAAGGAATGATGGTGGCCGGCGAAGGGACCTTCGGACATTACTGGATAGCCCGTACCGGCGGTATCAACGCGGCGGAAGAGCTCTCGGGACAGCATCCCGCGTTTATCAAAGCGGGGAATTTCGAAGACATTATGAAATGGGACCCCGATATCATCTATCTCTCAAATTTTGAAGATACCATGCCCGAGGACCTGTATAACAATTCAATTGAGGGCCAGGACTGGTCTCAAATTAAAGCGGTAAAAGAGAAACGGGTATACCGGGTCCCCTTGGGGATTTACCGATGGTATCCGCCGAGCCTTGATGGTCCGCTGATGCTGAAGTGGATGGCCAAAAAAAATTATCCCGATCTCTTTACCTACAACATGAAGGATGAAATTCGCTCCTACTTCAAAGAGTTTCATCACTATACGTTGTCCGATTCGGAAATTGACGCAATCTTGGAACCTGCATCATCGGGTAATCTGTAACATGAGGCAGGGGGTGACGGAAACAGGGCCTTTTCGGCTTTACGGGATTCTTGGAGCGCTGCTTTGTACCGTCTTTGTTATCTCCCTGTCGGTCGGCAGGCTGCCGGTTCCGGCAGGGACGGTCTTTAAAATCCTCCTCTCCCCCGCTACCGGCGGGGGAGATTGGACCGGTATCCAAGAAAGCGTAATTTTAAAAATCCGGCTTCCCCGGGTCATCTTTGCACTGGTCGGCGGTCTCGGTCTCGGGGTCTCCGGTACCGTTTTTCAAGGAACGTTCCGCAACCCTTTGGTGAGTCCGGGAGTTGTCGGTGTTACAAGCGGGGCGGGGTTTGGAGCGGCGCTCGGGATACTCCTCTTCGGCTGGACGCGAATGCCTCAATTATTTGCATTTTTATTCGGCGGCGGGGCACTCCTGCTTACCTGGGGCATAACAAAGCGGGTAAAGTCCTCCTCACTGTTAGTTTTTGTTCTCGCTGGGGTAATAATAAACCTCTTTTTCCAGGCGATGATATCTTTGGTGAAATTTTTAGCGGACGCTGAGGAGAAACTTCCTTCAATCGTCTACTGGCTGATGGGCTCGCTGTCCTCCAGTTCGTGGCGGAAGGTCGCGTTTTCCGTCCCCTTCATTCTCTGCGGAACAACGGTACTGATATTGATGCGGCGAAGGATCAACCTCCTCTCTCTCGGAGAAGAGGCGGTTGTAAGTCTCGGTGTCGATCCGAATAGAATTATGACCATCGTACTGCTTTTAACTACCATTATCGTTTCCGCGATTGTTTCCGTGGCCGGTATTGTCGGGTGGATAGGCCTGATTGTTCCCCACATAGCCCGGATGATCGTCGGCGCCGATCATACCCGGTTGGTCCCCACGGCGGCCTTAATCGGTGCTGTATTTTTTACGATAATCGACACGGCCGGAAGAAGCATTTCGCCCCAGGACATCCCGTTAGGGATTCTTACTGCCATTGTCGGCGCTCCGCTGTTTATTGTCCTTCTTCTTCGGTCACGAGGGGGTTGGGAGCTATGACCCTGGAAATAAAAAACGGCTCGTTTACCTACGACACCGGTGATATGGTTTTTCAAAACATCACCCTTAAGCTTCATGAAGGGGCCGTCCTTGCCGTTCTTGGTCCGAATGGTTCCGGAAAAACAACGCTTCTCAAGAGTCTCGTCGGACTGCTCCGTTTGACGTCGGGGGACCTGTTATTGGACGGGATAGAGATAAGCTCCGACAGATTACGCACCCGGCATTTCGGCTATGTTCCCCAGATAACCGAGAAACCGGCGCCGTATTCCGCGTTTCAAATGGTGCTTCTCGGGCGGTCCCGCTTTATCGGCACCTTCGGTCGTCCCGCGGACTCGGACTTCCGGTCCGCGGAAGAGGCAATTATTCGGACCGGTATTCGCTCTTTATCGGAACGCCTCTTTTCATCCTTAAGCGGCGGGGAACGACAGCTCGTCCTTATCGCTCGGGCGTTGGCGACGGAGGCGAGGATCCTCGTTTTCGACGAGCCTACGTCCGCCCTTGACCTTGTAAATCAGAACAGGACCCTCCATCTACTGAAACGGCTCTCACGTGAGGAAGGATATATGGTCATTTTCTCAACCCACAATCCGTCCCACGCGCTCCATATTTCAGAAAAAACGCTCCTTCTTGATAAATACGGTTGCTATTTGTTCGGGGACACCTCCGCGGTCGTTACGGAGCAAAATTTGGAAACCGTTTTCGGGGTCGAGACGAAAATTATCGAAATACCAAGGAATAACGGAAATCGTGCGTGGGGAGTGGTTCCCATTATTGCTGAACCAAAACACTATGTTTCTTAATAAACGTCTTTTACAGTTTACAGAGGACCACCTATCGAAGCTTATCATTTTAGTCGCAGTCAAGCTGATCGGGCTTGGGCTTGTTATTATACAGGTCACCCTGATTGGACGGGCGCTAGACTTCGTTTTTGTCTCGTCAAACCCCGGTACAACCTCCATTGCTTTCAATGGCCTGGAATTCCCCTTGGTCCGCTGGACCATCCTCTTTACCGGGCTGGCCGCGGCTGCATTTTTCACGTTCCTTTTTGAACAGGTCCTCTCGGCTAAAATTTCAAGTTCGATAAAAGTGACTTTTCGGGAGGCATTGTTCGACAGGCTCGTACAGATGGAGCTTGGGTACCTGTCCGTCACATCTACCGGATCGGTAACGACAACGGCGGTAGAGGGGATCGAATCGCTTTCGGTCTATTTCGGTAAATACCTGCCCCAGCTGTTTTTTAGCCTGCTCGCCCCGTTCATCCTCTTTTTCTATGTGCTTCGACTGCATCCGCCCGCGGCGATTTTCCTCATCCTCCTCGTGCCGCTCATTCCCTTGTCCATGGCGCTCGTCATGAGGGCCGCGAAAGGGCGTATGAAGGATTTTTGGAGGGAGTATCAGTCCCTAAGCGATTTTTTTCTGCAGAGCCTTCAAGGGCTTACGGCCCTCATCGTCCACAACGCGGCGGAAAACCGGGAGAAGGAGCTTGGTAGAAAAGCGGAGGGGTTTCGCAGGTCCACGATGAAGGTGTTGGGGGTGCAGCTCGGCTCCATCACATTTATGGATGCGGCTGCCTTCGTCGGCGCCGCTTTCGGAATTATATTTGCGGGAACGGGAATCGCACGCGGCACAGTTTCTTTTTCCGAAGGGATTATCATTCTGCTCTTAAGCGCCGAGTTTTTTCTTCCCCTCCGGCGGCTAGGATCTTTTTTTCACGCCGGCATGAACGGTGTGGCCGCGGCCGAGGAAATTTTTACCCTCTTTGACGCGGACCTTTCGGGAAGCCCCCCCCGGCACAACGGTGATACGGTCGCGGGGAGCATTGAAGAAGGTAATAGGGAAAGAAGCGTGGTAAAGAAGACAGACGGAAAACCGCGGCCTGCTCTTCGAAACACGAAGGTCGTATTCGAGGGGGTCGCGTTTTGGTTTGATAAAGAGCGCCCGCTGCTCGAAGACCTCTCGTTTTCCCTCTCGGAAGGCGAAACGGCTGCCCTCGTCGGCGCCTCGGGATCGGGTAAAACGTCGATTGCCTATCTACTTACCCGGTTTTACGGGCCCGACAAGGGCAAAATACTTTTGGACGGAAAGGATATCAGGAGCATATCAAAGGAGTCCATTCGAAATTCCATTGCCCTCGTGTCCGGAAATTCCCATATCTTCGAAGGTACGATCCGCGACAATCTTCTTCTCGCCGGTCATTGTGCGCCGGAAAGTAAGATGATCGAGGTCCTCGGTATGGCGGGACTGGGAGACTTTTATGCGGGATTGCCCGAAGGGTTGGACTGGCATGTAGGCGAATGGGGCGGAAAACTCTCGGGGGGACAAAAGCAGCGGCTTGCAATAGCACGGGCCCTTCTAACGGGAGCGGAATTCTTCATTTTTGATGAGGCCACTTCCAATGTTGACGCGGAAAATGAACAATTGATACGGGAGACGGTACAGAGCATCGCTTCGATCCGAACGGCGCTGATCATTTCACATCGTCTTGAAATGGTGCAGTTTGCGGACAGGATCCTCGTGCTTGAAAAGGGGAGAATAGCTCAAGAGGGGGCGCATACGGGACTGATCAACACTCCGGGAACCTACAACACGATTTTTTCGGAGACGGCAGCATATCAGACAGGCAAAGTACTTACCTGGGGCTGTTGATGGAAAAGATGAATAACCGTTGGACCCTGATTAGGCTCATAGAATTGACGGCGCCCCTCATTCCTCTGATGGTTGTGTCTGTTCTTCTCGGGGCGGCGGGGAACTTCGCCGCGGTAAGCATGATGGTATTGGGCGGAGTACACCTGGCGGGACATCTTCCGGGTTCTGTTTTCTCGGCAGCCATTGTGGCGGGGCCAGTCTTACTTCTTCTGTCCGGCCTGCTTCGCGGACCGCTCCGCTTTTTCGAGCATTACACCGGGCATTTCGTCGCGTTTCGTCTTCTTGCTATTCTCAGGAACAGGGCCTTCAAGAACCTGAAGCGTCTTGCTCCCGCAAAATTAACCGGTTCCAACTCGGGTGATATTGTGTCTTCCCTGATGGGCGATATTGAGTACATCGAGGTTTTTTTTGCCCATACAGCAGCACCCGTGTTCATTGCGCTCATTGTCAATAGTTCGCTTTTAGTTTTTCTCGGACAGATCTGGGCAGGTGCCGTTTTTATTCTTCTTCCATTTTACTTCGCGGTCGGTGTTTTCATCCCGCTTATCGGTTTTCGCATCGATAGGAAAGCGGGAGCTTCTTACAGGAAAACTCTAGGTAAAACGAACGCGTATGTTATCGATTCCTTCCAAGGTTTACGGGAATTGCTTCTGTTCAATTGTACGGAACAACGGAAGCGGGGACTTAGCGACAAAAGTTCGGCCCTTAATGCAGTACAAGAG
>CAYTSI010000173.1:0-4804 GCA_964440465.1 uncultured Spirochaetales bacterium
CACCCTCGTCCACCCGCGGGAAGTTTTCGCCGATCCCCTCGCGGACAGAGCCGCCGCCGTGGTTGCCGCCCACAATCACCCCTCAGGCAATGTTGAACCGAGTTCAGAAGACCGGGAGATCACCTCCCGGCTGTACAAGGCCGGAGAAGTCTTAGGAATCCCGCTTTTAGACCATGTGATTTTCGGCAGCCGGGGGTACTTTAGTTTTTTGGAGGAAGGGGAATTATGATCCGGTAGATTCGTTTCGGTTGAAAAAAAAATTAACACCGCGGGAAATTACGCGCGTCCGTGTCGCGTCATCAACGGTTTACTCCATACAATTAACTAGTTCATGAATATCGACGGTGGCAACCCCTGACGAAATATCGGACATCGCGTAGGGGAGGATCAGTTCATTATTATGGATAAGTGCACCGCACGAATAGACGACATTCGGAACATATCCTTCCCGCTCCTCATGATTCGGGGTGAGAAGGGGTTCTTTTATTCGGCCGATAATTTTTGAGGGATTCTCTTTGTCGAGAAGTATTGCCCCGATGCAGTACTGCCGCATGGGGCCCACACCGTGTGTCAGAACAAGCCAGCCTTCGTTGATTTCGAGCGGTGAGCCGCAGTTACCGATCTGAATAAATTCCCAGGGATAATAGGGTTCCTGGATTATCTGAGATTCCTGCCAGAAATGAAGATGATCGGAATACATGATATGGTTGTTTTCGCCGTCCTGCCGTGAGAGCATAACATAGGAACCGCCTATCTTGCGCGGGAACAGGGCCATGCCTTTGTTTTGGACCGCCCTGCCGTTGAGCGTGACAATGTTGAACGTAACAAAATCTTGTGTTTCAATTAATTGCGGAAGAATGTTTATGCCGTTATATGCGGTATATGTTGCATAATAGGAAGTTTCACCGTTGTCCTCAAAGAACTGGACAAACCTTGCATCCTCGATTCCGCTGGTTTCATTTTCCGATATGGGAAATATGACTCGTTCGGACAATGAGTGATCGGCATGGAATTTAATTTCATAATTGCTGTCGGCCAGCCAGTTGATGTTTTCGACCGCCTCGGAATTAACGGTAATACTCGGATCTGAAAGAACATGGCCGATGCTTTTCATGAGTTCTTTATGGGTGAACTCATCCGGCAGCTGTTCAAGGATGTAATTCGCGGTTTCATCGAAGACGTTCATTTCATTCAGTTTAAGCCGGAACAGATGGCGGTCATAGACGGAATCAACCTGGATTTCAGGGGTCTCAACAAAATCGCCCGCGGAGTTGAAAATGACTGAATTATTTTTACCGATAATGCCGCTGCGGAAGACAATGGATGAGATGTGCCCCTCGCCTGTTGCACGGAGGCTCATGATAAAACGGAGCCCCCCCTCGGGGACGTTTGTCTGATCAGGATCCGGGACCATAGAGGGGTTGAAAAGCGCCGCGGATTCAATAGCGTATTCCATGGTAAAATACGCGCCGATGAGCATTTTTTTCGTTGTGCTTATTCGATTGTCTTCCGGAATATATTCCGTTGCCTCGTTGTAATGGCGCTCGAGAACCTGCCTGATATTTTTGTGTCTGTCGGAAAAATCAAGCAGGGTTTTTTCCAGCAATTCTTCGGCTTCATTTTCACAAAGCGCCACAACCCGTTCGAGTATTTTCGGGATACGTTCGGTGGTAGGGAAATGGTGCCGTGTGATAACACGGGAAGTGTCCCGCAGAATCTTTGTCTTTTTTCTTTTTACCGTCGGTCTCATTGAGTCACCTTTTTTGGTTATGCCTATAGCGGCGGTCTGGAATTGTGCAAACAGAGCTGCAGCAGATCGTTAATCAGCGCGGTACCGACGCACATTACCGTATCGGCACCGCCGTAATATATTTTCACCGTACCGTCGGCTTCAGGAACAGCACCGCAGGTGAAAACAACATTCGACACATAGCCGCTTAACTCCCAAGATTGCTCCGGCTGCAGTATCCATTCGTCGGAGACGCCGATTATTATTGACGGATCATCCGGGTCGTGCAGAGCGGCGCCGAGGCGGTACACGGCCCCGGACATGGTTTCGAAAACCCCATGATAGAGATGCAGCCAGCCTTGATCAGTTTTAAACGGCGGGGCGCCCGGGCCTATTTTCATCTCATCCCAATGATAGACAAGGGGTTTCATAATCACCCTGGAGTCGCCCCAATGCACGAGGTCCGGCGAATAGGAAATCCAGATCGACCATGGTGATATCTCGCTGTGAGGCCTGTCCAAACGGACGTACCGGCCGTCGAATTTTTTCGGGAAGATGACGACATTGCGCATATCGGCTTGGCTGATCAGGGAAACTCGCTCAACAGCTGTAAAATCATGTGTCCGTGCAAGGGCAATACGAACGCCGTGTCGTGAATACACGCTATAGATCAGCAAGTATTCATCTTCGCAGGGACATATCCTTAGGTCTTCTACCCCGTATTCCTCATATTCGGCGAATATTCCTTCCGCCGAAGGAGTGAGAAAGGGCTCGGGATGGACGCTAAAGGAAAACCCGTCGGAGCTGTCGGCCCTGCCAATAATCGAACGCCCGTTATGCAGGTGGGAGCGAAACAGCATAATATACCGGTCTCCATGTTTAACCACGCCCGCATTATGCACGGTTGCCACGGAGTACGGTACATCGTCTTTCGTAAGAATCGGGTTATGCTTATACCGCTTTACAACCGGGCTTACGTCTTTCATGCTTGCCATCCTTAAAGTTTTACAATCCTTTCATAGACCTCAATATATTCGTCGACCATACGTTCGACCGTAAAAGAGCGCTCGACATAATTCCGGCAGGTCATCCTGTCGATGCTTTCTGTTTTCCGAACTGCTTCTGCCGCTTCATCAACTTTGTTCACGAGAAATCCGTTCTTTCCGTTTTCTATAAGTTCGGGCATGCTTCCCCTGTTAAAGGCGATCACAGGCGTCCCGCAGGCATTAGCCTCTATTACCGAAAGGCCGAAAGGTTCATTAAAATTTATCGGATGCAGCATGGCAAGCGCCCTGCCGAGGAGCGTATTGCGCTCCTTTGGGCCGACACTCCCGATGTACACAACCTTTCCCTCCTCGAGATACGGTTCTACGTGCTGCCGGTAATAATCTTCATCCTGGATGATTCCCGCGATTATTAATTTTTTTTCGCAGGCCCGGGCAATTTCTATCGCCTCCCGGGCGCCCTTGTCGGAGTGAATGCGCCCGAAAAAGAGCAGATAATTCTCCGGTTCTGGTTCGAAGGTGAATCGGTTTAAATCTATTCCGTGATAAATTGTTTTTATATAATCGAGTTCCGGTGAACGGTCGGCACCACTTATTGAAACATAGTACGTTTTTTTGTTGTATTTTTTATACACCGGTAAGATTCCGGGTGAAGAGAACCCGTGAATAGTGGTAACGACAGGCGTTCTAACCAAACCGGAGTAGGTGAGGGGCAGATAGTCGAAGTTGTTATGAATAATATCGAATTCCGACGATTGTTCGAAAACTTCGGAAACGTGCAGGCACTCCCAAACTTTAGGGATAATTGTGCTGTCTTCCTCATACCCCCGCGGACAGATGGAATGCAGTCTTCCTTTGGTCAGGGAATCGCCGGTGGCGAAGAGGGTAACATCGTATCCGCGGGCCGTAAGCCCTTCGGTTAATAACGAAGCCACGCTTTCCCATGGTCCGTAATGCCTAGGCGGTGTTCGCCAGGCAATCGGGGAGAGCATTGCAACACGCATGAGAAAAGCCCCCTTTTGTTAAGTTTTTACGGCCGATGATGACTGTTTCAGGATCTCATCGGCATAGTGCTTCTGAAGCGTCATGTGGGAGAGGAGCCATGCCAGGGTTGATTCCGCACCTTCATTCTGATTTACACCGTCGGACATCAGCCCGTCGCGGCAGCCGCCGGTCAAAGGATCATACAGCGGCATATTCAAGTCGTTGTGTCCCAGAAACCAGTTAAAGCACATGACTGCGCTGTCGATCCATGTTCTTTCCCCGGTAATATTGAAGGCTTCGATACAGGCTTCTATCATGGCATGGGCCTCGATCGGCTGCTGATCGAAGCGGGCTTTGCGGCCCCCCTGAGTATACCAGCCGTTGTTGCCTATGGGAGAGAAGTGACCGTTTTCGGTCTGTATTTCGATCAGCCAGTTCAGTGATTTCAGAGCCATGTCTATGCTATCGCTGTTATGGGCCAATCGCCCGTATGCCAGCAGTGCATGGGGCAGTTTCCCGTTAGCATAGTTGAGGGAGTTTTCGAGCCATGGCCAGTCGGGGCGTACGCTGTTCTCAAACTGCCGGAAAAGTCTGTCCCCGAGAATTTCTAAAACTCTTTTCACCTCACTATCGCCTGAAAATTTGGAAAGATAAAAATTCATGCCTATCAGGGAAAAAGCCAGTGCCCGGGGGGAGCGGAAATGTTCAACCGCCCGTATCGCTTGGTTGAAGAGGTTCGTTGCTAATGACGTCTGGCCGGAGTTGTCGAGATAAGTTACAGCCCTGCCCAGACTCCATAGGGTCCTGCCATGGGCATCTTCCGATCCGATTTCCTCCAGCCAGCGTCTGTCATAGGTCATGAAATTCCTAAACCGCCCATTCCCTGTATCAAAAGCGTACTGTAAGAAACTCAGATAACAGTTGGCGAGGCTGTTAAAGCGGCTGCTGTGGGTGACGGGATATTTCCGACCCATAGCGGTCACCATCAACGCTCTCGAGTTGTCATCGGTACAATAGCCGTGGACGCGATTCGGAACGGTGTGAACGGCATGCTGTAGAATGCCCGTGTCATCGGTAAGCATGACCA
>CAYTSI010000174.1:0-4791 GCA_964440465.1 uncultured Spirochaetales bacterium
CGGTATACCCCCGGGAAGGGGCCGAACCGGAGTCCGCCGCGTCGAAACGGGTTGCCGCCGCCCTCGGGATGCCGAAAAGCGGCATTATCGCCGAAACATCGAGCAGAAACACGTACGAGAACGGCGTAGAAACCAAAAAGATTATTCCCGACACGGACACCCTCATCCTCGTTACGTCGGCGTACCATATGGTCCGGAGTGTACGGTGTTTTGAAGCACAGGGGTTTACCGTCATCCCCGCCCCGACGGACTACAAAATAGACCGGGGCGGCGGGACCGTTATGGAGAAACTCCCTTCCATCGGCAGCCTGCAGGCTTCGGCCGCCGCGCTCCGGGAATACTGGGGGCTCCTGTATTACCGGCTGCGGTATTATTGAATTGGAGCATGGCACCGTTATGAACAATCAAAACAGTACATATCCTCCGGTCCTCGTGGTCAGCCTCAACCCTACCGTACAGAAAACCCTGGTAGTAGACAATTTCGAGCTCGGAGGGGTAAACCGGAGCCGCGAATACCTCTTTACCGTCGGCGGAAAGGGAGCAAATGCCTCGCGGGTCTTGCGGCAGCTCGGACACAATCCCGTCTATCTTACCCAGGCGGGGGGACAGCTGCGGCCGTTTTTTTTGTCACAAATGGAACAGGACGGCGTGCGGACCGAATGGGTCGAGTCGAACTCGGAAATACGGTTCTGCTGCACAATTATCCGGAAGGAGCCGTATTCTGCAACTGAAATTGTTGAAAACGGGACCCCCGTAGACGGCGGGACCGACGGCCGCGTGCGGGAACGGTTTACCGGGCTCCTTCCGGAATGCAGCGCCCTTATTATTGCCGGGTCGAAGACGCCGGGCTTCAGCCCGGACATATACTTCGACATGATGAAAGAGGCACACGGGGCGGGAAAAACGGTAGTAATCGACGCAGCGGGTAAAGAACTGCAGCAGGCCCTCGAGTATTCGCCGGATGTGATAAAAATCAATATGTATGAGTTTATCACGGCCTTTATGCCGGAGGTGGAACTTCCCTCTCAAGACGTGGCGGAATCCTTGTACGACACGGCGGCGGAACGGGCCGCCGCTATCTACGCCGATACAGGATCGAAATTTGTCCTCTCGAACGGCAGCAGAGATACCCTCGTTATCGACGGTACCCAGGTAAGCCGTATTTCCCCGGAAAGGGTGAAGGCGGTCAACCCCATCGGCTCCGGCGACGCCTTTACCGGCGGTCTTACGGCGGGTCTTATAGAAAAGCTCAGTCTCCACGACTCGGCCGCGAAGGGGATGGACTGCGCGAAGCGGAACCTCGAACTGCTGAAAACAGGCACGATTAGCCGGGAGGAATATCAATTTTTTCCGTAACTGCTTGACATCCCGCGGATAATTACCATAATAATAGGTAATGACCTCCGGGGGTGTAGCTCAGCTGGGTAGAGTGCGTGAATGGCATTCACGAGGTCACGGGTTCGACTCCCGTCACCTCCAAAGATAAAAATTATGAGTGATAATCAGAAAAACAGCGGCGTTTTTTCAGGTGATATGGACCCGGAAATCGCTGATCTAATGGGTATTGATGAAGGACCTGCCTCGGACGGTGAACCTGCTTTCGAAGACTTGTTTGAAGAAGAACGGCCGCGAAAGGACGACACGGGAACGGAAGAGGTAGACCTCTCGAAAGAACAATTTCCCGAAATTACCCGGCTCGAAGAAGCACCAAAACCCTACTTTACAGACAAAAACTACTATAAAAAACTACTCTCCGGGGAGGGCCAGGTATCCAACCGGGTCCATGAACTGCTGACCAAATTCCTGAAAGCGGAAGACCCGCAGGACAAATCACTCTACCGGAGCAAACTCATTCCCGCGTTCTGGGACTTGGCCGGACATATTGCCCACAAAATTTACAAGGACCTCAGCTACGCGCAGATGCTTCTTCTTCGTTTCGGGGTCCTCCTGCCGACCCTTATTTCCGCCGAGCAGAGAAAGGTGATAACCACGGTCATTTATGAAAACACAACGGGGGAACCGGTCCATTATGTGGACGAGTGGCTGAAAAAAGTAGCGCTCGGAGAGATACGGGCATCGGCAACGGACGAAACGAAGGTTGTCCGAAAAAACGACAACCAGCGGGTCCGGACCCTCTACGAAAAAGCACGGGGGCAGCATGAAATACAGCTCGGCCTGATACGGGGAAAAATCGGGGAAATCGAGACCGTCCAATCCCAGCTGAAAAACGTTATTGAAGCGGTATTCAAACGGGAAGAAAAAGCGGGATATCCGGGACTTTCCGACGTCCTGCGCGACGACCAGCGGGCAAGTGTCGGTGAATCCATCGAACTTTTGAAAAAAATACTGATGATGGACAAGGAACTCGGCGGCCTGTACCGCGAGCTCGAGGGAGCGGAAGAAAAGCTGCAGGAAATGAAGGACAAACTCGAAGAACTCGGGGATTCCGTGGGTGTCGACGACGAAGGTATTACAAAAGAATTCAATACCGTCCGGCAGATGGCAAAACTCTGCGTCGGCCGGCAGGGGAACCATTTCCCCGTCCTTCTGAAACAATACATGCGTTCAAATATTATGGACGTGGCCACCCGGGAAAACGTCATTCGTCAGATGGCCGCCATCGAGGCAATCGACCCGGGCCTCTTTCACCGTACATTCAAACGGCAGACAAACAGGATTGTTCCCCACATCATTCTTGCTCCATGTTACGGAGACAAGGGGGTCTGCTGGGAGCCATTCGAAAAATTCAACAAGGCCACCAGCAGGGGACGTGTTGCCGTTCCCCTGTATCCGAAGGACATTAAAACCGCCGTCCTGTTCGCCTTAGGCGACCTCCGGTGGCAGGTTGCGAAGGAAAAGGCCCAGCACTACTGGATGGAAGAAGGACTTACGGGAAAGTATTATCAGTATTTCGAAGACAATAAAATGAAAGGTGACGTGAAAGAGGCCTTCATTGAAGACTACATCCTCTGGATAAACAAAGAAAGCGAGGGGACCCAAAAGCTGACCCGGGACGCCCGGGGTGTCTTCTGGCGGAACATCCCCTTTCCCCAGGACATTAAAGACAGGCTGAAAAACCGCGGGTTTGTCTACAACGAACTCTATAAAAAAGACGTCAACATTTCCATGTCCGACGGTTACTAGGATCCTACTCTTCCCGGTCCTCTTTCCGCTTAAAAATCGGATGAAAGTACTTGTCCATATCGATCCGTTTCGATATCGCCTTGACAATGGCATGATAGATAAAAAACGACCCGACAATTGCCCCGAAAAAGACAACAATTAAGAGCAGGTTTTTTATTCCCGGGGAGGAACTGCCGACGGGAAGGACCGACAGGAGCAGAAATCCGCCGATTGCCAAAACCGCCATAATAACAAGATTTGCTACGGTGGCGCCGAGAATAAACAGTACCGTATTCAGCCTCTTATTCATCCGTTTTCACCTCCCCGTCCGCGGGTTTCTTTGCAAATATAAATGAAACAGCCAAAATTATTCCGCAGACAACAACGCTTGAGTCGGCAACATTGAAGGTGGGCCACCGGTCTAAACCGAAAATACCGAAAAATTTTACATCGATAAAATCGACGACACCATCCGCCCGGAAAATGCGGTCGATAAGGTTCCCAAGCCCGCCGCCTACAACCCCCGCGACCGCCCACTGCTGCAGCCGGGTAAGGGTTTTGTCCTTGAAATAAAAGAGCGTTAAAACACCCAGCACCGCCAGGGGCAGTACCGTAAAGAGGACCGCCCGGGCGCCCTCCGGCGCTCCGCCTCCCAAACTGAAGGCAATTCCAAGGTTCCGGGTGTGGATAATACGCAGAAAACCGTTGAACAGCGATACACCCACTGTATATTTATCTATTGTCTGAACAATTAGCGCCTTTGTTACCTGGTCTGCCGCAATAATCGCGGCGGTCAGGATAAACGGCATCAGCCGTTTCCGTGTTTCCTCTGATATTTTCATCGATAGTTTCCTCTTATAAACCGGTAGGGGCGTCCACAAATTCGGTTTGAATTCCCGTATCGGCGAAACATTTTTCAGCAAGGAGCTTTACTCCGAGAATTTCAGTATTGTAGTGCCCCCCGGCAATTAGGTTGATTTTTCCTTCCAGCGCCTGATGATACATTACGTGGGACGCCTCTCCCGTAAGATACAGATCGACCCCGGCATCGACGGCCTGGGCTATCTCATGGATGGCCCCGCCGGAGATAACAGCAGCACTTCTCATTTTCTCCGGACCGAAGGGCAAAATAGACAAACAGTCTTCCCTATCCAGTCCGATTTTCCGTAAAATTTCATCCACCCCCATCGGCTCCGGCAGCGTTCCCCTCCAGCCGATGGCGTACCCTTTGTATCGGCCGAATTCTTCAAGGCCCGTTAATCCGAGCATACGGGCAAGTGCCGCGTTATTCCCGAAAACCGGATGCATGTCCAGGGGGAGATGTACCGCGTACAAAGCCGTATCGTTATCGATAAGATACTTCACCCTGGAAAAATGGGTGTCCGTAATGGGTATCGGCTTTCCCCAGAACAGACCGTGGTGTACCACGATGCAGTTGCCCCCTACAGCCCGGGCAGCCTCAAAGACGCGCATACAGGCATCGACGGCAAAAATAATTTTCTTCACTTCCCGGGACGTGTCGCCCACCTGTATGCCGTTTAAGGAAGAATCACTCTTCTCAAGATCTTCAATCGGGAGTATACTCCGGAAATAGACATCCAATTCTTCTACAGTCATTGCCCCATTATAATCGTGGAGACGTCTTTTGCAAGTGGGGTATGCCCGCGG
>CAYTSI010000175.1:0-4720 GCA_964440465.1 uncultured Spirochaetales bacterium
TAGTCATGCTGAAGCAGGGGGCGGTATACCCTCCGGTAAAGCCGGGGCGGTTCACCGGAACAGTTACCGGTCGAAACCTGTGCTTTCATCTGTAAGAAACAGCTTCATGGTTTCTCGGACATCGCCGACGGTATCGCCGAGAATGCGGTAGAACGGAGTGAGCATCATTACCGGAGACTCGGAAAGGCTAGCGTCGACAGCAAATTCATCGCTTATTTCCGCGAATACAACTTTGCCGATGGTGAGGGCATATCTTTCGTCTGTGATTTCGCGCTCCAGAACTGCCTCTATCCAGCCTAAGGCATCGCTGATCCGGGGAGGTTTGACTCGGCGGGAAGGGTCAGTCGTCAAGCCTACGGCTTCAAGTTCGTCAACCTCCGGGGGATAGTTTTTTGCCGTCCGCATTGCACGGTCAAAAGACGGCCGGCCCATCACATTGACAACAAACTCTTTAGTTTCGCGTATGTTCGCCAGGGTATGACGCGGCGGCGCGGATGCCAGAACAATTAGATCCAGGGGCCTTAAAATCGGCATTACACAACCATACGGCGCGGCATTTGGGACTCCGGCAGCATCAACAGTGGTGATAACCACTGTCGGCAGAGGGAGCATCATTTTAAACTTGTCCGGCGAAAGTTCCATATTTTTTTCTCCTTTTTCCTAGCGCTTTTGGTATAATCGAGCTTCTGCCGTTGTTTCTGTGGATCTCCACCTGCACCCCGTAGGTAAGTTCGATATTTTCCGGTGTGAGGACCTCGTGCCCCCCGGCCGCCAGGACTTTCCCGTTGTGAAGGAAGATAAATGTGTCGGCAAAGCGCATTGCCAGGTTCAGGTCGTGAATCGCCATCAAGGCCGAGATTCCCCTTTCCTCCACAGCCTCCCGGACCGTTTCGAGCACCTCAAGCTGGTTTCTGAGATCAAGGTTGCTTGTCGGTTCGTCTAAAAGCATCACTCTCGGTTCCTGAGCAAGGGCACGGGCGATCACCACCTTCTGGTACTCTCCTCCGCTCAGTTCGTCGATATACCGTAACGCGATATCCTCAATGCCGAGAGTATCAATTACCTCCTCAACAACCTGCAGGTCCCTCTCTTCCACTCCCCAGCTAATGTGTGGTTTTCTTCCCATCAGCACGGCATCGAAAACAGTGATTCGCGCTCGGCATACTTCCCGCTGGGCCACATATCCCAGCCGCAAGGCCGACTCTCTTCGGCTAAGGAAAGCCGAATTGTCTTCGCCCAAGTAAATCGATCCCTTTTGCGGCCGAAGGATCCCCGCGATGCATTTCAGCAGTGAGCTCTTTCCGGCGCCATTATTCCCGAGGACGGCGCATAGTTCGCCTTGACGCACCGCCAAGTCGATCCCCTTTAAAACTTCGCCGTTTCCGTAATCAAAATAGATTTTTTTTGTCTCGAGCATTTCGTTACCCTTGTGTTTCTTTGTTTTCTTTCGCCGCTCTCATACCGGAGCTTTTTGCAACCGGCCTTCCGTATCCCCGCATGAGCAGATAGATAAAAAGCGGAGCACCCATGACTGAAGTAATTGCACCAACCGGTAATATCACCGGGGCGATGACCGTCCTGCTAAAGGTGTCGGAAACCAGGAGTAAAAGGGACCCTGAAAACGCCGATGCGGGAATAAGGAAGCGGTAATCGCTCCCGATAATCCGTCTCATTAGATGCGGAGCAACCAGACCCACAAATGCCATGATTCCTAAAAAAGAAACTGCGGTTGCCGTAACAAGGGCCGCAAGAAACATCCCCACCATCCTCGTCCTGATGACATTTACCCCGAGACTTCCGGCGGTATCGTCTCCCCCGGAAAGGCTGTTGTAATCCCACCGTTTGAGAATAAAGAAAACTGTACACGGGATTGTTACCGCGGTCATTATTACAAGCTCCCGCCAGGAAGCCCGGCCCACATCGCCGAAAGTCCAGAACACGATCGACGCTACCTGCACGTCCGTGGCGAAATACTGAGCGAGGACCACCCCGGCGGAAAAGAGAGAGCCCATCGCAACACCCGCCAAAATCATTGCTTCCGGAGACATACCACGGTACCGTGCGAGCAGCAGGATAGTCAAAGTGGCGGTCATGGCGCCCGCGAATGCTGAGACCGTAACCAGGTAGGGATTGGTAATAAGGAACGAATCGCTGCCCGCACCGGCCGCGTTAACGCTTCCCGCGCCTAAGGCAAGGATGGCTAGTGCGGCCCCGAAGGCGGCACCCTGGGATATGCCAAGAGTATAATCAGATGCCAGAGGATTCTGCAGGACGTTCTGCATAATACAGCCTGCAACTGCCAGTCCCATCCCTGCTAGCACAGAAGCCAGGACACGTGGCAGCCGAATGTGGAATACAATCTGCCAGGAGCGCCGATCTCCGCCTCCAAAGAGGACCTTGAGGACTTCGAAGGGCGACAAGGAAGCGGACCCCAAGCCAAGGGCAACGACCGAGCCTATGACAACGGCAGATGCCGCGAAGACTATTACCAGCACCTTACGACGATTGTACTGTTTGTATATTATGCCGCTTGAGGGCGTTTCCCGTACCATATTTCGTTCCCCGATTACCGGGAAAAATCTCATTCATCAAACTTTAGCTGCATAAACCCGCCGAAATCTTCAGACATTTTCTGATAAAGGTTTTTTCCTAAAAGAAACCGATAAATCTCGTCAGCCTTTTCTTTCGGATCGACCCCTTCAAAGACCCGCGGATATACTACCGTCCCCATGAAGTATGCGTCTGCTATGGCTGTGCCTACATTGGTGGTATAGTAGTTATAAGGAAGATACCCGTAAAGTTTACCGTTCCGGACCGCCTTCAGTGCTGTGTAGAGGCCGGGATTTTCGCCATAATCGTCAAGGACCATTTTCCAACCCGCTTCGTCGATAAAAACGAAATCCGGGTCCCATTCGAGAAGTTTCTCTTTGTCGATCATTACACTCGCCTTCTGTCCGGTCTCATCAACCACATTGCGTGCGTTGATCGCATCGAATGGAGGGAAGTTGGCCTGGGTGCTTTCAATCCCGTGCGCGCCCTTCATACCAAGTCCTCCGGCATACACCGCGGGTTTATCTTTCTCGGGAATGTCCGCAGTTCGGCTATCGAGTTCCTCCTGCTGGGAAGTGATATAATCAACCACTTTCCGCGCGCGTTCTTCATTTCCGGTAACTTTCCCTACAATGAGAATCGATTTTAAAAGCTCGTCATCAAATGTACCGAGCTGGCCGTAACTCAATACAACCACCGGAATTCCCGTTTTCTCCTGCAGTTCATCCGCTTTTGCAGCATCAAGAAGATAGGCCGCAAAGATGACGTCGGGATCGGCGGTAAGCAAAGCTTCCGCGTTCGGGTTAGAGTCCGGTCCGCCTTGTCCTATAACCGGAAGTTCGAGAAGCTCCGGGTACGCGTGTATATACGGTCTTCCGGTCGGCCACTTTTTCTCCATATTTTCGATACCTACGACCTTGTCCTGTGCACCGACATAACAGACCAGCCGCAGCGACCCGGGGCCGATGGCGCACACCCTTTCTGCCGGGAGGTTGAGTTCCACTGACCGGCCGGCGAAATCGTTAATAATTGCAGAACCTAAACTCCCGACGGTATTTCCTGCATCTTCAGAAGCGCCGTCCGCGGTTTCGGCTTCCTGAACGACCGGGTCGTCGGAAGCTGCTTTGGCTGCTTCAGCTTTATCGGAACCCTTGCCGCATCCGGGCAAAGATAGAATTGAAATACCTATTACAAATGTAATAAAAATAACTGCCAATTTTTTCATTGATCTCTCCTCATGTTTTTATGTCCTCCGGCGGCAGCCGGAGTAGAATAACCGGATACGCTGTTTGAGTACCTGCCTCATGAGGCATCATACCTCTCGACAACCGAAATTCCGTCTCCCGTAAGCTGATAGTATTCCTGCCCTGAACAAGGCAGACAGACCGTTTTGCCCTCCCTCATCCGTGCACGGGGTTCCATTACACTCTCTCCGCAAACCGAGCATACAGCGCTTTCGAAAATTCTTGCTAACGCAGGCAAATCCGCCCGCACCTCACGTATGTCGAAAACCTCTTCATCCGGAAAGCCGAGGACTTGGAAGGAAAAATTCCGCCAGAGCGACTGCATCTCTGCCTCTTCCTTCGGCGTACCTTCCCGCCGGACAACGACCTTTTCAAAGAGAGCTCTACTCTCTTCTGTCTGGTACTCCATGACCCGTTCTGTCCGGACGGACAGCCTGATCCCATTCCCTCCCCGTTGAACAAGTGTGCACGCGGTCTTTCCAAAATCGCGATAGATAAGCGCGTTGTTCCCAAAGGTGCATCCTGTAACCAGCTGAATGCCGTCGCTGAAACAGTTGTTTGTTTCAACTATTGCAATAAGATCTTCCATACCTGTGGAAGAGGCTTCAAGTTCGCGCATCGCCCGTGCGCCCCCTTTTACGCCTAAGGCGGAAAAAGGACAATAATGCCCATGAATCATTCCGCTCAGCACGAGTAGTCTTTCGAGGTTCCCCGATTCTATCGCGTGTTCAATCTCTTCTCTTGGTTTTTCTTTACTCATGCGTTTCATCCTTTGTGCATGGCCGGCCGGTAGCAAGCGATATCCGTACAGTGTTACGATTACTCATTTCGTGCTATGTTAGATGAAAATTTTCTCTCTGTCAAGATAATAATATGCCCCCACTGCGTATATCGATAATTTTATACTATCGGCACAATCCTGCCCG
>CAYTSI010000176.1:0-4694 GCA_964440465.1 uncultured Spirochaetales bacterium
AATTTTTTTTATTTTAACTTGAATTATCGGCGGGGTGAGTTTACTATATCTAGTATTGAAGGATAAAAAAGGACCACGTACCGATATTTCTCCTGAATCCCTGCTTGATGAGCTTATCAGGGCGAGTCAGCTGCTTTCCAATGAATTCAACCTAAATAACCTGATGTCGATTTTAGCGGAGCAGGCCCTCGATATAACCCGTTCCGATCTGGCATGTCTCTATTTTTATACAGATGCCGGACAGGCCGGGGAAGCCGGAAAAAAAACCGACTTGCGCCTTATGTACCGGCGGGGGACCGGACAGCCTCCGAAACGCCTGCCGAAGGATACGGAGTTTCTTGATTTTCTCGAGGATTCAAAGGAAAGTCTGGTAATCCTGGACCGCAACCAGGTTTTTTTTCGGGACCTGTTTCTTCAGGAAACTATGAACAGCGCCGTTGCCCTTCCGCTGTTCACGCCGAAGGCCCGCATCGGCGTCCTGATTGTGAATGCGGAAAAACCGAATTTTTACAACCGGGAACGGTTTTCTTTTCTGGATTCGTTTACAAAACTGGCCGCGGGAATGCTCCATAATACCCGTTTGTTCGAGGAGCTGAAGGAGAAACTCCGGCAGGTGGAGGCCCTGGAGCGGTACCAGGAAAATGTCTTCAATTCGATGACGAACCTTCTGGTAACGACAGACAGCTCCGGAAATGTTCACTATTTTAACCGCGCGGCGGCGGAGCGGCTCGGGCTGAATGAAGAGGACCTGGGGCGGGATTTTGAGGTAACATTTACAAAGGCAATTGACAAAAAAATTCTGAAACAGATACGCAAGTCGGAAGATGCGGGAATTGAAGTATTAGGCAGCGAGGGCATTATCCGGCGGGAAGCCGGGGACATCGATTTTTCCCTGAATGTGTCGCCGCTGAAGGGGAAACGTGGCAGGCGTGAGGGGCTTACACTCCTGTTTACCGACCAGACGAGGGAACGGGAGCTGAAAGAGCAGATGGATGTTGCCGTTGAACAGCGGAGGGTTATTAAAGACATGTTTGCCCGTTACCTGTCGAACGATGTCGTGGAAAACCTCATGGCGGAACCGGATTTGGTGAAACTCGGCGGGGACAAAAAGACTGCAACAATATTCTTTGCCGATATCCGGGGATATACCTCCTTCTCCGAAAAGCAGGAACCGGAATACATCATTGAGGTGCTGAATGAGTATTTTACCGAGGCGGTTGAGGTCATTATCGAACATAAAGGCTATATCGATAAATTTATCGGAGACGCCATTATGGCTGCCTGGGGAGTACCGATGGCGACAATTGAGGAAGATGCATACGAAGCGGTGAGCTGCGCGCTGGAAATTCAGGACAAAATAAAGAGTAAAGACCGGAATTTCTTTCAAGGGGCCGCGTCGAAACTGAAAGTGGGGATCGGAATGCATACCGGGCCGCTGGTGGCCGGGAATTTAGGCAGCAGCAGGCGTATGGACTATTCCGTCATCGGAGATACCGTTAATGTGGCTGCACGCCTGGAGGGGGTCGCGGGACGGGGGGAAGTAGTTATTACCGACAAAACCTATGATCTCTTAGGCGGCGGCTTCAAGGTAAAAGAGATGGAGCCGGTAACGGTAAAAGGAAAGAAGGCCCCGCTTCGGGTATTCAGTGTGCTTGATATAATAAAATGAAATTGGAAGAGTAGAGAGGGGGAAGGGGCCATGAAAGAAGTAGTTAATCTGATAAAAACAGCTCCACTGTGGGTATATCCGCTTGCCGCTGTTGTTTTGGCCGCGGTTGTGGCTGTTGTTGTTATACTGGTACAGCGGGGAGTATTGCGAAAACGGCTGGAGGCTGTTGCCGGGAATACAGCCCAGGCGAAAACGGAAATTCTGTCCCGTTACTCGGAAGCCCAGCTTTTACGGAAGTCCGGAGTTATAGAAAAAGCGGCAGATAAGACGGGCGAGTATCTGGTCCCGGCAATCGGGATAGACCGCTTGTGGATCCGGCGGCTTTTAGAGAAAAAACGGCTGCCGGATTTCCGCCGTGTTATCCGCTACGCGCCGGAAAAAGGGCTGTTTACCTGTTTCCTCGTTTCTCTCGAGAAACCGAAGCTTTCGGCTGAGCTTGATAAATGGCTGCAAAGCGAACGGGACCTGTTGGCGATACGGTACATCGCCCTTTCCGGGAGAGGAGAGGAATTTGACGGAAGCCGGGCTCTGGAGACGTTTCGGGACCGGCTGGATGAGATACGGGAAATGATGGGCGACCCTGAATGGCCTCCCCGTTATTTTGCCGTAAAAATAATGATTCATGATGATAACGATCTTTCCCGCCGGGCCCTCTATGAAGCACTTTCAGACGCGCATCCCCTTGTCCGGGCCACGGTTGTCCGTGAATTCTCGCCCGATGATGAAGAACGTTTTTACACGATTCTGAAGGAGCTGTATCTCGATGATCCGGTTTTAGAGGTGCGTGCCGCGGCGAAACAGAGAATATTGCAGGATTTTTCTGAAGAATACAGCATGGATGCTTCAAAGCTCTCCGAAGTTGAGGCCTTCCATATCCTCGGACTGTTAGCGGAGGAATCAAAGCAGGATGAAGATTTGGCGGTCAGTTTTCTGGAATCGGACAACCTGGAGCTCCGCCTGTCGGCGGCGCGGCACCTGCAGAAGATAGGATCATTGGACCGGCTGTACGCGGAAACCGACTTCGGTGACAGAAAGGGGCTGGAGCGGACCGAAAAGCTTTTGACCATGGCGGCTGAGGTTGCGGTAACCGGGTTTTTATCAGTGCTTCGGGCGAATCCGTCTCCCGAGCAGCTTGTAATCGGCGGGCGCGTTCTTTTGCAGTATGGGGAACGCTCACTGATTCGTCCCGCCCTGCAGAAGGCGCTTGCCCTTGACCCGGAAATACCCGAGCGGAAGGAGGTCCTGACTGCCGTACTAAAAGCGCTGAAGGAGAGGGGGCAGCAGGACAGTTTTGAACTGGCGGTTTCCGAGCTGTGGAGCCGGCGCGGTAATCCCCGGGACAGTTCAGCAATTGTTACAAGTCTTCCTCCGAGGGCTGAAGGAGCATCTGCCGGGACACTTTATAAACTGCTGCTCGAGGAGGAGATGCAGTTTGAAGACGAACTGATTTCGGCAATAATCGAATTACCCTCGGAAGAGGGCATCGGAAAAATGATCGATATAATCCAAGCCGGCAGAAACAGCTACAGCCATACTGTCAGGCTTCGGGCACTGCGGGTACTGCTCGCCTATAAGAAGCCGTACCTTCTCCAGTTTCTGCTCGAACACCTGCCGGTACTGCCGGGGCCTGAAACGCGGGACTTTGCCGTCGAGCTTGCCGACTTTACCGGTAAATCCTTCGATAAGCGGGTTACGGACCTTTTAAGCGGTCCCGATGCAAAAGTGCGGGCCGCCATTATCTCCGCGCTTCCCTCCACCGGCAAGAAAGATTTTTTGAAACAGATCCGGGAAGCCCTAGGTGATTCCGACCCGGACGTACGTATAGCCGGCATTTGGGCCCTGGCTGAATTCGGAGATACCCGCTCTCTTAACCAGGCGGCAGACATGCTCCGGGACCCGGTTGAACGTGTCCGCACCGAAGCGGCAAGGGCCCTCGGTACCTACGGAACTGACGCAAAGCTGAAAACATTTTCTGAAATTCTTGCCGACGAACATGAAGTGGAACCGGTAAAGCTGGCGGCAATTCAGGGGCTCGGTGCGTCGAAGTCGAAAACGGCAATTGATGTGCTTGTAGATGCCGTCGACGCGGAGGGACTTACCCGTCCGGTCATTTCAGCGCTGGCCCGGAAAACGACAAAGCAGGAGCTTTCCCGCCTTATCGAACAGATGAAGGACGCCGGTCCGAAACGTCGGGAGACATTGTCGGAAGTTTTTATACGAATGGGAGAAGAAGGCGAGGAGACAATGCGGGAGCTGTTAAAGGAGGACATCGCTTCTCTGCGGTCCTACCTGAATGAAATTCTGGAAAGTACCGGCTACGTCGAACATGTTATCCGCCGTCTCAATCACCGTGATCCGGCGGTACGCCGGCAGGCCGCGCGGACGCTGTCCCTTATCGGGACGAAGGCGGCCTTCCGCGGCATCGTTTTGGCCGCGCGTGACCCCGATGAGGAAGTCCGGGTAAATGTAACGAAGGCGCTCGAATCCCTCAATACGGAAACAGGGAAAGAAATTCTCGATGACCTGCAGAACGATCCGGAAAAACGGGTGCGGAAATACACCCAGTGGGCGCTGCAGCGGGTTCAGGCAAAAGCGTTGTAGTCCTTACCGGATAATTTCCCCGTTCCAAAGCCGCGGCAAAAAGAGTTCTATCGGGACAACTTCTATATCATCAACCTTCGCGGGCCTCCCCGGTATCGAACAGATAAAACTTCGGATGGGAAAGCTGCTTTGTCGATCGTTTCAGTTTCCATGCCGGCACCCAATATCCGATCAGGGTGTCAATGAGAATATCAAAATAATTCTGTACAGTAGTCCTGGCGACACCGGCGTCCCGTGCAATATTTGATATGTTCGTCACCTGCCCGTTCTGTCGTGCCGCTATCTCTAAAAACCGCGAAAAGGCCCCCGCGTTTCTCGTCAGCGCCTCCATCCTGATTTCCTCATTCAGATAGGTTGCGCTGGAACCGCACAGCACAAACCGCAGCTTTTTCGATTCAATCAACCGGTGTACTTCATCGAGAAC
>CAYTSI010000177.1:0-4663 GCA_964440465.1 uncultured Spirochaetales bacterium
CCGATCCCTGCCGCGTCGATATGCTCGAGAATGGAATTGGCAATTTGTTCGGTAAGCCGCTCCTGAATTTGCAGCCGGCGTGCGTACAGGTCGACGATCCGCGCGAGTTTACTTATCCCGAGTACTTTGTCCCGGGGGATATACCCGATGTGGCATCTGCCGAAAAAAGGGAGCATGTGGTGTTCACAGAGGCTGTATATTTCGATGTCCCGGGCAATGATCATGTTGTTGACGTGGGATTCGAAAACCGCGTTGTTTGTGACAGTTTTCAGGTTGTTCCGGTATCCTTCGGTTAGAAATTCGTAGCTCCGGGCAACCCGGGCCGGAGTGTCGATAAGTCCTTCCCGGTCGGGGTTTTCGCCGATTTCAATGAGAAGTTCGCGAATGAGTATTTCAACTTTTTCAAGGTTCATGTTTCAGCTGCTTCCTTATTTACGGTAATTTCAATGCCGACAGTTTCCGCGTCCGGTATTGCCCCCGGTTTATCGACGCGCACCACCGCTTTATCGACATATTTCGGGGCTATACATATGGTCCCGATTTCTTCCGCCAGGGCCTCGATTAAGAAATACCGTGACGCTCCGGCCGCGGCCGCGATTTCTTTTTGTAACGCGGAATAATCGACGGTATCCTCCAAATCGTCGGTTTCCCGGCCCTTCAGAGGACGGCAGTGCAGTTCCGCGCTGATAAAGATGTCCTGCCGGCGTGTCCGCTCTTCCGACCGGACACCGATAATACAGGGGACCCGCAGGCGTCGGATATATATTGTATTAGAACTTTCTTTATCCATTATGTCTTACATCCGATTTTCCACGCCATCATCATGCCTCCTTGCTGCGATAAAGGTATCAGTGTAATGGCCATTTTGCAACCGAAAACTGACTATCCCTGTGCGTAAATGCTCCTTACCGTATCCGTACGCCGCCGAAGACCGAAATAAGGCTGGCAGTATCGCCGATGGGGTACCCGGAGGGGAAATAATAATCGTAGGTGACGGAAGCATAAATGCTTAAGGCGGGGCGGACCACGTATTCCGTATCTATGCCGAACACGATACTGTTAGCGAATATATCAAATAAACTCTCGTCCTTCGAGGGATCTGCCTCAAAATTTGTCGCCTCCGTGGCTATGCCTCTGCCGATCCAGAAACCGGCCCGATATCTGGAGAAACCGACGACTCTTCCGTATCCGATACCGGCAACCGCTTTGAGGATGGAATAGTCAAAGGAGGTGTCTATTCCCGGTTCCCGGAAACTTTCCGGAGTGGGGAAATTGCCGCCGGAATAGGAGAGCCGAAGGAGTATCATGTCACCCCCCCGATTGGCGCCGCCGAAAAGCCAATTTGCCAGAAGTCCTTCGAGACGCAGGTCCGCGGCGGCGCCGAACAAACCGCCGTTTACTCCGCAGTATTCGTCGAAGTCGCAATCTTCCATATTGATAAAACCGACAGCAAGACCGGCGAGTCCCAGGGAGAGGAGGCCCCGTTCACGCCAATACAGCGCGTAGTTGAAATCGGGATTAATTACTACATCATGTTTCCCCGGCGCGTACTGCTCCTCGACTTTTTTCGTTTCAAGGCGTTTATCCCCTTTATGGACCATTGTAACCGTTTCATTCCCAAAATAGGTAAACGTCCCTGGTGTTTCCAGGTTTTCAACCTGTTCCCCGGCCTCCACCGTTATAGGAACTTTTCCCCGTTTGGATCGAATATGCAGTACCCGCTGTTCAACATCGTAGGGGACGGTAACCCTGGTTTCCCCTTTGCCGTCGATGAAAAAGGTGTCCGCCGCGGGACCGAACCCCTCCTTTTGTACCTGTATTTCCAGGTTCTTCCGCCCGTTAAACTGGATCGTTACCGGGGAAGGTCCTTCAAGCTCCCCGTTTATGTACACATCGACGCCGGAACTCGGTTCCGTCGCGATTACACAGGTCCGGGGGTCCATGTCGAAACTCCCCATATTGGGGCGGTACTGTTTGACTAGTTCCTTTTGATTATATAACTCGATTTCCCTGCTGATGTACCCATATTTTGTTACACGCACCGGAATTTTCTCCCCCGTCCACATTGCCGTAATGCACGGCCCGGTATACCCGCCGCCTGCCGTCGCGGAAGGGGCGGTTATGGTTACCTCCGCGTCAACGGCGGAGCCTTCTATTACCGCAAACACATATTTCCCGATCAACGGCGGCACGCCCGCCTCTTTAGCGCTCTTGTTGTCGGCGGTTTGCTCGACGAGTTCCCAGTTGTCATCGGCGGAGCCGCGCCGAAACTCGGAGACGAGGCGGTGTTTTCCCGGCCATTTCTCATACTCCCGGCCTGCCGGAAGGGGAAGCCTGAAATACTCCTTGGTCGTTTCCCGGTCACTGATTAAGGTTATTTTCTCAATCGTTCCCTTCTCCCAGAAAAACCAGGAAGTATTTTTATCAGTCTTAATAATGCGTGTGAGTCCGTCGGGATGGCCGTTAAAAACATATTCATTCCTGCCGAAAGCAATCCGTGCTTCCGTCAAATACCTTGAATAACTGCCGGCGGGCTGGTTATTTTTCCACGCTTCGGCCGGCTCGAGAATTTGAACACGGTTACCCCTTGTGTCTATATGCACACAATCGTCCCCCTCTCCTTCCTTACGGACGATGCTGCCGGTCCACTTTTTGTCCGGACGGGAAAGAAACAGTTCATAGTTGTTCCCCTTTCCCCCTTTCCAGGTGATCTTTTTATGAAAAAAAGAGGCATCGCCGGTCTCCGGGTTAAATACGGTCCGGAGAAAAACGGCGCGGTCCCGGGTAGATAGTTCGGCAATCTCCTCCCGAAGTATCTTCGATCCGTCATATAACAGGGTGAAGCTGGCCGTATCGGCGGTAGAGTTCTCGTATTTTTGTTCATATTTCCCGGTCAGCGGTATATTATCCGCCGTATACCGTTCCGTTTTTCCACCGTATCGGTTTTCACCACTGTCACCGTCTTTTCCTGAACCCTCTATAATCAACAACTCCCGAATATAAGTACTTTCACCATGTGCATCCATAAATGACAGTTCCACGCCAAGATCGAACGTTGCTGCCGATAGAATACCTTCGACGTTATTTCCGCCGGCCCATTCGGGGTCCCCGGTATATCTCTCGTCAATAGAAGGGACCCCATTCGACTCCTGTTCCCCGGCTGCCCAAACAGTGCCCACCGAAAGAACCAGAAGCAGGGCTGCCGATACTAATACGAAAACGGTTTTTTTCATTTCACCTAACTCCAAAAATTTTTGCAGTGAAATAGTAGTGGGGTAGAGTAGTGTTGTCCAGTATTTCAGAGTGGAAATAACTCCCTAGGGAGTTATTTTTGGGAACAATATTGAACCGATCGGGCTTTTTCTTCTATTATTAAAAGCTTATATCCTTTAAATACGGAGAGTATTTCGATTTCCTGTTCATGAACCCAATAGACAATACGATATTTTTTTGCATCCAGCGGGCTTACCGTTCTGCGTTATAACGAGAGGATGCCCGGTAAACCCGCGCCTATTCATTCGAACTGTTCCTGGTCTTCCATTTCGTCGCGGCCGTTTTTGTCATAATCGAGAATGCCGATCCCTTCGTAATACCAGGGGAACATGTCGCGGCGGAGCTTGGCCATCCAGAGCTTGTTTTCTTCTTTTCGTTTGAGGTTATAGAAAACGACCCCTTCGGCGAATACTTTTTCGCTGCTTCCCCTTTTCGAGGCGAGTTTTGTGAAATACCGCGAGTGAAGCCAGTCCTTGAACCAGGAGCTCCAATTGTCGAAGTTTCGGTCATGTTCGTGAAACGATTTGTAGCGCAGGTCGGTAATCGCCTTCTCAAAAGGATACCACTCGTGGAAATCCAGCTTATAGATGTTTTTGTTGACCTTCGGGCCGATCAATTCACCGGCTTGCTCGCCGTCGGGCTTGACATAACCCTTTCCTATGGAACGGAAAAGGCCTTCGATGAGGAACGTCTTGCCCGAGATGATCTGCAGAGGGTCGATGACGTTCTTTCGGTTCTGAAACGCAACGAGCCGCCCGTTTTCGGTTTTAATCTTGACGTTCGTCCCGTCGAGTTTCTCAACGGCGAAGGTTTCCGGGTCCTCGAAGACCCACTCGTACCCGGGATTGACGCGGTCGACCGCCAGGTACACCTCGGGCTTGCGGAGCTGAAGTTTTCTGCCGAGTTTGTGAAAATCATCGCGGTTGACCTTGAATGTCTGCCGTATAAACGGACAGTACAACTTGGGAAAGTCGGTAAGCGTTTCCATGGTTTTACACTCCTTTTGTGAAGTAAGTATAGTTTTTTTTCGTGTTAAAGGCAGCCCCTGGAATAGGAATATTCTACCCGCTGTTCAAATGCACAGGCAATATTCCGGTTCAGATGTCAAGGGTTTTGTAGAGTTTTTCAGAGATTTTAAAATGCAGCTTTACATAATCAACTGTTTTTATAGTGTCCACTCTCTACAGAGAACCTCCGCCTGCTCCAGAACGGTTTGAGTTGCTTTTTCTTGTTTGTCGGGTGGATAGCCGTATTTGCGCAGAATCCGTTTTACGATCACGCGTATCTGGGCGCGGGCATTTTCGCGAACGGTCCAGTCTATGCTTACGCTCCGCCTGACCGCTTCAACCAGTTCGTGCGCAATTGTCTTCAGCGTTTCATCCCCTAAAAC
>CAYTSI010000178.1:0-4570 GCA_964440465.1 uncultured Spirochaetales bacterium
CCGCCGCGCGGCGGTGTACAATAGATAAAACTTCGTCGATATTAACGATACCCCGCTCCCGTTCCGCTTCGGAAAAACCGAAAGTAGAATTGAACCGGGCATCCGTATTCTTGAAATGGAACTCCGCCATATTCGGAATACCGTGTTCGAACAGCTCCATGTTCGAATGAAGTACTTTTCCGCTCTCGTCCGCGAAGCCGTGGGAGAGGTCCCCGCACAGATAAACCGGGACCGCGGAATCGGAACGCGCCTGAAAGCTGCGGCTAAGTTCGCCGAGCATATAATCGTATTCCTTAGGAATGCTCGGCGGTTCGATAGAAGAGGACATCGGTTCCATGGTTAGCGCCTTCAGCCCGGCGGCTTTGGCAATTACCGTCAATTCTTTCATGTGCCGCAGGTAGCAGTCGATGCCGGCCTGTTTATACGCCATGTTGTCCCGCGGGACCGTTCCCGCGCTGGATCCCATGTAGTCGGCGCCTAGGAGGGAAGCCGCGTGAATATATCGTTCATAATTTTCCCTCGCCGCTCTCTCTAAATACCGGTTGCCGCTTAAAAAACCGCCCAGCTCACGGTGCGTGGTAAAGCAGCTTTTTATCCGGATGTTTTTTTTCTCCGCGGCCGAGCGCAGATCTTTGAAAAACCCGTCCGCAACCGTATACAGCTCGAAAAAACTGCCGAGCTGCACGTACCGAACATCCAGCTCGTCTAAAAGGCCGAACAGCCAGGAGTGGGAATATCGGTATTGAATAGGATCGCTTTTAATTCCGAGTTTCAGCTGCATCAGGGAACTCCTCAGTCGAAGGTAAAAATAATTTTGCTGATATATTCTTCTTTCTCTAACAGTTTCCGGAAAACCTCCGGCCCCTCCTGGAGCCGAGGCGTGTGGCTGATAAGCGGGTCCAGCTCCAGCCTTAGGTTCGCGGGTCCGTTCATGTATTCCAAAACAGCGGACCAGTCGTCCTTCCCCTTCGGCAGGACCTTGGAATTCCATGTCCCGCGAATGGTAATTTCTTTCCGGAGAATATTGGAAAAGTCCTTCTCCCCTATCCGGAACTCGCCGATGATATTGCCTAAAAAAACGACCTGTCCAAAGCGCCCGGTACATTGGACCGCCTGGAGAAACGTCTCCGGCAGTCCCACCGCCTCCACGGTACAGTCGGAGCCGTATCCGCCGGTAATGTCTGTTATCTGCCGGACCGGATCACCCCCGTTGGGATTAACGCGGGTAAACCCCATAGCGGCGGCGGTGTCGAGTTTTTTTTCATCGATGTCCACGACAATAACCCGGGTGCAGCCGGAAAAGCGCAGGAACTGGGCCACCATATTGCCGATAGGACCGCCGCCGAAAACAACCCCGGTATACCCCGGCTGCACCGTCAACCGCCGCACACCGTGGAGGGCAACCGCCGCGGGTTCGGTCATTGCTCCGCAGCGGAAATCGACAGAAGCAGGCAGCGGAATTAGATTGTCTTCCGGCACCCAGAGGTATTCGGCAAAGGCGCCGTCCCTGCGGGAACCGAAATAATCGTAGGACGTACACTGCGCGTACTCCCCGGTCTGACAGGGAATACATTTCCGGCAGGGAAGGAGGGGGAAAACCGTGACCCGATCGCCGATTTTGTATCCGGCGGGTGTTTTCCCGGGCGACCCGGCTTCTCCCGGCCCGCTTGACGGAACGACGCCCGTATCGACAATCTCTCCGGCAAACTCGTGTCCCATAATAAGGGGATAATGATACGCGCCGCCGCCGAAACCCCGGTGAATATCGGAATTACAAAAGCCCGATGCCCGTATTTTCAGCAGCACTCCCGCGTCGCCGAAGGTGTTTTCCGGAAAGGGCACCGTTGTATGCACAACCTTCCCGTTTTCCTCGAGAACCAGGGCCTGCATTGTTTTTCTGTTTTCAACTGCACTCATTGGTCGATTATACACAATAGAATGATCGTATTCAAGCGTTTTTCCAAATATTTGATTGTTTTTGACGTTTCATGGTTGTAACACAGGCAAATTTTCGATATACTGGAGTCTGATTTACATAGAAGTAATCTATAACAAAAGGAGCATAGTAGATGAAAGCTGCTGTTTTAGAGGCACTTGATACAATTACCGTAAAAGATATTGCGGAACCGGAATGCGGCGATAACGAAGCCTTACTCAAGGTGGAGGCATGCGCCGTCTGCGGTTCGGACATCCGGATATACCATTACGGTAACGACCGGGTCCGTTTCCCGGCCATTATGGGACACGAGGTTTCCGGAACGGTTGTAAAAACAGGAAAGAACGTAACGAAGGTGACCGAGGGGCAGCGGATTGCCTTAGGGGCCGATGTTCCCTGCGGAGAGTGTTACTGGTGCACGAACGGCATGGGTACAAACTGCGCTATTAACTATGCCATTGGATATCAGTTTGCCGGCGGTTTTCAGGAATATATGCTGCTAAATGAAACGACCCTCAAATACGGACCGGTAACGCCGATTCCGGATAATGTCAGTTTTGACGAAGCCGCGATTGCGGAACCCCTTGCCTGCGCTGTCAACGGCTTAGAGCTTGCAGGGTTCAGCATCGGGAAAAGCATCTGCATTATCGGCTTAGGCCCTATCGGCTGCATGATGCTGGAACTGAGTAAAATATACGGCGCCTCCAAGGTGTTTGCCGCGCAGCGTTCGAAAGGCCGGCTGGAAATGGCAAAACCCTTCCGGGAGGACGCGCGGTTTATCTCCACGGAGGAAGAGGACCTGGTGGAAACGGTCATGACGGAAACGAACGGGGAAGGGGTTGATTTGGCAATAACAACCGCGGGGACCGTACAGGCCCATGCCGATGCAATTGCAATGGTCCGCCACCGGGGATATGTCAATTTATTCGGGGGATTGAAAAACCAGCCGAATCTTTGCATCGATTCAAACCAAATTCACTATAAGGAATGTTTTGTCATGGGCAGCCACGGATCGCTCCCGCGGCACCACGCTATAGCGGTAGACTGTATTGCCAACGGTTATGTCCATGCCGGCGACTATATTTCAAAGACATTTCCCTTAAGCGACATTCAAGAGGCGCTTACCTACCATGAGTCGCGGAAGGGCCTGAAAGTAATTGTCAAGCCGGGCGCTTGATAGAGGAGAATAAACATGACGGAAAAAAAAGTAAAAATATCACCTTCCATGATGTGTGCCGATTTCCTGCATCTGCAGGATGAACTCGATCTGTTCAATGAAATCGGAATCGAGTATCTGCATATCGATATTATGGACGGGCACTACGTTCCGAATTTCACCTTAGGTCCGGGGTTCTGCAAAATGCTGGCGGAAAATTCGCCGATCCCGCTGGACATCCATTTGATGATCGAAAACGTCGACAGGTACATCCCGGTGTTTGCCGAGGCCGCTTCGACCGGGAGCGTCATTACCTTTCATCCGGAAGCGGAATATCATCCGATCCGGCAGCTCCATCTCATCAAAAGCTTCGGCGTACGCACGGGGATCGCAATCGATCCGTCGACGCCTCTGGAGTCTATTAAGTATCTGCTTCCCCACTCCGAAATGATCTGCATTATGACGGTCAATCCGGGCTATTCCGGACAGAAACTTGTTCCGGGAATGATTGAAAAAATTGCCCAAATTGATGAGTACTGCCGGAAGGAACAGCTTCCCGTAGAAATCGAAGTCGACGGGAATGTCAGCTGGGAAAATATCCCGAAGATGATCGGCGCCGGGGCGGAAACGTTGGTGGCGGGGACATCCTCCCTTTACGACAGGTCCATGGACCGCCGGGAGGCAAGCCGGAAGCTGCGGACCTTAGCTGCCGGCGCGGGTATACAAAAAGCATAAGAGCAGCCGGGAAATGCTGGAAACGGAACGGCATGAAATTATTTTACGTCTACTAAAACAGCGGCGGGCGGCGGGCACCCGGGAGATATGTGAAGCCACCGGCTCCTCCGAGGCAACGGTCCGCCGGGACCTTTCCAAGCTGGAAGAAGCCGCACTCATCCGGCGTGTCCACGGCGGGGCCGAACTTGCCGAAACCGCGGTCACCGATAATGCGAACTACGGGGAGGTCCCCTTCGCGTACCGCAAGAGTTACCGCTTCGAGGAAAAGTTCCGTATTGCCCGGTACGCGGCGGGGCTCTGTGCCCGTGATGAAACCATCATCATCGACGGCGGGTCCACGACCTACCAAATGGCGCCCTTCCTGACGGACACGGGCTGCCGCGTTATTACCAATTCTTTCGGCATCGCTGAACTGCTTCTCCGAAACGGCAATAACCGGGTCATTATCCCCGGTGGAATGGTTTACAAAAACAGCGAGCTGATTCTCGATCCATTCCAGGGGAAGTTCTACGCCAACTACGCGGCTTCGAAAGCGTTTATGGGGGTGGGAGGGATCGGTTCGAAAGGGCTGACCAACACCGACCCGCAGCTTATCCGGGCGGAACGGATGATGATAGAACACGCGGATGAAGTTGTTATTCTCGCGGACAGTTCAAAATTCGATTCCATCGGCACGCTGTATCTCTGTAATTATGACGCCATATCGACCATTATTACCGACACCGGCGTTACCGCGGTACAGC
>CAYTSI010000179.1:0-3050 GCA_964440465.1 uncultured Spirochaetales bacterium
CGGCGTCCCTTCAATTGTTACGTGCTGCCGGTCTAAATCGGTGCGGAAACAGATCCGGCCGTTAAAGTGTTTTTTTATATAGTCCAGGTCCATGATGTTGACCTGGGCATTAATGACCTTCACGCCAATATCGATTAAATCGGGAATAATATCGATTATCCAGCCGTCGGAATGAAAATGGACATCCATTCCGTATCCGTTGACCTTGTCGAACATTTTTTTATACGCGGGCTTGAAAAACTTCCGCCACAACTCGGGAGAAATAAACAGGTTCCGCTGAGAACCCCAGTCGTCGGCAAAGTGGAGGCCGTCGTAATTCAGTTTTGCCCACTTATCGATATGGCGGAGATGAAACTCGAGCAGGTCGTCCCGGAGGCGGTAGACCTCCTTCGACTCTTCAGCCAAGTCCATCAGCACTTTGGAAAACCCGCGGAGCTGCTGCATCTCCTCGAAAAACTGTATCCACCCGCCCCGCGCGTAATATTCTTCCGACGGTCCTTCCGGCGGGTGTGCCATGTGGCCGCTGTACAGGCGTGCAGTCGGCGGCGTTATTTCAAAATCGGGCCACTTGTAGGCATCATAATCGGCCCAGTTGTCGAAGGGCATTTTTACCGGTACGCCGTATTCCCCCATGGTTTCCGTTGCCCAGAGGGTGCCGAAACCGTCGTATCCTCCTCCTTTTTTATAGTAGGGGGGGTAGTTTTCCGGTTTCAGGTCGGGGACAAAGTCCCAGCCGAAGTCCTCATGGACATCCGTAAGTATGTTCCGCAGGTCCTCCCCGTAATAGAGAATGGCCGACGGCAGAATCGCGTGTGAAATCGGGGGCCTGTCGGGATAGTCGAAATTGATTGCCCGCGTGACCCGTTCTCGTGATTTCATGGTGTCTACTCCTTGTTGTAGCGGCACCGACCGGAGGTATCAAAACTTCAGCGGGTAGGTGCCGTATTTTTTCGCGGCCTCGATGTACGCGTACACGTTTTCATTCGGAACGTCATCGTGGATCGAGTGGTCCGTGGCCAGCACATAGCCGCCGCCGGGGGCCGCCGTTTTCATGCATTCAATCGCCTCTTCCACCACATCCTCGGGCGTGCCGTTGACCATTGTCGTTTTATTGTTAATGTTTCCAACCGGGCACAGGCGGTCGCCGTATTTTTCTTTCACCGTCTTCAAATCCATGGAAGCGGCTTTTTCTACGGGATGATATCCGTTGATGCCGGTTGCAACCAAATCGTCTAAAACAGCCCACAGGTTCCCGTCGTTATGCATGAGTACCGGATATCCTAAGCTCTTCAGTCCCTGAACGATTTTCCGGAAGGGAGGTATAAAAAACTCCCGAAGATGCTTCGGGGACATCAGGAGCGCCTCCGTCCCTCCCCAATCATCGGCTAAGAAAAAGGCATCGATTCCTCCGTTATCCGCCGCGAGCCGGGCTACAGCCAGCGCCCATTTTACATACGCCTCGTTCACCTCGTGAATAAGAGCCGGATCGTCATAAACGAGCAGAGAAAGATGAGCCAGATCGAAAAAGTACCAGTACGCCATGGTAAAAGGCCCTAAAAGTCCGCAGATAATCGCAATGTCCCCGTCGTTTGCCTTCACCGCGTCGTTGACCATATTCAGCCGGTGCGGCATGTCCGCTTTCGGCATTTTGTATTTTTCCCAGTCCTCCCTTCCGTGGAGTGCTACTTCAGTCTGCACCATAACGGGCCAGCCGTTTTTTACATAGGTTATCCCCCACTCGTCCTGATATTCTTCACCTTCCTTATGGGGCTCGTCCTCAAAGCCGCAGTATCCGTTTACCGGAACGTAGACCGCATCTAAACCGATTTCCGTTGCCAGCTTTGTCTGCGGCCCGCCTTCATACAAGTCGGTGGTATAGCCGAATTTCTCTTTCATAAACCGCTGACTGAATAAAAAGTCGCACACCGGCACCCGGTCCGGAGTCCCGCATTTCAGCGCGGTAACATACCGCTCCCTCGATTTCATATACCCTCCTGTCGTATCGGCCGGCAGCCCGCGGGTCCGGTTAAAACGCTCCGAAACATCGCCGGCAGATACTTAATTAACTAAAGTAATTTTATCATCCGACTGGCGCCTTGTCAAATTTTTACGGTATTGATTTGGGGAATTATCGGTACTATACTGAAATTACAATGGAAGCAGACGAACCAACCAACGCCCTCTCCATCCGCCCCCTGGAATCGGAAGATGACATCCCCGGCCTCATTGCCTTCCGGAGTGCCTTAAGCGAAGAAACACAGACAAACTTTGCACCCCACAATTATACCCCGGAGGTGATCCGTGCCTACATCGAGAGAAACAGGAAGGGTGAGGACCGTATCTACCTTGCGCGGGCCGGGGAACGGGTAATCGCCTACTTCTTTCTGTGGGAGTTCGATGAAACGGTACCGGTCCTCGGCATCGGCATTCAGGACGAGTATCAGGGGCGTGGCTTGGGAAAAAAGATGATGCGGATACTCATCGATGATGCCCGGAATGCGGGAAAAGACGGTATAGCGCTTACCGTTATGCCCGAGAACAGCCGGGCAATCGGGTTGTACGAATCCATGGGGTTTTACCATTCCCGGGAGGTTGAAAACCTGCAGGAAGGCGGTAAAGTCCTGATTGTCCCGGAGATGTTTCTCCCCCTTCGCGAAGGCGCCGAGGCGCCGGAACGGAAACACGAACCGCCGGTGCTGTAGTATGACCTGTTTACAAACGGTCCCCCGTATGCTATACATCTCCCTATAAAGCGATTTTTTACATACTGTTTTTCAATAACGGAACACGGTGAAAATCCGTGGCGGTCCCGCCGCTGTAACCGGTCTACGGAACCAAAAGCCACTGTCCGGCATTATACATGTGTATAATCTACGAGCCTGACGGGAAGGCGGTTTTCTGTTCGGCCGGAAGCCAGAAGACGATTGATAAAACGGAAAAGCGTTAGAACCGAATGGTAAAAGGTCTAACTGTTTCGTCATCCACGATGACGTATGCAGTTAGGCCTTTTTTTTTACTACTGCCACGAATCGTGGTGATAGAAAAAGGAG
>CAYTSI010000179.1:3150-4469 GCA_964440465.1 uncultured Spirochaetales bacterium
GACTGAAACCGATTTCGGAGCAATTATACAGGGGCTGATAGCAAAGAAGCACCTGTCGGAGGAGGAAAGCTACCTGGTTTTCTCCGAACTGCTTACCGGAAGTCAGACGGATTTACAGCAGGGGGCATTATTAGCGGCAATGGTTGCGAAAGGTGAAACAGAAGAGGAAATTTGCGGCGCCTGCCGAGCAATCGTCGAACACGACACGGTACGCTCTCAGCCCCTTCCGGCGGATGAACTGTTCGAAAACTGCGGGACCGGCATGGACCGGATAAAAACATTCAACGTAAGCACCGCTGCCGGGATCATCGGCGCGGCGGCAGGAGTAAAGATTGCCCGCCACGGGTCGAGGGGTCTCTCTTCTCCCTGCGGTACCGTGGACATCCTGGAAGCTATCGGAATCGACGTAAACTGCGGCCTTGAAAAAGTTGAAAAAAGTATTCGCGCCTGCGGAATCGGACTGTATAACGGCATGAGCCCGCAAGTGCATCCTAAATCCTTAGCACGCATCCTCTCGCAAATCCGTTTCGGGACGACCTTTAACATAGCCGCTTCTTTAGCTCATCCATGCGACATATCCCGGGCGGTCAGAGGCGTCTATTCGGATGAACTGGTTGAAAAAACGGCGAGTATTATGCGGCTTCTCGGTTTCAAGCAGGCGGTTGTTGTAAACGGAAAGGATGAATCCGGTATTTCCGCTGTAGATGAAGTATCGCCGGCGGGAGAAATAAGACGATATACTGCCTGCCCGGAAGATTTCGGCATCACGCCGTTTTCACTGGATACGGTCGCGACAACCGGCGAAGTCGAAGCGGAAAAAGAGCGTTTCCTCTCGGTTATATCGGGTGAAGGTCCCGAGGAATGTACTGAGTTCACCTGTATGAATGCCGGAGTGCTCCTCTACTGCGCGGAGCTGGTGAAAAACTTTAAAGACGGGACCCAATTCGCCCGGGAGCTGATACGAAGCGGAGACGCCCGGACGAAACTGGATGAATGGATAATACTTCAGGGATAAAAAAACTTGACAATTTCTCCGCGGGGGGATGTAATTACAATATCCCCCTGTAAGGAGCTGGTAATGGAATTTACCTTTATGGAAGATGAGTCGATTTTCGGTGAATGGACTCTGAATTATATACCTCCCGGCGGAGGCAGGTATACGGGAATACTGGCGGTAACGGACAAACGGGTGCTGTTTGACGCAAAGTTCGACACCTCCTTTACGGGGATTATCGAGGAAACGATGTTCATTAAACACGGTTCCGAAGGCTATATCTCCATCCCGAAAGACAGGATCAGCGAAGTGGAGATCGTTAGAA
>CAYTSI010000180.1:0-4443 GCA_964440465.1 uncultured Spirochaetales bacterium
CCGTTTCTCTATTCGCTGGGTTGGAAAGGAACTCCCGCAATTTTTCGGTCATGCCAAAAGAGGCGTACAGATGGGCGGGGGTAAAATCCCGCCGAAGTACACCGCCGTGTTTCCTTAATAATCGGTACAGCTCCAGGTTTCCGTCCAACAGTGCGAGGTCGATACCTTTGGAGATGGTTGCCGGTCCGTCGTTCGGGCCGGCGCCTGCTTGCAGCAGATACCGCACCGTCTCGGTGTGACCGGAGATACAGGCCGAGTAGATTGGGCCGTAGGTTTCGGTATAGACATACATTACCGGGTAGGGGGCGGTAATATCGATTCCCAGCCGCTGCAGCTGCCGTAAAATATAGATCGAACCCCCGTGCGCGGCCGCGTGGGGAATATCAGAAGCCGCGGGATTACGCAATAGGTGCCGTGCAATCGGGGAATCAAAAAAAAGCTTCGCTGTTGATTGGTCCCCCATGTGGCATGCACTGCTGAACACCGCGGCCAGGACCGTTTCGACCCTCGTATGCTCCTTCTTTCCCTTTGTTTTCCCCTTTGTTTTTCTATGGAGCCTTAAATATTTCCGAAACAGGAACCGGAACGTCTCTTCCACGGGCCTATGCAGTGCGTGTGTTAATGCGGTCCCGTTACCGGAATCGGGATCTGAGTTTCCGTCCCGGTCCATGAGTGAAGCTTTCTGCCGGACCAGGTATTTCACCGTTTCCGTCCGGCCGCCGGCAGCGGCGATCATCAGCGGGGTCCGTTTGTACATATCTCGGGCACGGACCGAATATTTCGGCAGCAGTTCTTTTACCAGTTTTAAGTCCCCCGATTTGCACGCAGCAAAAAAAGCCTCTTTTGTTTTTTTCATTGTTTTGTCCTTTCTTTCAATTGTATCGGAAATTACACGAAAAAAGAAAAAAAATAACTCCACATGGAGTTATTTTTGGCCTCGGCGCATACAAATTTTACCACTTATAAAGTAAACTATCAGCATGATTGGAAGCATACCGGTACAGATTATTATCACGTTTGTGTTATACGGAATACTGTACATCAGTATCCATTTTGGAATGTTTGCGAAAAGCGGCGGGCTAAGGGGAGGGTTTCGGCTGATGGGCCGGTCCGCCGCGGTGAGGCGGGAGGGGGTATATATTGCCCTTTTTATCGGAATGGTGCATACCGTCGTAGGTGTGACCGGTTTTCTCGCCGGTTTGGAGAGCGGAGACCGGTTGGTCTTCCGTTTGGCGATGACGGCGCTGCCGATGTTCCCTGCGGCGATAACGGCACTTATTCTGGCCCTTGGAGGGGCCGGTAAAAAAGAGGGTGAGGCGAATAATGCCGCCGCCGCCGAAGGCAGGGGCAAAAAAAGGGGATGGGTCGCGGGACGGTACGCGTTGGCTGTGGTTGGTGCCTTTCTTTTTATTGTGCTTTTTAGCGCCTTTTCCTGGAAGCCGGTGGGGGCTTTTACTTTTCTCGGTGCCATCCCGGTGTTGTTAGTGTTGATCGGATTCGGCCTCGGGCAATTATTGTGGCTGATCGGCCGGAGAAACCGGCCGAAGGAAGGACGAAAGGTTTACCGCCCCGGTTTTGTATCGACGGTCCTGTTTTTTTATTCCATTTTTACATCCGTGAGCCTGTTTCTGCTGCTAAACAGTTCCCTCGATAGTCCGCGGGAAATCGGGAGATGGTTGGAGATTTTTTTGCAGTCAACCCTTTATTACGGGATCGTCTTTATTACCCTTCGGGGAAGCAGAATCAGAAGATTTTACAGGACCGGGATGTGGATCGGGTGGAGCGGTTCGACGTGGCAGCGGGTCTTGATGCCGATCGCGGCGCTAGTCTTGGCAGCCCTGCCGTATCTGTTTATGGCATGGTTCTTTCGGTAGAAGCCGACGGGAAATCAACTCGTGGCTTGATACGGTCAGGCGGAGGTTGTAAGGCTACCGGTTTGTTTAGCAAGTGAAGCGCTAAAAACCCCTCCTCCGCTGAAATTAATAGTATTCTTCCGCTATAACGTCGATGCTCGTCTCCGGTTCCCAGGGTTCCCAGTAATGGTCTCCGTAAATGAGGTTAATGGAGTGGATATCAAGCAAGATAGACGATGTTCTGATGTTTTTTTCATCCTGTTTCCGCATCTCCCATACTTCTTCCGCGGTAAGTGTCTCGGACAAATACTTTCTTTCCCGTAAAAAATCCGCCAACGTTAAACTTTCGACTTGGATGCCGACGAGCCGGATATATTGATACCGGTTGTCTTTCGCATCGATCCATAAATCCCGCAGGCTGTTTTCCCATCCAAGGGTGATAACCCCATCGCCGGAGAACCGTACGTCAAAAGGAATACCGGCCCGGTTTCCCCGGTTGTCTTCGATAATCACCGTTATTTTTACCGGATCTTTTAAATTGCGTACAACCATTTCCGCGCCCTGTATCTGCCCCGCGTGATGGACAAGGCCGTAATTTTCAAACCGGGACCGCCATTCATACTCGCTTTCAACCTGCGTAACTGTCCCCGAATCGGTAATTTCAAGCCTCCCGGAATCCGGGTCCGGCGGAAAAGGGGGATAAACGAAAAAGCCGGGGCCGCCTGTATCAAGGGCTCCTTTTATACGCATGCAGGATGCGTCGTGAACTGCCGCCTGACCCAAGGAGACCGCCTGCCGGGCTTCTGCGCCGCCGTACGGGACGATGCTCCACTCTCCGGGGATGTATGACCGGTATCGGCCGTCAGCGTAGAAAAGGGTCGTTTCGTTTACGGGGGTGCCGTTTAGGTCTGCGTCGTGTTCAATTTCAGCAAAATCGATAAGGACCGAAATCTCTCCAAATCCATGAGCAATGGGAAGAATAAAAAAGAAAATCGTTATAATAAATCTTTGCATTCCGCCGTTTGTTCCAGTCATGTTATGTCTCCTGCTGTAAAGTATAGCAGTTTTTGTAAAAAAAGGAAAAAAATAACTCCACATGGAGTTATAGTTGTGTCAAAAATGTTGCATTTACAGAGAATAATAATCATAGTAGAACCATGATGGATACAAAAAAAATGATTTTATCGGGGCTGTTCCTGCTGATGCTGTCCGCCGCGGCATACGCGAGGCAGCCGGAATGGATAACAAGGCTGCCCTTTACGACCGACGCGTTTTGGGGAGTCGGTAGCGGGAAAACAAAAAATGAGGCGATAAACGAAGCGAAGCGGGAAGTCCTGATGCAGCTGAGCAGCCACGTGGAAGCGGTGCTGACGATGAAGGAGAAAAGCGGCGCGGGTACGCTAAAAGCCGTAGAGACGCTGGAGATGTTTCTGGGTAACAACAGCCTCCGGGGCGCGGAGCTGGAAGATACCTACGAGGAGAACGGCCGGTACTGGGCGCTGATGAGATACGGCGACGAGTGCGGGCAGATTTTATTGCATACCGCCTTGACCCGGTTCGAAGAGGAGTTTGAATACGAAGCCGAAGAGGTGATGGAGGAGATCGTCTCGGGGAAGGTATCGGAGGCATTGATGGTGGAGCGCAGGCTTCGGGAGCTGGCGTTGGAGGATTACCGGTCGGAGGACATTGGTATTGTGTTGTCGGGGAAAAACGTGATCATCCGGGTGATCAATTTTCTCCCCTTCGAGACCGAGCTGACCGACTCCCAGCGTGATGGGCTCGTCAAACTGAGCGAAACTTTGTTTCAAGAGCTTGAAAGCCTCAATTACAAAAGCCTCGCGGTCGTCGGCCATGCGAACCCCATGGGTACCGCTGATGAAGAAGGTGAATTGGCCGACCTTTCCCGAAACCGGGCGGAGACCCTTGCCTCCTCCATGAAGCAGGCGGGGATCGCGATCGACGCGGTACGGTGGCGCGGCGGTGATGAAATCATCGGCGATGTTGAGACCCCCGAAGGGCGGGGGAAAAACCGGCGGGTAGAGATTATCATCGGGTTTGAGTAGGGGGATGGATATGAAGAAGCTTTTTACTTTTGCCGCGGCGCTGTCCGTTTTTTTGGTTCTCGGCGGCTGCGCGTCTGTTGCTGTCCGCGTGGATAGCGATGCATCCGCGGGCCCTTCCTCGAAAGCCGCCGCGACCGAAACGGTATCGATCGATTTGGGGGAGCACCCCGACTGGCTCCTACTGCCGCCTATCGAGGAGGGGTATTTTTTCGGTATCGGTGTGCATGACGATTTATTCAAGGCGAAGCAGCTGTCGATTATCAACGCGGGGCAACAGTTTAGTACCCGGATCACCTCGTCGCTGGAAGAGCGGTCGGCTTCCAAAAATGGCGCTAACGAAACGGTTGTTACGGCAATCGACAAGCAGGTGACGGACCAGGTGGTCTACGGGGCGAAGTTTATCGACCAGTACCAGGACCCCCAGGGGCGGTACTGGGTACTGGCCCGTGCTCCGCTAAACTGTATGCTCGACGCCGCCGAAGGGGTGCTGTTGAGCTACCGGCTGGACGTGGGGCAGGAGGAGGAGA
>CAYTSI010000181.1:0-4250 GCA_964440465.1 uncultured Spirochaetales bacterium
TGCTTTGCATTGTCAGCACCTCCAAAAATTCATATTATAAGACTATAGGCGAAAACAGGCGGGAGGGGAAGATATGAAATTATACTCACAAGGCGCGGCACAGGAAGTGACAGGGTCAAAACACATCCTCGATACGGGGAGGTCAAAAATAATGGTAGACTGCGGGTCCTTTCAGGGGAGGCGGCGTGAATCCGAGGAGAAAAACCGGTCATGGATCCCGGAAACGGATGAGCTGGACGCGGTGCTGCTTACCCACGGCCATTTCGACCACTGCGGGCTTCTGCCCCTGCTGTGTAAAAAGGGTTTCACGAATAATATTTACGCTACGGCGGCCACCCGGGACATCGCGAATATTATTATGATGGACAGTGCGAAAATCCAGGCACGGGACGCGGAATATCTCCGGAAACAGGCGGAAAAGAGAGGAGAGCAGTTCAATTGGGAACCTCTTTATAATGAAGAGGATGCTCTGCAGGCAACCCGGCAGTTCGTTACCCTCTCCTACGAGCGCCAAATCTACGCGGCCCCGGATATCAGCATCCGTTTTTACGACGCGGGCCACATTCTCGGATCGTCTTCGGTGTACTGTGAGGTAAATAACGGCGGCACCACCATGCGGATCGGGTTTAGCGGCGACGTAGGAAGGAAAAATAAACCCATTATACGGGACCCGGTGCCGATACCGCCGGTGGATTACCTGGTCCTGGAAAGCACCTACGGCGACAGGCTGCATGAGGATGTATCGGACATTATGGAGGAGCTTGGCCGTATTGTCCGGGAGACCGCCGAGCGGGGCGGAAAAATTATCATTCCCGCCTTCGCCGTGGAGCGTACACAGGACATTATCTACTATCTGCATCTTCTTTCAGACCAAAAGAAAATACCTCAACTGCCGATTTTTATCGATAGTCCTATGGCTGTCAACGCGACTTCCATTTTTCGGGTACACCCCGAATGCTACGACGCGGAAACCCGGGAAGCATTTCTGCGGCACCATAAAAACCCTTTCGGGTTCAATTCCCTCCGCTATGTCGACAGTGTCGCCGAATCGAAGGAGATAAACAAGCTTTCGGGGCCCGCGATTATTATTTCCGCGTCGGGGATGTGCGAGGCCGGCCGGATCGTGCATCACCTTCTGCATACTATCGCGGAGGCGAAAAACACCGTCCTTATTGTGGGCTACATGGCGGCCCACACACTCGGCAGGAGAATACGGGACAGGGAGAAGGAAGTACGGATCTTCGGCAATACCATTCCGCTGCGCGCCCGGGTGGAGGAGATCCGTGCTTTGAGTTCCCATGCCGACTACAGCGAAATGGGGGAGTACGTACGGAAACTTGACCTTGAAAAACTGAAAACAATTTTTCTCGTTCACGGTGAAGAGGGGCCGCAGCGGCATTTTCAGAAGTACCTTCTCGATCTCGGCGCGGCGGATGTTCAAATTGTGCAATACGGGGAGGAATACGAATTAGGATGATGTATAAAAAGCCGATACAATTAGCCGTCTGCCTGCTGTTGTTTACCCTTCTGTCCGTTTCAGTTATCTGGGCGAGGGGCCGGAAGGAGACGTATCCCGATCCCGGGGACATGTCGATGCTGCGGATACAGGATCCCGTCCCGGTGGATCCGGAGGTGACAAAAGGAAAACTGGAAAACGGGCTTACCTACTACATTCGGCACAACGATAAACCGGAGAACCGGCTGGTACTCCGCCTGGCAGTTAACGCCGGCTCGATTCTCGAAACGGAAGAACAGCGGGGGATTGCCCATTTTGTCGAGCATATGGCTTTCGCGGGAACTGAGAATTTTGAAAAGGACGAAATTGTCGATTATCTCGAGGGAATCGGCATCCGTTTCGGTCCTGATATCAATGCCTACACCTCTTTTGATGAGACTGTTTACAAACTGACTATTCCTACCGACGACCGGAAAGTTGTGGAGAAGGGGTTTCAGATTCTCTCGGAATGGGCCTTCCGGGTCAGTTTCGAACCGGAGGCAATAGACAAGGAGCGGGGTGTAATAATCGAAGAATGGCGCCTCGGCCGGGGCGCCCAAGCCCGGATGCGGGAGGAATATTTCCCCGTGCTGTTCCAAGGGTCCCGTTACGCCGAACGGCTCCCCATCGGGAAGAAAGAGGTTATTGAAAATTGTGAATACCGGACCTTGACAGGTTTTTACCGTGACTGGTACCGGCCGGACCTTATGGCGGTTTCCGCTGTAGGAGATTATCCGGAGGAGGAGATCGAGAAGATACTTAAAAAATATTTTAACGGCGAAGCACCGGGGGAAGAAAGAAAAGAACGTCCCTTCTACCCTGTTCCGGACCATGAGGAGACCCTCTACAGTACGGTCACCGACCCGGAAGCGACGAATACGGTTGTCCGGGTGATGAAAAAGTACAACCCGGCAAAGCAGCTGCGGGTTTCAGACTACCGGGACATGATTATCCGCTCCATGTATGACCGGATGCTGAATCAGCGTTTGAAAGAGCTGACGCAGCTGCCGGACCCGCCGTTTATCTATGCCGTTTCGGACAGTGCCGAACTGGTACGGACGAAGTCGGTGTACGAGCTCGCCGCGGTCGTTCCGGAAGGCGGAACGGAACGGGGCTTGGAAGCGCTGATGGCGGAGGCAAAACGGGTCCGGCTCCACGGTTTTACGGCCGGGGAGCTTGCCCGGGTGAAAGAGGAGCTTCAGAGCTATTATCAGCGGGCCTATGACGAGCGGGACAAAATGGAGTCTTTTCGTTTAGCGGACGAGTACGTTCGGAACTATTTACACGGAGAGTTTATTCCGGGTATCGAGTATGAGTACGAGTTGTTCCGGCGTTATGCTCCGGAAATCGGCCTTGAAGAGGTAAACCGCCTGGGGGCGGCGCTTTTAGCAGGGGACAACAGGGTGCTTCTGGTAACCGGCCCGGAGCAGCAGCGGGAGGTTTTGCCTGCCGCGGGCGGTCTCGAAGCCGTTGTAGAGCAGGCGGAACGGAAGGATGTGGGTCCCTATATTGACAGCGTTGCCGGGACAGAGCTGTTTACGTTCTCTCCGGTCCCGGGGAGTATTATTCGGGAAATCTATCATCCCGAGTACGGTATTACCGAGTTGATACTGGGAAACGGCGTCAAGGTGCTGCTGCGACCGTCGAAACTCAAAAACAGGGAAATTATTCTGTCCGCCTACAGTCCGGGCGGCGTATCCACCATACCGGATGAAGAGTATATATCCGCTATGATGCTTCCTTCCATCATCGGCGTATCCGGGGTGGGTGATTTTTCCGCGGTGGAACTTCGGAAGCTGCTGGCGGGGAAACAGGTTTCCCTCAATCCGACGGTGGGCAGTTATCTCGAAGGATTTTCCGGTTCCTCCACCCCGGAAGACCTGGAAATACTTTTTCAGCTGGTCCATCTCTATATGACATCACCCCGGCAGGACACCGACGCGTTTCAGTCACTCAAATCCCGGCTGCAGGCGCTTATCGCGAACCGGTTGCTGCAGCCGGAGGCCGTATTTTCCGATAAAATGCAGGAGCTCATTTCCCGGGACCACTTCCGGCGCCGTCCCCTTACCTCCGCGATTTTAGAGGAGATGGACCCGGACACCGCCTTCCGGGTGTACGAGAAACTCTTCGGTGATGCCGGAGACTTTACCTTTTTTATTGCCGGAAATTTTCAAATGCAGCGGATAAAACCACTCCTCACCGCCTACCTCGGGAGCCTGCCTTCCGCCGGCGGGGGCGGGCACTGGCAGGACGAAGGGGTCAGGTTTCCCGATTCGGTTATCGAAGAGGAGATATACGCCGGAATTGAGGCGAAGAGCAGGGTGTCCCTTGTATTCGGCGGCCCCCTCGACTGGAGTTACCCCCGTCAGCACATGTTTGATTCACTTATTCAGGCCTTAGATATCCGGCTGCGGGAGGTAATACGGGAAGACGTTTCGGGTACCTACGGGGTTGGTGTTTCGGGAGGATTCGCGCCGTATCCTCAGGCGGATTACCTTTTGCAGATTTATTTCGGCTGCGATCCGGAACGGGCGGAGGAACTGACCGCTCTTCTGTTCCGGGAGCTGGAAAACGTGAAGGAGGTACCCTTCGAGGAAAAAATTCTGGATAAAGTCCGGGAGCAGCAGCGGCGGAGTTTCGAGGAGGCGCGGGAGGAAAACCGCTTCTGGACGGCGGTCATGCGGGAAGCGGAACTGTACAATCTGCCCTGCGAGACAATCCTGGACATAGAAGCGTTGATAGAGCAGGTAACGGC
>CAYTSI010000182.1:0-4244 GCA_964440465.1 uncultured Spirochaetales bacterium
CTTAACAAATCTGTTTCTCAATTGCAGAAAACGGTTTCGACCTTCTCGCTGAACAAAGTTGAGGAGAATCTCGATACGGTCATTGCAAATACTGACGGTATAATCAGTGGAATCGATGAAATTAATAATCCAACGGAGAAATATGAGTATAAGCTGCTATATTCTTTTCGAGAAGATGATACAGTCAGCAGCTTGGAGAATTCTGTCAACCAGCTTGGAAATGAGGGCTGGGAGTACGTCGGTTATATTATGAATAACGGCGCCAATGCCAGAGTGGTTTTATTTAAGCGGAAATACCTGCTGCCGTTCAAAGGCAAGCACCCGGTGTGCATCTACTGTTTTGCCGACTGCCGTCCTGGTAACAACGGGTAACGTTATTGCCGCTTCCATTTTGCCTTGCTCTATTTATTGTTATGTGGAAGCAATAATAAATTCCTGTTTGTTACTAGGGAACAGCGGAACGTTCCGGAGCGGACCTGCATGGAGTTTACCCCGGAAATTCTAATGGAGAGCCCCCCTCATTGACACTTCCGCCCGACCTTCGATAGTGTATTCACATACCGATCGCCGGAGACAGCAATGAAACAACTCTCATATTCTTTTATTAAAAACGAGATCGCGAAAACGGACGTCATCTTTACCCGGGGAGAGAACATCTTTTCCTTAGGAAATTACGCCTTAGTAGAGGAGGACGCCGACGGGGGACTCTATTCCTATACCTTCGACGGAAGCTACGGCGACTATGAAGTTTCCGTCCGCTTAGGCGAAGGGAAGCCGGAAGGGAAATGCTCGTGTCCCTATCCCCATTACGGATGCAAGCATTTCGTCGCGGCCTGCCTCGACATAGCACAACGGCTGAAACGGCAAGGTGAAATCAATTCGGATGGACCGATGCCCCGGGATTATCTGACGCCGGAGGAGATCAAGACCATCGCCCTCGAAAGCAGGGAGGAGCGGGCAAAAAAAGAAGGATTTTCCCTCCATCCCGGCGACACGTACAAGGGGACCCATGCAGTTACAACCCCGCGGAGCAAAGAGTACCGGGTAACGATTTATAACCCGTTGGAAAAAAGCGGCCACTGCACCTGTCCCGATTTCGCCACGAACCACCTCGATACGTGCAAACACCTGCTCTTCACCTACAGGGAATTCTCCGCCGATAAAAATTTTCCATCCCAGGCTGAAGAAGAAGTTTTCCCCTTCGTCCATATTACCTGGAACTCGCGCCTGCAGAAGCCATGCTGTTATTACGAACGGATCGAGGACCCGGCGCTGCTTGAAACTATTCAGGGAATGTTTAATGAGCGGGGAATGTATACACGCGAGAGTATTTCGCGGCTCTATTCGTTTTACGCGGAAATGACGGACGAAGCGGAAACCGTCTGTTTCGACGAATATCTTCTCGAACGGATGGAAGAGGCCCTCTATCAGCGGGAAATCGGCAAGCTCGAGAAAAAACATCAATTCGATTTCTCGTTTCTGAGAACCACCCTCTACCCGTACCAGGACGAGGGGGTCCGGTTTTCCGTTTTCAAAAAAGCGGCGATTATCGCGGACGAAATGGGCTTAGGGAAAACGATCCAGGCAATCGCCGTCGCTTTGCTGAAAAAAGAGCTCTTCGGTTTTACCAAGGTGTTGATTGTCTCTCCTTCTTCTTTGAAAAGCCAGTGGAAGTCGGAAATAGAAAAGTTTACCGACGCTTCAGCGGCCATCATTTCGGGGACCCGGGAGAAACGGCACCAAATGTACTTCGAAAGCGACGCCTTTTTTAAAATAACCAACTACGAAGCGGTCCTGCGGGACATTCTCGCCATATCCCGCTGGCAGCCCGACTTTGTCATCCTCGACGAGGCGCAGCGGATAAAGAATTTCGAAACAAAGACACATAAGGCCATACAGTCTGTTCCCCGGCAGCACTCCTTAGTGATAACCGGCACGCCGTTAGAGAACAAACTCGAAGACCTCTACAGCATCGTCCAGTTTTCCGACCCCACCCTGCTCACGCCTCTGTGGGCCTTCGCGGCAAACCACTTCAATCTGAGTAAAACGAAAAAAAACAAGGTCCTCGGCTATAAAAACCTCGATACGGTATACGAAAAAATCCAGCCCCTATTAATACGGCGGAAAAAAAAGGACGTACTCGAAAATCTGCCTGATAAAATCGAAAACAACTACTATATCGACCTGTCGGCGGAGCAGGAGGAGATCCATCAAGGGTATTTGGCCGGCCTCCTGTACATTTCCAGCAAGAAAGTACTTACTCCCATGGACATCAAACGGCTGCAGCAGCTGCTTACCGCCATGCGCATGGTCTGCGATTCCACCTATCTTATCGATAAAAAAACCAATATTTCCCCCAAATTAGTGGAGCTCGTTTCGATTGTCAAAGAGCTGGTCCTGGAAAACAGGAGGAAGGTGATTATTTTTTCCGAATGGACCACCATGACGTATTTAATCGGTAAAGCCCTCTCGGACCTTGGAATCGATTTTGTCGAGTTTACCGGAAAGGTACCGGTTGAAAAGCGGCCGCTCCTGATAGAGGAGTTTCGAAACAACCCCGACTGCATGGTGTTTCTTTCCACCGACGCCGGAGGCGTGGGGCTCAACCTCCAGAACACCGACTGTTTAATCAACTTTGAACTTCCGTGGAACCCCGCGCGGCTCAATCAGCGGATCGGCAGGATCCACCGGATCGGGCAGAAGAGTTCGAAAATTAACGTCATCAATTTGATAACGAAAAACTCCATAGAGGAAAAGGTATACGCCGGGATCAACCTGAAACAGGAGCTCTTCGACGCGGCCCTCGAAGGAAAGGGGACTGAGATCGACATGAGCAGGGAAAACAAGAACAAGTTTGTCAACCAAATCCGGGCGATGTTTAACGGGGAGGAAATCGATACCGAGATCACGGAAGATCAGGCGCGGCCCGAACTCGACGAGCAAACACCCCACTACCTGAACCCCGAAGTGTTTAAAGAGAAAGAAGCGGAAATTGATATCGGCGGGGAGGAATTCGGCGACACCGCGGTTGCGGATGAAGCGGCTGCGGAAGGGGAGGCGGCAGCCCTCGAAGTTCCCGGGCCGGCACAAACGCCGGCGCCCGCCGGGCGGGCACAGCCCGCGCCGGAAGAGCTCGAGGCGGTATTGAACCAGGGGATGGCCTTTCTCGACACCCTGTCCCGGATGGCCACCGGAAAACCGCTCACCGAAGGCGGCGGAACCGGTAAGTCGGTGGAGGTCGACCGGGAGACCGGGGAAGTGGTAATGCGCTTCAAATTGCCGGGGCTGTAACGGAACAGTAATTATATTTCGAACGTTTCCGGTTTTCGCCTTGAACTTCTCGATTAATATAACTATCATTTACAAAAGGAGTAAAATGACATGGGAGAAACAACCCGGGCCAAACCCGCTTTAAACTTTTTTACCGCGTCCCAGTGCGGGACGATCCACCGTTGTGCCTTGGAAATACTTAGACGGACAGGAGTGCGTGTTTTTCACGAGGAAGCTCTGAAACTGCTTCGCGAGGCAGGCTGCATCGTCCAGGATGAAAACAGGGTCTTTTATCCTCCGTCTCTTGTGGAGTGGGCCCTCCGGCAGCCTCCTTCACAGGTTACTCTCTGCAAGCGGGGAAGCTCGGAGGCGGGGGCCCTTCTGTACGACCGGCACGTTAACTTCGGAACGGGCTCCGACTGTCCCAATTATGTTGACCCTTTGGACGGAAAGCGCCGCCCCTGTACCGTTCAGGACGAAACGGCCCTGATAAAACTGGTCGATTCTCTGCCGGAACTCTCTTTCGTTATGTCCTGCGGTATCCCGTCAGACTTTCAGGGCAATGCCTACCGCAAGCAATTTTCCTTGATGATCCGGAACAGCACCAAACCGACGGTCTTTGTCTGTAACGACGGGGAGGACTGCGAACGGATCGTCAACGCCGCGGCAGCCGTCGCCGGCGGGATGGACCTTCTGTCACAGAACCCCACGCTCCTCATTTACGCCGAACCGTCGACCCCGCTTCAGCACAGCAGGACGGCTTTAGAGAAACTGCTTTACATGGCGGAAACAGCCATGCCTATTGTCTACTCGCCGGCGCCCATGATGGGGGGGACCGCGCCGGTAACCATGGCGGGAGGGCTTGCCATCGGCACCGCTGAGGTTTTAAGCGGTCTTGTTATCCATCAGTTGAAACGGTCAGGAGCGCCGTTCGTTTTCGGAAGCGGACTCCATCATCTGGACATGCGCACCTC
>CAYTSI010000183.1:0-4222 GCA_964440465.1 uncultured Spirochaetales bacterium
GTATTATGAAGAAGCATATAAGTATTACCATTGATGAAGGTGTGATACAATTTGTTGAAAAAATCGCTGTATCTGACCGTCGGTCGATAAGCCAAGTTCTTGAGTTAGCTGCCATTGAATATCTGAAAGGAAAGATGGGGGGTGCTGTCCCCCTTCTAAGTACTCCGGCATCCTTTGACGGAACATTTTCCAGGACGGACACCTATGCCGGCCGCTGAAGAGGGCGTCTTCATTGACACGAATGTACTCATTTACGCGACACTTTCCGCTGATGAAAGATACGAAACGGCCCGGCGAATTCTGCTTGGCAGCGGCAGTGAAAATGTAACTGATACAAGTGGGCCGAAAAAGTATATAAGTGTTCAAAACTTAGGGGAGATGTATCCTAATCTCACGGGGCCTAAAATGAGTGTTCCCGATTCTCCGGAGATTGCTCGGCAGAAAATCGAATCAATTGCCGCTCTTCCGGATATAACGGTCCTGCCGCTGACGTATGATGTTGTGCATCTGGCCCTTGAGCTGTGCTCACAATATGGAAGACGAAAGCAGGCCTATTTTGATATGCAGATAGCCGCCTTCATGAAGAGATATCAAATCGGCCTGCTCTACACCGAAAATTCGAAACATTTCACAGGAATTGACTGGCTGCGGACCGTAAATCCGTTTGCAACCTAAAGTTATATACGGGTAAATCCTCTTTGCGTCAGCCCCCCCCTATACTTCTTCCGCCTCGATTTTCCGGGCCTTGGCGATTACCTCTTCGTACTTTGCTTTCGACAGGGGATAGAACGCCACGATAATGCCGCCGATAATGAAAAAGGCGGCGGCAATAGGGCCGAATAACAGCCGGATCCCCAGCTGCGCCCGGAGGGTCTGTTCCGCCGCTTCGGAGACGTAGTTGAAGCCCGACAGGGTCCAGCCGATTAACAGCGCGCCCAAGCCCTGGCCGACTTTCATAACGAAGTTCCACAGACCGTAGTAGACCCCTTCCCGGCGGACCCTGCTTTCGACGAAATCGTATTCGATGGTGTCGGGTATAATCGACCAGGGAAGGACGTAGTGGGTGGCCAGCCCGAACCCGGCCAATGCCATAACGATAAACGCGACGGTGATGCTGCCGGTACCGATAAAAAAGAACACGATGACCGCCGCGGCAAGGACCATCACACCGGTAAAGTAGGAAAACTTTTTCCCGATCCGCTTCGTAATAAAGTTCCACACCGGGATAAAGATCATCGCCGATGCCAGGAGGGTAAGCAAAGCAATATTGGTCGTGCCGTCGTCGGCGCCGTAGATAGAGCGGAAATAGTAGATAAGGGTCCCGCTTAAAATGGTTACCGCAATGTTGTTGAATACCCACGGCAGCAGGATGAGCACGAAGGGTTTGTTTGTAAAGGCCGAAAAGTAGGACTTGAACATGTTCGATTTCGGGCGGGGTTTCGGAAACGACGGCTCTTTCACCGCGAAAAATGTAATTAAAGCGGTAACGCACATAATGCCGCCGAAAATTCCGCCCATCACGGAATAACCGGTGTTTTTGTCCGCGAAAGCGCCGACGATGGGAAGGGCCGCGCCGGCACCGATAAACGTCCCGACGATGGCAAAGGACATCCGAAAACTGTTCAAACTTGTCCGCTCGTTGTAATCCCCGGTAAGTTCAGGGGTCAGCGACGAGTAGGGAATACTGAAAATGGTATAGGCCAGGCTTAAAAAACTGTAGACCCCCGCCGCCCAGATAAACATGGGAATCTGGTTTTCTATCCGGGGATTGGTGAACATCAGCACCATGGCGATCAGCATAACGAAGGCCCCGGTAAATATATACGGCCGCCTCCGTCCCCAGCGGGTGCTCGTTTTGTCCGACAAAAACCCGACAGCGGGGTCGGTTACCGCGTCGAATATCCGGCCGATAAGGACCGCTATCCCCGCGAGCCCCGCGGCGAGTCCCACCGTATCGGTCAAATAATTTAAGAGCCAGAAATTGACGACGGTAAAAAACATATTGCCGCCGATGTCGCCGACGCCGTACCCGAGTTTTATACCGAACGGCAGCTTATGTTTTCTTTCCTCCATAACGGCAGCTCCTTTTCTCTTTATTTTCAGTGAAACTATACCGGATTTTACAGCTTTTGTCCCGGGAAAAATTATGTTTTCGCTTGACGATAGTACATTAGTATGATATAACGTTATAACAAGTAATGAAAACAGCGGGTATTGATAAACTGAATGAAAACAGCCCCATCCCCCTCTATTTCCAGCTCCAGGAAATCCTCCGAAAAAAAATCCGGGAGGGAGAATACCTGGAGGGAATGACGATCCCAAGCGAGGCGGAGCTGCAGAAAACCTACGGCGTCAGCAGAATAACCGTCCGAAACGCCATCGAAGGTCTTGTATTCGAGGACCTGCTGATTCGGAAACAGGGCGTCGGGACGATTGTCGCTTCCCGGAGAATGGTGGAGGATTTTTCGAGCCTCAAGAGTTTTACCGAAAAGATGTCCGGTCAGGGTGTCAGCATTCACACCAAAGTTATCGACGCGCGGTGGATCGGCGCTTCGGAACGGATTGCCGAACATCTGCAGATCGAACCGGAAGAACGGATTTTAAATGTGACGCGGCTTCGTTACGTCGAAAAGGAACCGATAGCGCTGTTTTCCTCCTATCTTCCGGGGAGACTCGGGATTGCGGAAGATGAGGATTTTTCGAAGTCGATGTACTGGCTGTTAGAGAATGAGTACGGCTGCACGATTGCCGGCGGTGAAAAAATTATTGAGGCGGTCTCGGCGGAAGCATACGAAGCGGGACTGCTGGAAATCCGGCCCGGAGACTGCGTGCTGTTTATCCGGAATACAACCATCGATCCCGACGGGACCCCGCTGGAATATGCCGAAGGGATTTACCGGAGCGACCGGTACAAATATGTTGTGAAACTGAAGCGGTAGCGGGAAATTGGAATGAGTTGCTGTCTGGGAATGGACATCGGAACGGGGAGCGTCAAGGCCGTCCTCCTTGCAGACGGCGGCGTGAAAGAATACCGGGAACCTTATCCGGGGTGCCGCGGTACAGGCGCCGGCCCCGGCCTGCAGGACCCCGGCGTGCTGCGGGCGGCGCTGAAAGCGCTGCTGACGCGGATGGCCGCGGAGGAGCCGGTTTTAATGCGTGAACTGAACGGGATCTGTATCGACGGGCACGGGCCGAGTATTATTTTTATCGACGGCAGGGGTGCTCCGGTATCTGAAATTATTACCTGGCAGGACCGGAGTGCGGCGGCGGAGGCTGATGAGCTGCGTGAAGCCGTTCCGGGATTTACGAAAGACGGAACGAGTTACGAGGCGAAGGTGCTTCGGGGGGTACGGGAACATCCCGAATGGGCCGAACCGGGCTGCACCGTCCTTTATCCGAAGGATTACGCCGTTCTGCTTTTAACGGGAGAGCGGATTATCGACCGGTCGGCGGCTTCGACCATTTACTTCTATACCGCACCCGGATATACACAGGCCGACGGCCGGGGACTGGTTCCGGAGGCCGTATTCCCGAAAGCGGTAAATCCCTGGGAAGCCGCCGGAACGGCCGGAACGGAGTTCAGCAGAGAATGCGGCTTGCCGAGCGGTACGCCTGTGTATGCCGGCGGGATCGATGCGTTCTGTGAAGCCGTCGGCGCCGGGGGGGCCGAAGAGGGGGTGGCAGTCGACGGGACCGGCACATCTACCTGTGTCTCCCTGGGCAGCGGCATATACGGGGATACAGTCTCGGGGAATCGCTGCGATCTTCACGTATTGGAGAACAAGTGTATCTCCATCGAAATGATGTCCTTTACCGGCGGTTCGGTCCTCTGGTATCTGGACCTTCTTTCCGGGGAAAACGGCGGGGAACAACGGAAGGAAGAGCACAGAACAAACATGGCCCGTTCCGTACGTCCCGAAACGCCGACGCCGGTTCTTTTCCTGCCGTATCTCCGGGGGGAACGGAGTCCCGTGTGGGATGAACGCGCCCGGGGGGCCTTCGTCGGCTTAAGCGACGGGAACGATGCAGGGGAGCTGTTCCAAAGTATACTGCAGGGGATTGCATTCGGCATTAGAGAGAACCTGACCCTGCTGGAGGAAAAAACCGGACTAACCGCAAGGTTTGTGAACGCCGCGGGCGGCGGAAGCGAAAGCAGGGCCTGGCTGCAGATTAAGGCGGATGTAACGGGAAAACGGTACCGGAAAAGCGGAACCGGTTCCGC
>CAYTSI010000184.1:0-4218 GCA_964440465.1 uncultured Spirochaetales bacterium
ACAGGGCATTCCCGGCCTTCCGTTTTTGTCCTTAGACCACTTCTTTTATCTGGCATGGAACCTCGTTTCCATGAGTGCTGCCGTTCGCCTTTTCCGGCCCTCAAAAGGGGGGCATTATGACGAAGATCCGGTGCCGGAAGAGCGGGCCCGTGTTTTTGGGCTTTCTTCACGGGAGCGGGAGGCTGCGGTGCTCATATCACGGGGAATGTCAAATAAAGAAATCGCCGCGGAGCTCGGAATTTCCCCCGCGACGGTCCGGACGCATATCTATAACCTATACCAAAAAGCAGGTGCTAGAAGCAGGGTTGAACTCCTTAACAAATTAAAAGAGTAGCCTCATGCAGCCGCGTATTACTTGCGGTATTCCACGGCGGTTTTTCAAACGGCGGTGGAAGGCTTCGAAGAGGGTATCGGTATCGAGCCGGACATTCCCGTAGAGTGGACGCTTGACGATTATTTGGAAGGAAATGATCCTGTTGTAGACGCGGCTCATTTATCAATTACGGAGACAAATGGCTTCACGCAATAGTACCACAAACTGTTTCGGGTGCTTTATTTTAAGGTAATTCTGTACTACAATCGGCTCTGTGGGTAAATAGTGTATACGGGCGGAAATAGCAAGTGAAAGAAAAGCAATACAGCAACAGTATCGACGTCAAAGGTCTGGAAAAAAGCTTCGGTGAAGTGCGGGCGGTTACCGGCGTTGATTTCGAGGTGCGGGAAGGCGAGATTTTCGGTTTTCTCGGACCGAACGGGGCCGGCAAGACGACCACCATTAACATGCTTACCGGTCTCGCCCGCCCGGACAGCGGGTCCATCTCTATCGCGGGCAGAGACTTTTCCAGTCGGCCGAAGACGGCGCGTCAATCGATGGGCATTGTCGCGGATGAAAGCAATCTGTATCCGGAACTCTCGGGATTTGACAATCTCTGTTTCTGCGGCGCCTTGTACGGTATGCCGAAACAGAAGCGCCGGGAACGGGCGGAAGAGCTTTTAGAATTGTTCAATCTAAAGGACGCTTCGCGGAGGAAATTCGGTACCTATTCGAAGGGAATGAAACGGAAACTGACCATTGCGGCCGGTATTATCCACAGCCCTTCCATCCTTTTTCTCGATGAGCCGACGAGCGGCATCGATGTCGCGAGCGCCCGGCAAATACGGAAACTCATTTCCAATCTTAATGATACGGGTACCACTATTTTTTTAACGACCCACTACATCGAAGAGGCGGAACGGCTGTGCGGTCGTATCGCGTTTATTGTTTCCGGACGCATCGTGCGCACGGACACCGTCCAAAACCTCATGCGCGATACGGAAGGGAAACATACGGTCCGGTTTGAAATTTCCGGCAATGCCGGTTCCCTCGGAGAAGAAATTGCCGCTTCCTTTCCGGAATTAACATGGAAAGCGGGGGGCGGGAACAGTATCAGCGTCGAATCGGCCGGTCCGGTTAAAATTGGGCCCATTGTCCGTTTTTTGGAAGACAAGGGAGCGGAGGTATACGAAGCACGTAAGGTCAAACCTTCCTTAGAAGAGGTGTTCGTTCACATTACCGGCATCGAGGCCTCCGCGATGAAGGCGGAAACCGGAAAAAAGGGAGGGAAGGCATGAAAGCGTGGATTGCCTTTTGGAACATACTGGCCAAAGACATGCGCTCCTATTATCTCAAGCCGCCGAACATCAGCTGGGGCCTTCTCTTTCCCCTGGCCTGGACGGCCGCGTTTTTCGTCCGTTCCGGTACGGGCATAGAAAGTATCGCCGCGATTCTGCCGGGTGTAATGGGAGTTTCCGTTCTGTTCGGGACGACCAGCATGCTGGCGGTAACGGTAACGTTTGAAAAGAAGGGGCGTTCATTTGAACGGCTCCTCCTTGCTCCGATTTCCCTTGAACTGCTGATGCTCGCGAAAACGGCGGGCGCCATTATTTTCGGGATTGCGAATTCCTTTGTGCCGGTCCTGATTGCGTCATTTTTGACCGATGTAAGCGGGGTTGTGTGGGCCGCCCTTGTGCCGGCGGTCGTCCTTATCGCGGCCAGTTCTACGTTTCTCGGTCTGTTTATAGCCGTTTCAGTCAGCGAAGTGTTCGAGGCGCAGACCTTCTCCAATTTTTTTCGCTTTCCGATGATTTTTCTCTGCGGTCTTTTCGTGCCCTTACTGAAACTGCCTGTTTGGATCCGCCCCCTGTCGTATCTGTTTCCCCTTACCTACGGCGCGGACATTCTCCATCGTTCCATAAACGGTACCGGGACAATGCCGACTTTGCTTAATTTCGGCTTACTTTTCGGATTTTGCCTCGTTCTCTTCGCGTTCTGCCTTCGAAATATCCGGAAGAAGTGGATTTATTGAAAAAGGAGACCTAAAGGCCGGCCGAAGGGTATCGAGCTGTAATAAAGCCGGAATTTTTTTTACAAGGAAGTGAATAATGAAAAAATTTGATGTATTTGTAATCGGCACCGGTACCGCCGGAGAAACGGCCCTCGCGGAGCTTATCGGTAAGGGGCTTAAGCTCGGAGCGGCGGACGAGCTGCCGTATGGAGGGACGTGCGCGCTGAGGGGCTGTCAGCCGAAAAAATTTCTGGTTGTTCCGAGCCACGCGGCCCTCGAGGGGCGGGCGTTGACGGAACGGGGTTTTGCCGAAGCCCCTGTTCTCGACTGGAAGATCATGCGGCGCTCGATGGAGGAGTTTACCGGCCCGGTCCCGGAATCGGTACAGCGGCAATTAACGGAACAAGGCGTCGAATGTTTTAACGGGCATTGTGAATTTCTTTCGCCGCGGGAACTGCGGTGCGGAGAGGAAACCATACAGTCCGGTAATTTTATTATTGCCTCGGGCGCCCGGCCCCGGCCGCTGCCGTTTCCCGGCGGGGAATTGGCAGGCAGCAGCGACGATTTTCTCTCTCTGCGGGAAATACCCGAAAATATCGTATTTATCGGCGGCGGATATATTTCCATGGAATTTGCGTATGTGGCCGCCGCGGCGGGGGCAAAGGTAACGGTCATTCAGCGGGGGGGGCGGATAATGGAACGGTTCGATCCCTACGTTGTGTCGATACTTGAAAACGCCTGCGTTACCCGCGGTATGGACATTCGAACGGAAGAAAATCCGTCGGCAATTGAGAAACGGAGCAGCGGACAATATAGAGTTTGCCTGGAATCCGGAGACGAAATAGAAACGGAATGTGTAATCGGCGCCGTCGGGCGGGTCCCGAATATTGAAAACCTCGGCTTGGAGGCGGCCGGCGTAGAGTGTACGAAACGGGGCATTACAACCGACGAATATTCCAGAACCTCTCGCGAAAACATTTTTGCCGCCGGCGACTGCGCGGAGGGGATTCAGCTGTCTCCCTTAGCGGACATGGAAGCGCGGACCGCGGCCAGGAACATCCTCGTTCCCGAGAGTGAGAAAAGCGATTACAGCACCGTACCGAGCGTTGTTTTTACCTACCCGCAGCTCGCGTCCGTCGGCATGGATGAACGGACCGCCGGTGAAAAAATTGATGCCGCTGTCTATAAAGGCTCCTGCGCGGGCTGGCCGAATTACCGCCGGTTAAACGAATCCCACGCGGGATACAAAATTATTGTCGACAAGAAACACAATACTGTAGCGGGGGCACACCTTGCCGGCCCCTACGCCGGAGAACTGATCAATCTGTTCGCTTTGGCAATACGGCAGAACATACCGGTCCGGCAGCTGAAAGAACTCCCCTGGGCGTATCCGACCTACGCGGCGGACATAAAATATATGTTCGGTTGAATTACCGGTCTATGATGATTCGTTATTATTCTGCAGTTTGATAATTTCCGTTTCCTATAAGCGCGCCGCCGGTATTGGGCTGGAGGGGGTACAAGAGCTGCGGCAGGTTATTAACAGGAAAGCTGTGAAAATTGCCGGCACTGCAAAGCGGCATCCTCCTAAAGCCGGCAATCTCGGACGGCGATGATACCGGTTACCGATAAAGTTTCGGCTTTTCTGACGGAAGGGAAACTTCTCCTGGCGGGGAACAATTATTCTTCGTCCGAGTTTTCCTCAATATCTTTATCAATGAGATCCTTATTATCATAATAAAAAGCGAGGGCATTATAGATTTCTGATAGGCTGAGGTAATGCAATTTTGCGGCGATTTCTTCAGCTGTCAAGCCGTTTTTATGATACGAAACGATTGATCGAACGGGAGTCCGGGTACCGGTGATAATCGGACTGTTGTTGCATATATTTGCA
>CAYTSI010000185.1:0-4125 GCA_964440465.1 uncultured Spirochaetales bacterium
TTACCGAACAAATTGCCAATTCCATTCTCGAGCATATCGACGCGGCAGGGATCGGCGTTGTTATTGAGGCCCGGCACCTCTGTATGATGATGCGGGGCGTGGAAAAACAGAATTCCGTTATGACGACATCCAGCGTATTAGGAGAATTCCACCGTTCCTCCTCTACCCGGAACGAGTTTTTCAGCCTCATCAACCGTCCAGGTCCCGGCATGTAACATATGTTACTGTTTTACCGCCGTAAAACTGGTACAATCATATTAGAAATGATTTTTCAGGAGGTACTATTATGAAGCGTCATATAAAATCAAACGTGCACTGGGTCGGGAAAATAGACTGGGAATTGGCGAAGTTTCACGGGGATGAATACTCTACCCATCGGGGCAGTTCCTACAATTCCTACCTTATTGAAGAAGAGAAGACCGTGCTCATCGATACGGTGTGGGCGCCATTCGCGCGGGAGTTTGTGGACAACCTTGCTCGGGAAATCGACCTTTCCAGCATCGACTACATTATCGCGAACCACGCGGAGGTGGACCACAGCGGCGCCCTGCCGGAGCTGACGCGGCACATCCCCGACGTGCCGATCTACTGCACCGCGAACGGGGTAAAATCCCTTACCGGGCATTACCACCGGGACTGGAACTTCAAAACCGTCAAAACCGGAGACGCCCTCGACATCGGCGGCGGAAAGCAGCTCGTGTTCATCGAGGCCCCCATGCTTCACTGGCCCGACAGCATGTTTACCTACCTTACCGGGGACAATATCCTTTTCAGTAACGATGCCTTCGGACAGCACTACGCTTCGGAGTTCCTGTTCAACGACCTCGTCGATCAGGATGAGCTCTATTCCGAATCGATTAAGTACTACGCGAACATCCTTACCCCTTTCAGTAAACTGGTTACGAAAAAAATACAGGAGGTCCTCGCCCTTGAAGTCCCGGTGGACATGATTGCTACGAGCCACGGGGTAATTTGGCGGGAAAATCCCACCCAGATTGTCGAGAAGTATCTCGAATGGGCCGATTCCTACCGGGAAAACAGAATTGCCGTCATCTACGATACCATGTGGGGAGGGACCCGGCGTCTGGCCGAAGCTATCTCGAAGGGCATTCAGGACGCGGACCCTGAGGTGGACGTACGGCTGTTCAACAGCGCGAACCGGGACAAAAACGACATTATTACCGAAGTATTCCGTTCAAAAGCGGTCCTTCTCGGTTCGCCGACTATCAACAAAGGTGTTCTCACCTCGATTGCCGCCCTCATAGAGGAGATCAAAGGGTTACGATTTCGCGGGAAAAAAGCCGCGGCGTTCGGTCCCTACGGCTGGAGCGGCGAGTCCGTTCCTCTTCTTACGAAGGGCCTCGAGGAATCCGGCTTCGAGCTGGTTGACGAAGGGCTGAAAACTTTGTGGGAACCCGACGACGCTGTCCTCAACGAAGCGAGAACGTACGGCAGGGCCTTTGCCGAAAAGACCGCCATAGACAGTGAAAGTCAAGCGGAATAATCGGGTGTACTGCTGTAGGAGTTGCCGTCGATAGTCAGATACATGGAACGGATAAAGCCGAAATCATCGTAATCGATAACCAGTTCTCCGGTGAGCCGTCTGCTTTCAGGCTGGTTGAGGTCAATAAACAGCTGGCGGCCTTCCAGGGTGTAGTGTCCGGTTTCAATTACCCACGCCGGATTGGATTCTTCGTCAAACACCAATCGTTCCACGGTAACTTCACCGTCGAAAAACGATATCGTACCTCCGGGATAAACGCCGTAGTTAGCCCCATACCATGTTTCGATAATCTCAAGCAGTCTCGCGGGATCGTTATCGGGATACAGAAAAATAAAATCGTACTCCCTCATGTTACGGATTAGATTCAGATCGGCGTCCTCCTGCATGCGGTGCCATATTTCCCCGTTGTAAAAAACGGCCCGCTTCAAGTGAAACAGCGCGAGCGCGGCAAATTCGAGAAGCCGGTCCACTTCGGGGTCGCCCCATTCCAATTCAGGCACGATCTCTGCCGGATCACGGCCGAATTCCTCTCCACACAGAGCGTAGGCACAGGCAAGATTGTAATGGGCCCATGCATTCCGCTCGTCCTTGTCGACCGCGCAACGCCATAATTTTGCGGCCCTATACAGGTCCCCTTCCTGGTAGGCATAAAATCCGATAGTGTTCAGTCTGTTTGAGTCCGCGCCCTCTTCTCCAATACCGCGTAAAAACTCATCGGTATTGAATTCCGTCAGTTCACCTGGATCGGGAAATTCATCTGAAAATGCCACGGTACTTACAAGGATGATGCCGGTACATATGAAAAGCATCATATATAAAAGCTTTTTCATAATTATCCTCTCGGGCCTTCTATTCGTTAATCTGCTCCAAATAGTCAACATACGCGGGAAAATGAACGGCCAGGTACTCTTCCCCGCCTTGATTGACCAGACGGATGCATTTCCCGTTTTTAGGTATTTTTTCTTTGTCTGAATCCGGTACTTTAATTTCCGCTTGCTGGCCAATAATATTCAACCGCAGTATCGAAGGAAAATCATCCTTAAATTTGAGGTAGGCACCCGTATCGGAGTAGTTGTGGACCTCACACTCGTAATTCGATCCCTCGATGATGACGTTTGCCTGTATCTTGTCTTCTATTCTTTCTGCTCTTCTTCTTTCGTTTTCCGCCATTTTCTACCGCCTCTTCATGTGCTGGAAAGTATACATCAAACTATGCGACTGATAGTACAAGCTTTCCGCTGTTTTTATTCGCCTCCATGTAACGGTGGGCTTCGGCCGCGTCTTCGAGGGCAAATACCCTATCGATAACCGGCTCGAGCCTGCCGTCTTCGAAGCGTTCCCATGCAAATTTGTACAGGTCCCGCGCGAGAGCGATCTTATATTCGAGACTTCTCGACCGCAGGGTTGTGCCGGTTATTTGAAGCCGCTTCGTCAGGACAGGAATGAGGTTTACCCCCTCGGGTTTCACTCCCCCTAAAAAGGCCAGGATAACAAGCCGTCCGTCTGTCCGGAGCACCTCGAGGTTTCTGATAAAATAGGGGGCGGCTATAAAGTCGATAACGACGTCGACACCGCGGCTTTCCGTATACTTTTTTACAGCACCGGCAAAATCCTCGTTGTTATAGTCGATGGTGAAATCGGCCCCCATGGCACGGCAGGTTTCATGCTTCGGCCCCGAAGCGGTAACGATAATACCGCCCGCCCCCATTTCACGGGCAAGCTGGGTGGCGGCCGTCCCTACCCCGCTCGCCCCGGCGTGAATCAGTATCCACTCCCCGTTCTTCAATCCGGCAATCCAGTTTACCGCCTGAAAGGCCGTCATAAACACCTCCGGGATTGCCGCTGCTTCAATCATGGACATCCCCCGGGGGATCGGCAGAGCCAAATCTTCATGAATGACCGCGTATTCCGCGTATCCGCCGCCTGGAAGCAGGCCGCAGACGGTGTCCCCCTCCTTCCAGCGGGACGCCTGAGGACCGAGTTCGGAGACGGTACCGGCCATCTCCAGCCCGAGGAGCGGACTCGCCCCTTCCGGCGGGGGATACTTCCCCATCCGCTGCTGAATATCGGCCCGGTTAACTGCAGTTGCAGCTATTTTTACTACAATTTCCCTGTCCGAAGGTCCCGGCTTCGGCCGCTCGCCGATTTGTAATTGTTCCGGACCGCCGTACTCTTTCATTATTATTGCGCGCATACCTGTAGTGTAATTCGAATGAGGAGTTTTGTCCAATTATTTTGTTTACTCCCTGTTTACTCTTTAATAATATCCGGGAAACGGGTATATTTTGTACGGAGGATGTGATGGACATGTACAGTGTTTTATGGAGGGTACACGCGATCTTGATGGGGGCCGCCTTCGCGGCAATGCTGACTGGTTTTATCATTGCCCGCGCGGGAAGAAAAACAAAGTGGTGGTTCAAGGTCCACCGGGGGCTCGGTATCGTAGGTGCGGGCGGCGCGTTAGCCGCTCTTGCAATGGCTGTTGTGATGATTTCAGCGGCCCACGGCTTTCACGTTAGCAACACCCACACGATCGTCGGTATTATTGCCATGGTTTTCATAACCCTTACCTTTATCCTTCCGGCCTTGTTCCGGAGGGTAAAAAAAGAGGCGAAGCTGCC
>CAYTSI010000186.1:0-4004 GCA_964440465.1 uncultured Spirochaetales bacterium
ACACGGGCGTGAAGCCCACCAGATTTTGAGTCTGGCACGTCTACCAATTTCATCACGCCGGCGCAAGTGCTCACTGTACATGAATGAGGAGGAATAATCAAGATTTACCGTTTACCTTTGCCTCCCGGTATTCTTCGCAGGTCATCTCTTCCGGAATGTCTTCATTATATATAAATAATAATATATTGACTGCCGTGTCAATTATTGCGATCATCTATGAATGGAGGCTGTTATGAGCAGAAGTTATCTTGATTCGTTAGTCGGCGTTTTCGGGCATCCCGTTGCGGAAAATCCCACGGTAGTAATGATTGAAGCGGGGTTCCGGGCTGCCGGCTTGGATACGTGGCGGTATTTGACCATCGATGTTCCTCCCGGCCGGCTCACAGAAGCGATGGCGGCGGTAAAGGCCCTCGGTTTTCGCGGCATCAACCTGACCATTCCGCACAAGGTGGCCGTTATCGATTGTCTCGATGAACTGTCGGAAGCCGCTGAAAAAATCGGCGCGGTAAATACCGTGGTAAACCGGGACGGTATGCTATTCGGCGAGAATACCGACGGAAAGGGTTTTCTTACCAGTCTGCGGGAAGATGCCGGAATAGGGCCGGCGGGAAAGCGGGTGCTTGTGTTCGGGGCCGGCGGCGCGGCCCGGGCGATTTGTGTCGAACTCGGTTTAGCCGGCGCCGGGCATATCACCGTGGTGAACAGGGGCCTGGAAAAGGCGGAGGCCCTCGCGGCGCGGATTGAAGAGGTAACGGACACGAAAGCCGCGGCGGCCGCGTTGCTGCCGGGGTTCGCCATCCCCGAGCATACCGATGTTGTGGTGCAGGCGACCTCCGTCGGCCTCTATCCGAACGTCGATGCCCGGCTCGATATCGATTACGAAAGCATCCGTCCGGGAATGACGGTGTGTGATGTCATCCCGAATCCGCCTGCAACACCTTTTTTAGCGGAAGCGGCAAAGAGGGGTGCGGTTACTCTGGACGGCCTCGGCATGCTTGTATATCAGGGTGTTATCGGCTTTACCCTCTGGACCGGCAGTGAGGCCCCGAAAGATGCGATGAAAGATGCGCTGGCACGGGAGTTCGGGGCGTAATATTCGGCAATTCCCCTTGCAGGGTAAAATAAATTCTTTTATGATACAACCTGCAAATTACAAAAACAGGGGAGCAGTGTTTTGAAAAATACAAGTGAATTGAATGTATTAGGCGATTTCAGCATGCCTGAAGATACCATAGTAATCCATCCCAATGACGGTTTCGACCTCGATATGATGATGACAAGTTACCCTGTTTATCTGTACCGGGGAGCGACCTTCGAGGAATTTACCCAGGGAAGCGGAGAGAAGCTGAGCGGGAAAATTCTGTTAAAGAATGAATGCCGGATGAATACGGTCGAAATGAGCACGAAATCCTGGGAGAAAATGGGAAAACCGAAGAAAGTCCAGCTCTTTTACGAAGAGCCGAACCTCCTTATCTTTATTCCGCCGCCGAAAGAAGAGGACTGAACTGAAATCATTGTATACCGCGTGCACCCTGTGTCCGAGAAACTGCGGAGTCGACAGGACTTCGGGGGAGAAGGGGTTCTGCGGTGAGACTTCCGAGACGCGCGTTGCGGCCGCCCTCCTCCATTTCGGGGAAGAGCCGCCGTTAAGCGGCACCGGCGGTTCGGGAACGGTCTTTTTCACCGGCTGTACAATGCAGTGCTCCTTCTGCCAGAACCATCAGCTGAGCAGGGGCGGCACCGGCCGCGCCGTCGGCACTGCCGAGACGGCCGACATCTTTCTGCGGCTGCAGGCGGCGGGGGCGGAAAACATCAACTTGGTAACGGGGACCCACTTTATACCGGGCATTGCCGAGGCCGTTGGTATGGCCCGCCGGGAGGGATTGCGCCTGCCCATTGTCTGGAATACCTCCGGGTACGAAAGCGGTCGTACAATGGAATTGCTCGACGGTTTCGTCGCGGTGTATCTGCCGGACGTTAAAACAGTAACGGAGCGTACGAGCGCCGGTCTTTACGGGGCCCCCGGCTATGCCGAGGCTGCATGCAGTGCCGTTACAACTATGGTGCGGACCAGACCGCCTGAATGGAACGGCCCGCTGCTGCGCCGGGGGACCATTGTGCGCCACATGGTGCTGCCGGGGCATCTCGATATAACACGGGACGTGCTGCGCTGGTATGCCGATGAAATCGGAGACCGCGCCCTCTTTTCCCTCATGTTTCAGTACACGCCGGCAGCCGGCGCGGGGGCCGGTAGTGTACCCCGGCGGCGCGTCGACAGGGAAGAATACGATACGGTGATGGATTGGCTTGACGAGTACGGCATCGAAGAGGGGTTTGTGCAGGAACTCGGCGACGATACGGACTGGCTTCCCGATTTTACCCGTCCCCGCCCGTTTCCCGCGGGGGATTCTCGAGTGGTGTGGCACTGGAATTGATCTTTCCGCCGGGATTGAGTACCTTGGAGATATCTAATGATGAAACTGGAAGTTATTCGTCCCGGGCAAATCCCGTATCAGGACGCGTTTGAGCTGCAGACGGAGCTGCAGGCGAAGCGGACGGCGGGGGAGATTGCCGACACGCTCATCCTCCTCGAGCACCCCCCGGTCATTACCATCGGAAAGCGGGGAAACGAGGCCGATGTGCTGCTGTCGCCGGACATGCTTGCCGCCGCGGGGGTGGAACTGTACGAAACGAACCGCGGGGGGGAGGTTACCTATCACGGTCCCGGGCAAATTGTGGGTTACCTCATTTTTGACGTTACCGGACACGGAAAGGACCTGCACCGGTTTGTTCACAGCCTCGAACAGGTGTTTATCGACCTCCTCGGCGGGGAGTACGGTATTCAGGCCGGCCGGGACAAGGACCACACCGGCGTATGGGTGGGGAACGAAAAAATTACCGCTATCGGTATCGCGGTACGGAAATGGGTAACCATGCACGGCTTTGCCTTCAATGCGGCGACGAATTTAGACCATTTTTCACTGATAGTACCCTGCGGAATACGCGACAAAGGGGTAACTTCCTTAAACAGGCTGATTGACGCTCCCGTGGAAATACCCCGGGTGCAGGAACGGATTATCGAATATTTTATAAAGGTATACGGTTTTACAACATGGGAAGAGAAGCAGATACAGCCGGCGTAATGCCGTACGGCGTACCGGGAACTGAACGAAAGCCTTCCTGGCTGACAATTAGAGTAAAAAACGGCAGCGCCCTTGCCGAGACGGAGAAACTCCTGCGGGACCTTTCCCTGCACACCGTCTGCGAGGAGGCCACCTGTCCGAACAGGATGGAATGTTTCAGCAGCGGGACCGCGACCTTTATGATTTTAGGCGAGGTGTGTACCAGGAACTGCACATTCTGCGACGTTACCTCCGGAACGGTGTCCCCGCCGGACCCGGAGGAGCCGGAACACGTGGCCGAAGCGGTCCGGAAACTCGGGCTGAAGCACGCGGTTATTACATCGGTTACCCGGGACGATCTTCCCGACGGCGGCGCTTCCACCTTCGCGGATGTTATAGAAGCTGTGCGGAAAACATCACCCGGGACGACCATCGAAGTGCTTATCCCCGACTTTGTAGGCAATGCCGGCGCGCTGCGGATGGTCATCGATGCCGCGCCGGAAATTATCAATCACAATGTGGAAACCGTCCCCTCTCTGTATCCTGAAGTCCGGCCGCGGGCGGATTACCGCCGGTCCCTGCGGCTGCTGCAGCGGGTAAAGGAAGCGAAACCGGCAATGGTAACGAAATCCGGCATTATGCTCGGCCTCGGGGAGAAAGAAGCCGAAGTACTCGATGTACTGAAGGACCTGAGGAGCAGCGGCTGCGATTTTATCACCATCGGGCAGTACCTTGCCCCGTCGAAGGACCATCATCCTGTTGTGGAGTACGTCTATCCCGAAACCTTCCGGCGGCTCGAGGAGGCCGCGTACCGGCTTGGTTTCGCGGCGGCCGCGTCCGCGCCCTTTGTCCGGAGTTCCTACCATGCCGGGGAAATGTTGA
>CAYTSI010000187.1:0-3982 GCA_964440465.1 uncultured Spirochaetales bacterium
ACCCGCCGGACGAAAACGCTGCTGTAATTCAGTATTGCAGTATTTCAGTATTGCTGCTATACTTATATCATGAAAGCAACGGTAGAAATGAATTCCCGGGGTACGATAACTTTACCCGCAAAAATACGAAAGGCCCTCGGGCTGTCGGCAAACGACATCCTTATCGCGGAAACCACGGAGGAGGGGCTGCTGTTGAAACCCGCGGTGGTTCTTCCGGTAGAGATTTATACGCCGGAACGCAGGGCCGAATTCGCAGCGGAGGAAGGAGAATTAGATCAGTGGTATAAAAACCGCAGCGGTGGAACCAGCGGGTAACCCGTGCGTCTGTTTCTTGATGCAAATATTATTTTTTCCGCCGCACTCACCGACGGCGCCGTTCGACGGCTCCTGCATGATTTGAAACACGGGAACCATATCCTCGTCATGGACGAATATGTCTGGGAAGAAGCAAGGCGCAATTTTCAGATTTACAGGCCGGCCGCAATTAAAGATCTTCATGAATTAGCAGTGATGTTTCAAATTGCGGGTGCTGAAACCGGCAGCCTTTCGATGAATATACCGCCGGAAATACCGGAAAAAGATATACCGGTACTCCGCTCGGCTGCCGCGAATCGATGCAATATGCTGATTACCGGTGACAGGACACATTTCGGCAGCTGCTTCGGAAAACAGATAGCCGGGATTACCATCGTTTCACCCCGGCAGGCCGCGGAACGACTCCTCCTATTACTTGACAAAAGCCGGTGATATCATTATAATACCGGTATGAAATCGATACTGATACGCGACCTGGACCCGAAAATATACAGCGCCATAAAGAAACTCGCGGAGATGCATCACCGCTCGATGCAGGGAGAACTTCATGCAATTCTGGAACGGACGGTAAAAATGACCCCGGCTGAAAAGGAAGATGAATTAGATCTCATTACCGTTTCCACGGGAAATACGTCAGGATGGAGCCGGGAGGAGATGTATGGCCCCGAAAGCCGGTGATATCGTATTTCTCGATACCAATATCCTCTTGTCCGCTACGGATACATCCCGTCAACGACACAAGCAGGCCCGAAATGTCTTTAAAGCAGCTTTAGCGACAGGATTTCATTGTGCAATCAGCGGACAGATTATCAGAGAATATCTGGTTGTCGCCACGAGAGGACCGCAAGAAAACGGCTTAGGCTTGTCCTCTGAAAATGCAGTTTCGAACATTGAAACCTTTTCAAGGAGAACGGCCCTGATCGAGGAATCGGAAGAGGTGTCTGAGTATTTGACCGAGTTGGTCCGAAAGCACAATTTGAAAGGGAAACGGATACATGACGCGAATATTGCCGCGACAATGAAAACCTATTCGGTCAGAACTCTTATAACGGAAAATCCTGAAGATTTCAACAATTTCAATGAAATCAGCGTGATCAACCCTGAATTAATATTGGAATGAAATAATCAAGATCTTCTAGAAAATGGCCGACACCATTACCCGGCTCTTCGACTGAGCATACCGGCATCTATGTCTTGCCTTCGCCCTCGGGATAATGATATAAACGACCATGCTCGGCGGGCCGGTTGGCTTTTTGAGGTTATTCTCGCTTAATATCTTCTCTGGTCTCTGTCTGCTTATCGTCATCTTCAGCCTCGTCCTCCGCAGGCAGCAGTATTCGGTCCATAACCGCCTGTTTATTCATATTACGGCTGTTACGATATTCGTATTGGTGCTTGAAATCGGAAGCTGGTATTTCGAGGGGAAACCGGGGACCGCCGCGCGGCGGTGTAATTATATTTTCAACTTTGTTTTTCTTGCAGCAAACCCGCTTCCGGCTATTGGCTGGCTTGCTTATATCGATTACAAAATACACGGCTCCGTCGAACGTCTGAAAAAACGGGGATACTATCTGCCCGTTCTTGTCGTGCCCCTTATCCTCATGCTTATTTCCCTGAAAACAGAGTTGATTTTCGGTATCGGTCCGGACAATACCTATTTCCGGGGCCCCGGCAACATCGTCTATACGGTTATCATCTTCGCCGTCATCTACTCTTCAGTCCCCATGGTACTCATCAACAGGAAGTATATCGACAAAAACATTTTCATTGCTTTTTACGCCTTTACCATTTTTCCCGTACTCGGCGCCGTCATCCAGCTGCTTCTTCCCGGCACCCTGCTTGTCTGGAACGCGGTGGCCCTCGCGGTCCTCACGACCTTCATCTTCCTTGAAATTCAATATCTTTCAAAAGATTTTCTTACCGGTCTGTATAACAGGAGACAGATAGACGAATGGATCAATTACCGGGTCCGGACGGCACAGCGGGGGAAAAAGAGGTTTTCCCTTATCTTGATCGATCTAGACGATTTTAAGCGAATTAATGACGTGTACGGTCATGCCGAAGGCGATGAGGCACTGATCATTTTTTCCAATATCCTTACACAGTGCGTAAAGGCGCATGATATACCGGGCCGCTACGCCGGAGACGAATTTCTCATTGCCCTCGAGACGGACAAGGCCTCCTCGGCCGAAGCGGTGGTCCGGCGGATCCAAAACCGGGTGGAGGAGTTTAACCGAAAACAGGTAAAACCCTACGATATCGGCTTCAGTGCCGGTTCCGTCGTTTTTGACCCCGGCAAACATGAAAGCGCTTCTGCCTTATTCAAACAGGTTGATGAGAGGATGTATAAAAACAAGATTAAAGGTTAAGCCCTGCCCTACTCCCGCGCCACGTCGGAAACGCTCCCGCCGGTCATGACCAAAAGCTGCCGGAACGTCGTCGGGACACCGGAGGCGTCGTCTCCCGCCGCCGGATAGACGGTGTCGTACCGCTCTAAGGACCGGTCGATGTAAATTTCGATCTTCCCTCCGTCCAGTCCGTAGGGGCAGACCCCGCCGGGCCGGAAGCCCGTTACCTCGTAGGTCTCCTCTTTCGGGGACATCGAGTGCTTGACGCCGGTCAGCTGCTTCACCTTCGAAGACAAGACGCGCATGTCCCCGGCTAAGACAAACATCCGGTAGACCCCGTCTTTTCCCCGCATCAGTATCGATTTCGCGATCTGTCCGACGGTAACGCCGATTTTTTCCGCCGCCGCGGCCGCCGTCGGCGTACTGCCCGGTTCGAACTGCAGCGCCTCGAGACCGGCTGCTTCTAATATTTGTTGTACGTTTTCAGGAATCATAATCGAAGTGCAAGTATACCGAAAAATAACGAGACCTGCAAATGACCGGTGTAAAACAATAGCTCCTTGACACCGTAGCTACATGTGTCTACTATTTATTTATGGAAAGATTGAAAACAGTGGGTATTCGTAAACTAAAAAACGGATTGAGTGCATATCTCAAGGAAGTAAAAAAGGGCGTTGTACTTCTCGTAACGGATCATGGATCGGTTGTTGCCGAGATACGAACTCCCTTAAAAGAATATAATATCGTAAAAGCTGAAAAACTGAAGCAGGAATGGATTGATTCGAACAAACTTCGGATTCCGCTCATTGAAAAGAAAAAAGTAGGACCGTCACCGGTTACGTTACCCGAGGGAACGGCAGCACGCCTGTTAAATGAAGAACGGAATGAGAAAAGATGAAAGTACTGTATTTAGAAACTTCAAGCATGCTGGCATGGCTTTTTAATGAGACAGCTGCTGCGGAAGTTCTTAAAAAGATCAACCGCGCGGACCTTATCGTAACGTCCGAACTTCTGAAAATTGAAGGGATGAGGATAATACACCGAAACCTGAAAGAAAAACTACTGACAGAGTATCAGCATGACAATCTGCTGGATTATTTTTATCGCAACTTAAAAAGCTGGTTTGTTATGAGTATCGACGACGCGGTAGTCGAAAGAGCTTCGGAACCCTTTCCCGTTGAACCGGTTAGAAGTCTCGATGCAATCCATTTGGCAACTGCATTGGAGTATAAACAACTGTATCCCGGACTGGATGTTGTGTCACAGGACAAAAGGATCCTGGACAACCTAAAGCCGCTGGGCTTATCAAGCTGACCCGC
>CAYTSI010000188.1:0-3917 GCA_964440465.1 uncultured Spirochaetales bacterium
TTCCGTCGGAAGGCCCGCCTTTCAGTGCGGCATGGATGCGTTCGTATCCGTTCATAGGAAAACTATCGCATTTTTGGGGAGATTGTGCTATATCCTGGAAAGAAAACGGGAAGCGGCCGGCCGGCCCCTTCCCGTTAAAAAAACAGCTGAATCAGCTTTTAGTACGCATTGTCCATATACTTATCTACATTCTCGGATGTAACAACATAGGTGGGCTGAATGATGTCTTTCGGCACATCTTCACCTAAAAGCATTTTCTTCGCTACCTTAATAGCGTCACCGCCCATTGTGGGAAAGTAGGACATGGAAGCACCGAACAACGGATGTCCTTCCTGCAGGCGTTCATAGGCGGACTTGGAACCGCCGAAACCGGGCGGCATCTTCATTGCCCCGGCAGATATACATAACCACAGACCGCGCGATTATACCCACCGCGAGGGTAACAATAAACGGCGGAAGACTTGCCTTTGTAATAATAATACCGTTTATAAATCCGAAACTGGTGGCAACCGCCAGGCAGGCAAAAATAGCCAGCCAGAGGGGCAGAAGCGGGTCACCTTCGGGTGTTACCATCCGCTGCAGGAAAATAAGCACCGCCCCGGAGGTGGCCAGTATCGGTCCCGAAGAAAGGTCGATTCCCCCGCCGATTATTACAAAGGTCATTCCTAAGGCAATAACCCCTACAATTGAAGTGTTCCGCAAAATATTCAAAAGATTATCCGGACGAAGGAACCTCGGCGCCGCGATTCCGCAGAGAATTATTATAACGACAAATACAACAATAACGCTGTTTTTCTGCCAGAGCCTCTTCAGCAATTCGAGAAACTTACTTCTCGGTTTGGTTACTTCAGTTTCCATTTATTTCTCCCTGCCTACACATTTGTCGCAAAGTGCATTATTTTCGGTTCAGTTGCCTCGGAACTTGCCAGCTCGCCGGTTATTTTCCCTTCATGCATCACAATTATCCGCTCGGACATACTGAGGATTTCCGGCAAGTCGGAAGAGACTAGCACAATAGCAATACCGGAATCGGCAAGTTCCCGGATAATTTCATAAATTTCCTGTCTCGCTCCGACATCGACACCCCGTGTCGGTTCGTCGAGTATGAGTATCTTCGCGTCCGACAGAAGCCACTTCGCCAGGGCAACCTTCTGCTGATTACCGCCTGACAGATTGCTTACCCGCTGGTCCGGTCCCTGACACTGGATATTGAGCCGGTCTATCACTTTTTTTGTATTTTGAGAATATCTACGGGTTTTTTTAAATAACCCTTTGTTTTTTCGCCAGAGGACCAGCTCGGTTTCCTTGCGGTCTTCCGTTACAAAACCGACATCAAACTTAATGGCGTCCATCGCGTTTTTTATTGTAACAGGGCTGCCCTCGAGAAGGACCTCTCCGCTTTCCGGTGTACGGATTCCAAAAATCACTTCCATCAGCTCCGTTCTTCCGGCTCCTACCAAACCGTTGAATCCCAGGATTTCCCCTTTACGGATCTGAAAGCTGGTATCTTTCAGTTTCTGGTCCGTAACATTCCGTACTTCTAAAACCACATCATCAGGATTACCAGAGAAATCAGAAGCCTTGGACTCCAGGATCTCCCGTCCGATCATCAGTGAGGAAATATCCTTCACCGTTACATCACGAACATTTCTCATGTCGATGTAATAACCGTCCCGGAGTACCGTAACCTGCTGGCATACTTCGGTAAATTCTTTTAAGCGGTGGGAGATATAGATAATAGCGATTCCCTGCCTGCTTAAATTCCGGATAAGGTCAAACAGTATTGCTGTTTCTTTTTCTGTAAGGACCGCCGTCGGTTCATCCATAATGAGAAGCTCCACATTAAAGGAAATGGCCTTGGCAATTTCCACCATCTGTTTTTGCGCTATCTTCAATTCCTTTACCGGCATTCTGGGATCGAGTTTTTCTCCCAGCTTTTAAAGCAGCACCGCCGCATCCCGGTTCATTTTCGCATGATCGATAAGCCCCAGACGGCTGTGCGGCTCCCGACACATAAAAAAATTCTGGGCAATAGTAAGCTCGTTCAGCAGAATGAGTTCCTGATGAATCATGGAGATGCCTAATTTTTGCATCTTCATAGGGCCGGCGGTTTTATCAATATAATTTCCCTTAAAAATGACATCTCCGGCATTCTGTTCGTAGATACCGGCTAAGATTTTCATTAGTGTCGATTTGCCGCCGCCGTTTTCCCCGCACAGGGCCATAATCTGTCCCTTTTCAATTTCGAGATCAACTTTGTGAAGAACTTCGACTCCGTAAAAACTTTTTTGAATACCCTGCATTTGAAGCAGTTTTGACATATTCTCTATCTCCAATGTCTCGATTAGTTCCTAGAGTATATCATATCATACTTTTAACATATGTCGATGTTTTTTTATCATTTGATAGCATTTAGTCTTATTTCTTCTTATTATCCGCACCCCCAGAATAGAATGGCAGATATATGTATCCGAAAACTAAACATTAGAACGTTATTATGTTTTATGTTAAGTTTTATTATCAGAAATTCAGCAATTCCCGGCGACGGCCAGCGTTACCCGGGGGAAATACTGTATCAGCAAGGCCGGTCTCGCCATGATGACCTCCCTGTTTGTGGTACGTCTTGCGGAATACGGGATAAACGTCTACGAAATACGGCCCGGTATCGTCGAAACCTCCATGACCGCCGCCGTCCGGGAAAAATACGACCGCCTAATCGACGGAGGCCTTCACGTTTCCCGTTTGTAGACAATGCGTTTTTTGTGCGACCGTTTGCAGAAGGAAGGGGAAATAATCATGCGGTACACGGCACCGAAACAGTTGAAAACTCCCGGAGAAAGCGGTGCGAAGCTCATCTGGGGCGGCGAGGCCGCGGCAGTAAGGAGCGAAGGGAAAGGAAATCCGCGGCAGCTTGTGATAAGCAGTTCCACCCAGAGAGACATTGCGGCACTGCGTTCCGTTCTGGTGGAAGCCCATAAAGAGAGGTTCGGGACCGCGGACGACTTAATAACCGGCCTGCAGCTTACCCATTCCGGCCGGTTCAGCCGCCCTTCACCGGACGGTCGGCCGAAACCGCTTATCGCGTACCATCATCCCTATCTGGATACTCTGGCCGGGGTTTTTGTACGCGCCGCCGTCTTAGCCGGGGAAGCAGGCTTCGATTTCGTCGACATCAAACACTGCCACGGTTATCTCGGACATGAACTGTTAAGTGCCCGCACCCGGAAAGGGAGCTACGGCGGCAGCATGGAAAACCGCAGCAGATTCTTACGGGAAATTATCAAGGGCATCCGTAGGGACGCCCCCGGCCTGGAAGTCGGAGTCCGGATCAGTTTTTACGACTTTCCGCCCTACAGGGCAAAACCTGACAGCGGAGAGGGGTACTGCCTGCACGGACCGGGAAACGGAACATACAAGTACGCCTTCGGAGGACCCCCTTCGGGGCGTCATGCGGCAGATCAAGACAGCGGCAGAGCTGAAACGTCATTTTCCCGGCATGCTGATTACCGGCTCGGGATACTCGTACCTGGGGCCGTGGATACCGAATGTGGGGCAGGCGGTTGTCCGGGAAGGCGGCGCCGATTTTATCGGCCTCGGAAGAATGATGTTTGCATACCATGACATGCCCGCGGATATTCTCGAAGGCCGCGGATTGGACCGGAAACGGTTATGCGCCGCCTGCAGCAGGTGTTCCACGGCACCCCGGCAGGGACTTGCGTCGGGCTGTTATCTATTGGATCCTTTTTATAAAAAGCGACGGAGAAGGACTTAATGCCGGATAATCAGTTTCGATATTTCGGAACTTTTAATTGACAAATCAATAGCATCCGCCAGTTCAGCCAGGCTGAATTCCTTTGATATCAGGCCTTTCATCTCATTACGCTTTTACAGCTTCTGCAAACTCCCGTATACGCGGA
>CAYTSI010000189.1:0-3912 GCA_964440465.1 uncultured Spirochaetales bacterium
GAGATGAAGATGGCGGATAAAAAGCTGCCCGATTATGTCCCGGTGCGGTTTCGGGAATAGTGCCGGCATTTTTCTGCAGCTTCCATCACCTTCACATTTCCGGCACGAATACATCCTCCGGCCGCTTTTCCTGATGCCGGGCGATCGCGAGGATTTCCTTCCAGCACTTCAGAACATTTTGCCGTTCCGGGATGCTCCAGTCTATCGCCTCCCGAAGCTTCGTAAGATTCCGAGACGGGACCGCCGGATAGAGATGGTGCTCCACGTGTTCATCCAGTCCGCCGTAGAAAAACTTGACGATCCGAGAAACCTTGACTCCCCGCGTGCATAAGCGCTGATCGCTGCTGTTATACATCATACCGATGTGTTCGGTGAGAAACCAGAACGATACGATTGACAGACCGACCCGGGGCCCGAGCATGAGAAGGACAATTAGTTCCCATTGCCGAAATAGGGTTAAAACGGCAAGTCCGGCTACATTTATCAGCAGAATTGCAAGAGATTCGAGCTGAATCTTCTTCTTGTTCTTAGGTGCGCAGCGCGCCAGAACCAGCGGATCGATTTTTCCGCGGATCCGCTGAAACAGGGTCCACAGTGCTTTGAAAAAGGCAAAGACGCCTACCGTTAGGACGGTAAATATGATGCGGAGTAATTCCTTCCACACCCACCGGGTAGTGATAACATCGGGAAAGTTTGTTTCGGGATCGACCCCTCTCACCATGGTGTAGCGATGATGAATCCGGTGTGACGAATACTGATACCACGATCCGTCCTTTACGTAGAGATGTATCAGGAAAAATACGGCATCGCTGAAACCGTCCCAGCGCCGGGAGAAAACGATCTTGTGCCGCAGCTCGTGCTCTATTCCGTTTAAGAAACCCGCAAGGAATGAGTAGACAAGGAAGGGAACCACGGCGTATAGAAGGTGGTAGCGGCTTAAAAAGACGGTCACCCACCCCGCCGCTACGAGGCATGCTGTGTGCACGATAAGGCGAACAAGCCCTTCTATGGTACTCCGCTCGTTTAAGTTTTTTAATTTTTCGCGGTCAATTTCGGGGCGTATCCACTGTTTGGCTTCAGTGTCCCATTCACGGTCCGCAAGTTCACTGCGGGGCACAAATTGCAGATTCACATCATCCTCCTTATAAATCTCTTTCTTACTATTTATATCATATATTGGCCTTCCTGTGTATATCCAGCCGGCTGACAGCATTGTTATACGGTCTTCGTAAATGCTATACTGTAGATGGAAGCAGCCGATATGGATACAGAAACAGACATCAACAAAACACTTTCCGAATTGAAAACGAGGATTAGTTCCCTCCTCGGAGACCGGCTCGAAAAGATCGTGCTGTACGGTTCGAGGGCCAGAGGGGATTACGACGGCAATTCCGACATCGACGTGGCGCTTATCGTAAAAGACTTAGGGAGAAAACTGAAGATACGTATTTTAGACGAAGTGGCGGATGTAGAATTGAAGTACCTTACCCCTTTGTCTACCCTTGTCTTGGACGAAAAAATGTATAAAGAGCTCTTACACCGGGAACGCCGCATAGCTCTAGACATACAGCATGAAGGGGTGCCGCTGTGAACGGTGAAAATATGAAGCGGACGGTTGCCGAAGAACTGAATCGTGCGGATGATGCACTTAAAGCGGCGGATTTGCTTTTTACAAATGATCTGCTCTCCGACGCGGTTTCAAAGCTGTATTATTTTCTACTTTACCATATTCGGGCATTATTATTAACGAAAGATTACGAACCGCGAAGCCACGAAGGCGCCTTGCGTCTTTTCGGACTCCATTTCGTGAAAGAAAACACATTTTCAACGGACGCGTTTCACACCTTCTCTAAAATGATGAAATACAGAGAGGAAGCCGATTATAATCCGATGTATCAGTTTACTAAGAAAGATTTTGTGGAGTTTCGCGCCGAGGTTGTTTCCGTGTCGGAACAAGTTAAGAAATATCTTTCCGAAGGCGGGTCCGATTGATTTCTATCGTTCATTCGAAGGGAATCAGACTTTCAGAAAGGATGATCGAAAAATATCATCTTCACGGTTCGCTGTAGATTGAAATGTAAGGGGAATGAAAACGGATTGTGAAGCAGTACAATGGGCATGAATATGGCTAAAAAGAAAAACAGTACGGATATCAGTTATTGGAATTATCGGGTCGTCAGAGCGGACGTGGCGGGAAACGTTGGTGAGCAGACGATCTCTTATGATATTCATGAAGTATACTATGATACGAATAACCGGATAACTACTTGGACCCGGGATGCCGTATCCCCGTATGGCGAATCGGCAGGGGAATTGAAATCGGACCTGTATCATTTTTTCAGGGCGTTGCGGATGCCGATCCTTGAGCTGCGGGTCCGGGACGGGAAAGAGACTCTTGTAGAAAGGGAACATGATTTCAAAATCAATACGGGACACTATGGGGAGTTCATGGACCGTATGTATATCCTCATTGAGCATTTTGACTTTGCCGTCGCATCCCATCCGGTTGTCAAGAATGAGCCCGATATTAAAAAACTGATGCATGAAATCATGGATAGACTCCACGTGCTTTACCAAAAATCGGGAGAGTTAACTGTTTCCATGGAAGATAGTTAACCACGTATACCGGATGTTACTCCCGGAGAAATACTGCATGAAGAGTTCCTTCTGCCGATGAATATAACCGCATACAGATTGTCGAAAGATACCGGTATGCCCGCAACCCGGGTGTCCGAAATAATCAAGGGCAGAAGAAAAATTACCGCAGACACGGCTTTGCGCCTGGCTGCTTATTTCGGGAACTCGGCGGATTTCTGGCTGGGGATTCAGGATGAGTATGACTTGAGGAAGGAGAAAGAAAAGATCAAGGATAAACTCAGCCGAATCCCTCATGCGGAAGCTTCTTAGTTCGGGAGGCTTGTTTAACCACGGATGGAGATGATGGGCACGGATAATCATTATTTAAATGAAATAATAGTTGACAAAAGTTGACAAAAGGCGTTACTATTAATACATGCAAGAAAGAAAGTTAAATGTAGATCGGATAAAACATGCTATGGATAAGCTTGGGCTAAACCAAACTGCGTTAGCCGGTAAAATCAATGTATCGAAGGAAGCTGTTTCAAAATGGCTGAAAGGCGAAAAATTCCCCAGGCCTGCTAAATTATTGGAATTATCAAAATTACTTAAATTGACCTTTCAAGATATCGTTTCGCAGCACAACATTGAAATACCAATTACTGCCTATCGGACCAATAAAAATAAAAAAATAACGGAAGCTCATCAGTTGAAAGCTCGTGATATGGGAGAAATCTTAAAATTTTTATTGCCATATTTTAATAGTGATTCAGTATTTACTGCTCCAACCATTAAAAATCCGGTAGTAGAACAGAGCTATATACAGAAGGTTGCTTCGGAAGTTAGAAACAAAGCGGGGTTGGATTCCTGTGAAATACCTTTCTCTGAAATTATGAGATTATATTCAGATTTCCGTATCATACTAATTCCTGTCATGTGGGGGCCGGATGGGAATAACGGTTTATATATAAACCTTCCTGATAATCAAATCACCTTTGTTTATGCAAATTTGGAGAAGGTTATAACGGATTTTAAATTTTGGCTTTTGCATGAACTTGCTCATGCTATGACGCCGACTTTGAAAGGAGAGGATTCTGAAAAATTCGCCGATAGTTTTGCGGCGGCAGTTCTTTTTCCAGTTGCTCTGGCAAAAGAAACGTATGATGAATTATTAAAAATTAGGCAGCCTGGTATAGTCGTCAACAGAATAAAGGAGCTTGCAAGTAAATACGTGATTTCACCTTACACAATACTTCGGGAAATGGAAAGATATGCAAAGAGTGAATCTAAATCCGTTTTAAGAATTGATATGGGTGGTGCGATAACTAACTTCAA
>CAYTSI010000190.1:0-3889 GCA_964440465.1 uncultured Spirochaetales bacterium
AGCGGCGTACCGCATTGTCCCGTAGCAGATAGGGGAAACTGATAGATCCGTGTTGCCGTATTTTCTATATTCCATACCCGAATGATAGTAGAATTACACGACGGCATCAAGGCACCGCATTGCCGCCGCTTATACGGAGGAGGAACTGCAGGAGGGGGACGGCGGTATTATTGCCGATGGTACGGATGTTTTGACTCTTTGAAAGTATCAAGCCGTTATTATACAGAGAAATCTGCTTTAGCTCTTCCGGCCGGAGCCTGGAAGTCCATTTTACTTCAATCGGCATCAGTTTTTTATTGTTCACAATTGCAATATCGACCTCACCTTTTTTACCGGAGATGTAGTAGGTTGGAAAATGCCGCTTGCAGTGGCCTGTACAAACAGACTCTACAAGTGAGGGTAAAATCTCGGCAGTGTGTGCGTCCTCTGAGATTGTGTTGAAATCGGCATTATGTATGTACGCCGATACGGCGTGGTAGATAAAGGGGTCCTGAAAATGCAGCTTTTTGTTCTTCTTCGGTGCCGCTGTTAATTTATCTTCTATTACCGCTTCGAGAATATGCAGTACATTCATGCTTTGCAGAATCTGACAATAATCGGATACCGTTTTGTGGTGCTCTATCGATAAATTTTTTGCAAGGGCCGTCCAGGAGACCTGAGATCCGTAGGTTTTCTGAATGCCCCGGAGCAGTTCGTGCAGATAGTGTTCCGATTTATTGTATTTCAGGAAGTCGCCGATTATCCAATGGATATAGATGGTAAAAACGGCTTTCGGAATATCCGACAAAGAATAAAACGCGTTGATAGCGGGAAGAAACCCGCCGTGGATACAGTAATTTGCAAAAAGTTCGCTTAAGTGTTTATACTGCTTCTCGAAAAGGACGGCGCCTTCTTCAAAGGAAGCCCTGGAAATAGTTTCATAGGTCTTCCTGTATTTTGGTTGTATCAGCGAAACAGCTTCCAAAAAATTGAGCGGAAAAAATTCGAAATCAACCGGATCGGCCGTTCCCCGTCTTCCTGCAAAGCGCTTCATTGACGTTTTTATTATCCGGTTATCGCTCCCGGTAAGAATGATGGACATATTTTCCGTCATCCCGGCATCGGCAATGAACTTAACGGACTTGTCCCAGTCGGGAATATAATTCACTTCATCAATGAAGAGGACCTGCTGCCGGTCCGGTTTGTGAAATGTTGTAATAATTCTTCGAAGGACATGATGTGTATCGATCAGCTCCCCGGTAATAAAATAAAGATTCTCCGGCAGCAATGTTTTCTCCCGAAGCCATTTCAGAATTAATTGTTTTAAAAAGGTCGTTTTTCCAATCTGCCGCCCGCCGGAGATGAGATATATTCCGGGCAGGAGGAAGTTTTTTTCCTCTAATAATTTCGATTCATACACGAATTTGAGGCTGTTCAGTTTCTTCAGGTGGGGATCGTGGCTTTCAAACCTTTTAATCGATTCCCGGAACTGATTATGAACTTCGAGTTCATCTATCATATTTTAAGAATAAAGCGTTTCAACATTTTCGTCAACGGTCATTGACCAAATTTCGTCAATGGATATTGACCAAAAGTACACAAATGCGCCTCCCGCCGGCCGAAAAAATTAGTATGAATTAGCCCGTTTATGTGCTATAATTATAGGCAGAGGGAAGGAGGCTCGTTATGAGACGTCTGCTACGGATTCTGATAATCGGATGTCTGCTCCTCGGTAGTACCTTCACCATCGCTTCAGCACTGCAAACCGAAGAAGCGGAAATCTTTTCGTTACACATATCTCCGGGACTTACCGTTCCGGTTGGAACAAACAGCGGCTTATTTAAACTCGGCGGGGGGGCAATGCTGACCGGAGACTTCGCCATGCCGTTTTTCCAGCCCCTCCGGTTTACAGCCGATATCGGATACAATCTTGTTCCCATCAATAACGGTGCGGATTCGCTTTCCATTCTGTCATTCGGGGCGGGTACCGGCCTCCGCTTCGGCGTTCTGCCGTGGCTTGCCCTGTATGCCTACGGCAGGGGCGGATATTTTTACGGAGTAATTAACGACGGCAGCGGAAGCGGCGGGGGCAATCCCTGGCTCCACGGCGGCGGCGGAGTGTCGTTCCGGGTCCTGCCCTTTCTAAGTGTAGGCGTGGAAGGCGCCTACCGGCACTATTTCGGCCTCTACAGCGATACCGCCATAACCTTAGGGACGACCCTGCACTTCAGCGCCATCGAACTGCCGGAGCGCCCGAAAAAGAAAGAAAAACCGGAACCGCGGCCGGAGCCGCTTGAAGGAGACGGCCTCGACCTCCCCCGGCTGGAGTTTACCTCCATATTCCCGGTGTTGTATTCCTACTATGACGATAATCCCGTGGGGACCGCTACGCTGTACAACTTCGAGGAGGAGACCGCGGAAGACATCAAGCTGACCTTTTATGTGAAGCAGTACATGGACAACCCGAAGGAGGCGCCAGCGCCGGAAAGCCTCGGGCCCGGGGAGCAGGCGGAAATTGATATGTACGGCCTCTTTACCAGCGGGATCCTCGACGTTACGGAAGGGGAAAAGGCCTCGGCCCTTATCAATTTGAGCTATAAAATCGGGGATGAGGAAAAAGAAAAAGAGTTTATCGAGTCGATCAATATCAACAACCGGAACGCCCTTACCTGGGACGACGACCGGAAGGTCTGCGCCTTTGTAACGGCGAAAGACCCGTCGGTGATGCGTTTCGCGAAAAACGTGTCCGCCTACATTCGGGGGGAGGGCAGCCGGGCGACGAACAAAAACCTCCGCCGGGCAATGGCCCTCCACGAGGCCCTCGATAGTTTCGGAATAAGCTACACTATCGACCCGACCACCCCCTACGAACAGCTGTCGCTAAAGGAGAGTGTTATCGACTATCTGCAGTTCCCCCGGCAGACTTTGGAGTTTAAGGGAGGGGACTGCGACGACCTGTCCGCCCTCTACGCCGCGCTGTTGGAATCGTTAGGTATTGAAACGGCATTTATCACCATCCCGGGCCATATTTACATGGCCTTTTCCTTAGGCGTGAGGCCTGAAGAGGCCCGCAAGCAGTTTAACCGGCCGGACAATTTAATTTTTAAAGACGGTACGGCCTGGCTGCCGGTTGAAATTACCATCCGGAATGAAGGCTTTCTGCGCGCCTGGAAGGAGGGAGCGAAGGAGTGGCGGGAATACAGCGCGGAGGAGAAGGCAGGCTTTTATCCCGTCCATGAAGGCTGGAATGTATTCAAGCCGGTGGGTTTTCCCGGAGCACCTTCTATTGCCTATCCGGCAAAGGAGACGGTGGCGGAGGCATTTGTCCGGGCGGAAAGGGCATTTATCCGGCAGGAAATTACCGACGATATTGCCGCCCTTCAGGCGAAAATAACCGAATCTCAAAACGTCCGGTGGATGAATAAACTCGGGGTGCTCTATGCACGTTACGGGCTCGATGATGACGCCCTTGACCAGTTTGAAAAAGTGCTTAAGCAGCGGGGGAATTATTATCCCGCCATGATTAATATCGGCAACATCCACTATCTAAGGGACAACATCGAACAGGCGCTTAGCTATTATCAGCAGGCGGCCGAACTGGCGCCGGACAATTCCACGGTGCTGCTGAACCTTGCCCGTGCGAACCACAAGCTCGAAAACTACTACGGTTCCGGCAAGGCCTACGAAAAGCTGCAGCAAGTGTCCCCCGCTCTGGCCGACCGCTTTGCCTACCTCGACCTGCGGGGAGAGGAATCGGAACGCGCTTCAAAAGCGGGCGGAATAGAAGGAGTAATGATATGGGAAGAAGAATAATCTATACGCATCTGATCGCGGCGGTTGTAATTTTTTGCCTCGCCGGCTGCGGGGAGATGGCCCTGCTTCAGGACATCCGTTCACGGGTCGAAGGCCC
>CAYTSI010000191.1:0-3878 GCA_964440465.1 uncultured Spirochaetales bacterium
CCTTGAAACCAATGTGCCCGGAACCGTATTCGCCCCTTTCGCCGGGTAGTATATATTTTTTTTACATCCTGCATGAAATAAATTCCATACATTTCATCAAAATCATCCATATACAGATCACTCCTTTGGATTGATACTCAATAAAAATCATAAGGAGGATATGATGCGAAAGATTTATGGAGTTTTATTAATTCTGATCATAGTAACTGTATTCGTGTTCATCGGATGCGGGAACAATGCGGAAGAACAAACAGGAACTACAACGGAATCAGCAGAGGAAGAAAGGGCAGATCTTTCTGATGAGCTGTATATCGGAGTGTATTGTCTCGGAGATCTGGAATATTTCTACGATCATAAAATTGGACTCGCCGCCGCCGGAGAAATGATGGGAGTGCAGACCAAATATGTCGGTCCCCCCGACTACGATATAAATGCGATGATTTCCGCTTTCGAGGCGGCTATCGCGCAGCAGCCGGCTGGTATCATCACCTTCGGGGCTGAAAACAGCCTACTCCCGGTCATCAATAAGGCAATAGACGCGGGTATTCCGGTAGTAACGGTTGACGGTGATGTTCCCAATTCAAAACGGGTGTCCTTCGTGGGAACCGGCAACTACAATGCAGGTTATCTCGGCGGAACGAAACTCGGTGAAGCCTTAAACGGCAAGGGTAAAGTTGCAATTCTTACCGAACCTGGTGTAGATCTTCACAGAAACAGGCTGCAGGGATATGAAGACGCCCTCGCTCAATTTCCGGATATCGAAATTGTTCAGATCGGCGATACTAAGGCGGATCCTGTCCACACATTAAATGTAATCAACGCCATTATTCAGAAAAACCCAGACCTAGACGGAGTAGGCTGCACCGACGCGGTCGGCGGAGCAGCTACCGCGACTGCCCTCGAAGAAGCAGGTTTAGCCGGCGATGTTACAGTAATCTCCATGGATCGGGACCGGCAGGTCTTAGAAAAAATCAGTAAGGGAATCATTACCGGGACGATCGTGCAGAAATCCGCTATGATGCCCTTCTTAGCACTGCAGATCATATACAATATGCATCATGCAGACGTTGAAATTACAACAAATAACGAAGCTGCGGATATTACACTTGCTCCGAACTATATCGACACCGGAGTAAAATACGTCGATGAGTCGACAGCGCAGTACTACATACGGGATTGAACCGGACTTCATTTGATGCCGGGCGGAGCTGGATGCCGCGCCCGGCTGTTTATTCCAGGAAAGCACAATGGGTAAAGCTGTTCTGTTAGAAGCACAAAAAATATGTAAGCGATTTCCCGGCGTTCAAGCGCTGGATAAAGTTGATTTTACCTTATTTAAGGGAGAGGTCCATGGGCTGGTAGGAGAAAACGGCGCCGGAAAATCTACCCTTATGAATATTTTAAGCGGGGTGATGAAGCAGGATGAGGGAAAACTATATATACAGCAGATAGAACAGGATTTCAGGAACCCCTACGACGCCGCTTTAGCAGGAGTAGGGATCGTTTTTCAGGAATTAAGCTTAATTCCGAATTTAAGTGTTGCTGAAAATATTTTTGCGGGCAGACAAAAGACCCATATTTTCGGTCTGGTAGATAAAAAGGATCTGTTCGCCCGCACCCATGCACTGTTGAAAACCTTCGGAGAGGAAATCGACCCGAAAACCCCGATTAAATATTTATCGATAGCAAAGCAGCAGGTCGTTGAAATTCTCAAAGCAATATCCCATGACCCTGAGATATTAATTCTCGACGAGCCGACGTCTTCACTAACACGGCAGGAAATCACCAGATTGTTTTCCATCATCAATAAACTGAAAAATGACGGAAAACAATCATTTATATCTCTCATCATTTACAGGAAATTTTTCAGATCGCGGACAGAGCGACAGTCTTACGGGACGGTAAGTATATAGCAACTGTTATGATCCGGGACATTAGGGAATCACAAATTGTTAATTTGATGGTGGGGCGGGAAGTGACCCATGAACATATGAACCGGGATAAAAATATCAATAAGAAAAAAATAGCCCTTGAAGTAAAAGACTTGAGTCATGAAAAATATTTTCACGACATATCTTTCCGGATTTACAAAGGAGAGATTCTCGGGTTTGCAGGCTTAATAGGAGCTGGAAGGTCCGAAATAGGCCGGTCTATTTTCGGCATGGAATGGAAGTCGGAGGGAAAAATTCTACTCAATGATAATCCGATCGATCCTAAAACTCCTATCGATGCTATAGAACTGGGAATAGCCTATACATCGGAAAACCGTAAATATGACGGCTTATTTCTCGATATGATGCTCCGGGAAAACAGCATCGCACCGCAGATGAAAAAATTTTCCCGACTACCTTTCGGTTTTCTTGACAACTCAAAAATCGACACATTTGTCCAGTACAACATTGAGAAGTACGGGATACGCGCATCCTCCGGAAAGGTATCGGTCCGTAAACTATCGGGGGGTAACCAGCAGAAGGTGCTGCTTTCAATGTGGCTGGGAATACAGCCGAAGGTCCTTATCGTTGATGAACCTACTAAAGGGGTAGATGTAGGTGCAAAAAGTGAAATCTTTTCCATCCTACGAATGCTGGCAGATTCGGGTGTTGCGGTCATGGTCATCTCTTCGGACTTGCTGGAGATAATGACCATCAGCGACCGGATCCTCGTCTTACGAGGAGGAAGAATTCAAGGAGAATTACATCACTCCGAATTTTCCGAAGAGAAAATAATTGCCTATGCCAGCGGGGTTCCGTTGTAACACAAACTTTCAGAAGGAGAATGAAAAAGATGAATGCCGCGACGAAAATATCAAATAAACTGAGCAGACTATTAGAGATAAGGGAACTCGTTCTCGTATTTATTATCGTCGTCGGAGTTGTGGTAATGAGAATCGCATCACCTATCTTTTTAAGCATTCCAAACATGAAGGCTATTTTACTCGGTCTCTCGGTGGAAGCGATTATTGCAGTAGGAATGACAATTCTTCTCGTTTCCGGCGGGCTTGATATGTCCGTCGGTTCTACAATGGCATTCAGCGGCGTCATAACTACAATGGCGATAAAAGCGGGGATTCCGGTAATTTTTTCCGTGGTACTGGGTATAATGTCGGGAGCCGCTATCGGCCTCGTTAACGGGATAATCATTGCGAGGTGGCACATCAATCCCTTCATCGTTACCCTCGGAATGCTCTCGATCGTCAGAGGTTTCGTTCTGATCCTCGCGAACGGAGTAACAATTATCAACCTTCCGGAATCATTCACTATTCTCGGTCAGGGCAAGGTATTCGGGATACAGTATCCCATCATTTTTACCATTGTCGTTATTATAATAGGAGACATACTTTTACGGCGCTCCCGCTTTTTTCGGCAGAATTATTACATTGGCGGAAACGAAAAGTCGGCGATCCTTACCGGTATTAAGGTAAAACAGGTAAAAATATTTAACTATGTCCTTACCGCTTCCTTAGCCGCTGTCGCGGGCATACTCATGGCAGCACGGATGGCCTCTGCTTCGGTTAACATCGGCGTTGGATTGGAACTGAAAGTGATAACCGCAAGTGTTATCGGCGGCGCAAGCTTGAGCGGGGGCGAAGGCAGCATCGCAGGTGCGTTTTTAGGTTCCCTTCTTATGGGAACATTAATCAACTCTTTGAATATTTTAGGTGTCGACGTTTATTGGCAGAATGTCATAACAGGAACCATGCTCATAGCTGCGGTTATTCTCGACAATATCCTCAAACAGCGGAGGGAAGAGGCGGGTAAGTAAGACTGTCGGCTGCAGCAGAAATCGCCATCATTCCAGCAAATTCAGGTCGATGTACTTTTTGAGCAAGCTATAAATATCTTTTTTATCGCCTTCTTTCCTGATTCCTACGGCAACGA
>CAYTSI010000192.1:0-3816 GCA_964440465.1 uncultured Spirochaetales bacterium
TCCCCCGGCCGATGTTTTCCCAGCCCCTGCATACGCTTTCCGGAGGCGAGTTCCGCCGCCTGAGTTTAATACGCGTCCTGGCGGCGTCTCCCAATTTTCTGCTCTTAGACGAACCGACGAACGACCTCGACATCGAAACGATCAGGCAGCTTGAACAGTATCTCCTCGATTTTAAAGGTTGCATCCTGCTCGTATCCCATGACCGGAGCCTGCTCGACCGGATTACGGACTACCTGTTTATTTTTAACGGCAGCGGCGGAATACGGGGCTTTGTAGGCGATTACCGGGATTATAGAGAAATGCGTCGGGAAGAGCAGGAAGACGCGGAGGGCGGCGGCGGTACGCGGGCTGCAGCCGCAAAGCCGAAACGGAAAAAAACGGGACTGACGTTTAAGGAACAGCGTGAGCATGATGAAATCCTGGAAGAAATAGGCAGGCTGGAAGAAGAGAAAACCCGGATCGAGAAGTGGTTCTCCGGCAGCTCCCACGATCCGAAGAAGTTGGAGGAGAATACGATCCGCTACAAAGAACTCGAAACCCTCATCGAAAGGAAAACCGTCCGCTGGGAGGAGCTGGCTGAGCGGGACTAAAATCCTACCGGAGCAGCGCGTAAAGAAGACCGCCGAGTGCCGCGACCTGCCCGATATAAAAGAGAAACATCCAGCGGATTGTCTCGGTTTTCGATTTCTCTATTTTTGTCGACAAATCGGTCCTGGTCTCGGCGATATCGACCTGCAATCGGGCTTCCACCCCCGCGATATCTACGCGCAGCCTCCCTTCAACCTCGGTAATCCGGTTATCCAGCTTTGCTTCGACCTCAGCGATATCGACCCGCAATTTAGCGGACTCTTCGGTTATCCGATTGTCCAGCCGAGCTTCAACTGCAGTAATTCGGCTGTTCAGTTCCGATCCTACCTCAGTCAGCCGCCGCTCAAACCGGTCCGCGGCGGTTTCGATGGTCGCGTCTTTGGTCTGGTTTTGCTGCTGTTCCAGCATTTCTACTAATCCTTCCGAACCGTCGTCTCCAAGAATGTCACGTAACGGTTTTGGTACTTTCAGTATACGCATAAAATAATCTCCTTACAATAACGGATACGGGCAAAACTGCTCTGGTGCTTCAAGGATTTGAAAAAATTTTTTAATTTTTTTGTAAAAAGGTTTTGTTGCGCATCCTGCTCCCTTGCGACGCCGGAAAAACGGGACTATACTTTATATACGCAAGGCGGATATTCCGTAGGCAGACTTAGGGGGATTAAAAATGCGAACAAAAACCGGTTTTATCATGGTACTCACGGTATTCCTGTTGATGATTATTCTAACAGGCGGTTTATTCGCCGAAAACAAGACGGCCCTGGTAATCGGGAACAGTTCATACAAGCATTTCCCGGTTTTATCGCAGCCGTGGCGCGAAGCAGCGGCGATGAAGGCCTCCCTGGAGCGGCTGGGGTTTGAGGTGGTCTATGTGGTAGACGGCTCGTATGAGCGGATGCTTTTAGCGGTTGATCAGTTTCGTGCCAAACTGCGGGAGCGGGGCGGGACGGCGTTTTTCCATTACGGCGGCCACGGAGTACAGGTAGGAGGGGAAAACTATCTGCTTCCGGTGGATAAGGCGATTCCCAGCGAGCTGTATGTCCGTTCCCGGGCGGTTCCGGCGTCCGATATTGTCCATACTATGACCGACGCGGGGAGTACGACGAACATCGTGGTCCTTGACGCGTGCCGGGACAATCCGCTTCCCGTGGAATCCCGTTCCGCCGCCAGAGGGCTTGCCCGGCTGGACGCGCCGGTGAATTCAATCGTCGTGTATTCCGCCGCGGCGGGGAAAACGGCCCAGGACGGTATTTTTACTCCTACTCTGATTAAATATATGGAATCTCCGGGCTTAAGTTTCATGGAGGTGATTCGGAAGACCCGGCAGGAGGTGTACGAGAAAACAGGGAGAAAACAGCTCCCCGGTTCATACGAGCAGTTATTTGAACCGATCTACCTCGCGGGCACGGCAGGCGGAACGGAAACGTCCCGGCAGTCGGGTTTTACGGTGGAAGAAAATTACGGCAACATCAAAATAACCACGGTAACCGAAGGCACCCTCTACCTAAACGGTACCCGGCAGGGGAATGTCAGCGCCGGCGCAACCGCTAACCTAACAGACCTTTCCACCGGCAGCCACAGCCTGGAGATGCGCTACACCGACGGCGAGAAGGAAACGAAGACGGTAACGGTACAAAAAGACCGGACCGCCTCGCTGGCGTTTACGTATAAGCCCGCTTCGAAAACAGGAGAATACAAAATCGGTGACCGGGGCCCCGCGGGGGGATGGATATTTTATGACAAGGGCAGCTATTCAGACGGCTGGCGGTATTTGGAAGCCGCGCCAAAGGAAACGGAATGGAATAACAAAGAATGGGGTGTGTACGGAGAAGTAATATCGGGAGCCGACGGCAAGGCAGTCGGTACGGGGAAACAGAACACAGCCGATATTATTGCGTCCCAGGGGACCGGCTCGACCTATGCTGGACAGTTGTGTGATGGACTTAGCCATGGCGGGTACAACGACTGGTTTTTGCCGTCAAAAGATGAACTGGACTTGATGTATACAAATTTGCACAAACGCGGCATAGGCGGTTTTGCGGGCAGCTACTATTGGAGTTCTTCGAAGTCCAGTAGAGACTTCGCGTGGGTACAGAATTCCAACGCTGTGAACCCGTACCTCGCCAAGAAGGACGACAATTACAGGGTCCGTGCTGTCCGGGGTTTTTAACTATTTATCAATTTAACTATTTAGGGGGTCCGGCAGGCCGTCTTCTATCGGCTTCGCAGGCCCTCCACCTCTTCCCGGGAGAGGCCGGTGATGTCGCAAATATCTTCAATCGGGTATCCTTTATCCAGCATTCGGCTTGCATCCTCGCGCTTTGCTTTATGGCTTCCCTCTTCACGTATCTGGTCCGCTATTTTTGTTAACATCGGTTTTACCTCCGTAATGGTATGTATTTCTTGAATAAGTTCTTTCGTGTCGGTCGGCACGGTCAGCATCCGCTTCGCCCACACAGCAAATTGTTTTATATCAAGGAGATGCTCCGTTATACAAAACGATGGGGAAAATCGGCGGCAATGGTTTTGTCCGGGGTGGATTGAAACTCTATTAAAATATAAATATACACTTCCCGGTCTCCCCGTTTTACCCGGTAGATCAGGTCAGACTCCCGCTTTGTAAATTCTTCGGAGATAAACGATTTATCTACCGGATAGAGGTCGTCGGGAGACAGGCCTTTTACGAACGCTTCCGGCACAAATGAGGTGAGAAGCTGGTGGAATATCCGCTTGTTTGAGAAGAGGTACTTATAAGCGCTGTCGCTGGGACGTGGTTTATCCATTGATTAAAGTATAGTGAATTAACGGTGTAATTCCAAGGTATTCTCTGCGGGGTGGGGTTGGGCCGATGGATATTTCCTACCGGAGCAGCGCGTAGAGAAATACGCCGGTTGATTATATATTTACCGATTTCGAATCTTAAAAAGGAGCCGGGAGGGAACGGCAGGCCGCCCTCTACCCCTGCCGCAGTTCCTCAACATCTTCCCGGGAGAGGCCGGTTATGTCGCAAATATCTTCAACCGGGTATCCTTTATCCAGCATCCTACGGGCGTCCTCGCGCTTTGCTTTATGGCCTCCCTCCGCCTTGCCTTCTTCTTTGCCCTCTGCTTTGCCCTCTGCCCGTATCTGGTCCGCTATTTTTGTTAACATCGGTTTTACCTCCGTAATGGTATGTATTTCTTGAATAAGTTCTTCCGTGTCGGCCGGCACCGTCAGCATCCGCCT
>CAYTSI010000193.1:0-3769 GCA_964440465.1 uncultured Spirochaetales bacterium
TTTCAGCTGCTCCGAAACTTCCCGGAAAGCGGTTTCCGCGGTATCGAAAATACCGTCGTAATTGAGAAAACCGTGAAGCTGGTCTTCGTAGCATTTGTAGGTGACCGGTACTCCGGCTCTCCGGAGTTTTTCCGCGTAGAGCTTGCCGTCGTCCCGAAGCGGGTCGTGTCCCGCGGTAATAATGTGCGCCGGAGGGAGGTCTGCCGCGCTCTTCGCTACGAGGGGGGAGGCAAGAGGGTCCATCCTCTCTTTTTTGTCCGGAATATACTGCTCTACAAACCACTCCGTATCTTCTTTCGACAGGCCGTATCCTTCTCCGAACAGCCGGTATAAGAGGATTAAACCACTCTTTTACTAAGCTCAGTATAATTAATAAGTCAGCAGTACCCCTGGGGTATGGTCTGTTTTCTTTTTTCACCCATGGTAAACCGACTAACACAGGACAGAAGCGAACTTCAAACTTCAAATTTTAGCAAAGCACCGGTTGATGTTAAATTTCAACCCGGTTAGTCTGCCGGAGGCAGTCTAACCGGAGTATCAACCTTTATTGCTCCCCCGAAAGACAATGCCTACGGCATAGACTTTCGGTATTTTACAGTTTGGTTGCGAGTTAAATTCCATTTCGTTCCTTAAAAAAAATATTATTGCATATCGGTTGTTTGAAATTTACTACCTAAGCCGAAATACTGCATGCTGGAAGTAAATGTGCTTGATAGTCGCTAGCGTCAGAAATACTGAATCTTTAGATTTTTTTTTAATATTGAAAACTAGTTTCATTCTACATCTGCAATTTCAGAAAAGATTCTTTACTTACCAATTATGTCGGTTAAGCCTCCACGCTCAAATTTTTGCCGGACCTGATGTTTCAGCCCGACGAATGAAACGTCTATACCGATGATCTGCAACCGCTTCATGAGATCCTGCAGCATCTGTACGCCCGTCGTATCTATTTCATTTATCCCTTGCCCGTGGATTATAACGTGTTCAGCCTTTGGAAACCGTTCTATCGACTGCAGGAGAGACTCTTCGAAGTGGGGGGCACTGGCGAAATAGATCCGGCCGTCAAACCGAAGATGGATGTACCGCTCATCCACCTTCAAAACATGAAGGTCCGCGTCCCGCATGGTGCCGTCCTCATGCTCGCCGAGAATTGCCACTCTGGGTTTCATCGTCTTGTACAAATGGATGACGATCACCAATCCCGCTCCCACGAGAATCCCGTACACCAAATTCGGCGCGAATACAATAGTCGCTATAAAGGTGATAATTGAAGCGATTCCTTCCACAATACTGATCTTCCAAATCGTGATGATGGCTGAAAGATCGAAAATCCCGAATACCGAAACTATGATAACCGTTCCGAGGACCGTCTGGGGAATGTTCCCCAACAGACCCGACAAAAAGAGGACCGTCATGAAGACAACGGCGCCGGTTATAAGCGAATTGACTCCGGTTTTCGCCCCAGAATCGTAGCTTAAGGCCGATCTGCTGAAAGAAGCGCTGGTCGGAAAACTCTGGAATAAACTGCCCGCAATGCCGGCCAGCCCTTGCCCGACAAACTCCCGATTCAAGTTTACCCGCCGCCCGCTTTTGATCCCCAGGGTCTTGCTGATGGCGCTTACCTCCATGAAGCCGATAAACGACACCATCAATGCACCGGGCGCAAGCTGTATGATCCGGTCAATGGTGATAGACGGCAATTGAAAGGCAGGGAAACCTGAAGGGATGTTTCCGACGAGAGCGATCTGCTCAGCTGCCGCTGCGCCGCCTTTTTTCAGCAGGAAAACGGCAAGCCCGACGAGGACGACGACGATCAGGCTGCCCGGCAGCTTCGGGAACCTTCTTTTAATCAAAAGGAGAACCCCGATAGCTCCGGCCCCGAAGAGAAAGGTCGGCAAATGGGTCGTCCCGATATTTCCAATGAGCAGGATGATTTCATGGATAAAAGTGCTGCCGGTTGTTTTTTCGAGACCCAGTATTTTGTTCAACTGAGAGAGGGCGATAATTACGGCGCAGGCGTTGGTAAAGCCTCTAATCACCGGCAGTGAGATAAAATTGACAAAGAAAGAAAGGCGAAACAGGCCGAAGAGCAGCCGGACAATTCCGACCATCAGGGCGAGAAGGATCGCCAATTCGATAAACTCAGGGGTTTCCACCGCCGCATAGGGCTGCAGGGTAACCACGGTGAGAAGGGAGGTGATTGCCACCGGACCGGTGGCAATAAAGGGCGAATCTCCCCACAGTGCACCGATGACGCAGGGAATAATCGCCGCATAGAGACCGTAGTGGGGAGGCATGCCGCTTAACTGTGCGTAGGCCATGGACTGGGGCACCAGCACCAAGGCCACGGTGATACCGGCGATTGCATCATGTTTGAATGAAGAGAGGCTGTAGGGGAACCAGTTCAGAAAGGGGAATACCGTCCGCAGAATACCTTTTCTTTTCAACTATCACTCCGATTTGGCCTTCCGGAAAGCCGCGACGCGATTGACCGGAAAGCCGGCAGTGTTTCTTTGTAGAACATCCGGATCCCTTCGCAGAGCCGGCTCATGTCCTGCCCGTCCCGGTGCTTCGGACAGTCTCCGGTGCACAATGTAAAGTATTCACAGGTCTGACACTCCCCGGGGAGCCGCAGCTTCCGACTGCCGAAAGCGCGATAGGTTTTCGAATTCCGCAAGCTTTCCCAGGAATCGGAACGGATGTTTCCCAGAAGCAATTCCGGTTCGACGAAAAAATCACAGGGATAGACATCGCCGTTATGCTCCACCACGAAATAATCGCTGCAATTTCGTCCCAAGGTGCACATTACGGCCTGCCCGGTGACAAGCATTTGAAGCACCGCGTCGAAATTCCGAACAGAGACTGTTTGCACATGGCCCTTTGACCAAATCTGAAACATCCGGATGAGGAATTCCCCCCATTCGGCACCGGTAATGCTCCAAGGCAAAGGGTTGCCGTACTTATCCATTTCGACGCAGGGGATATATTGGTGATATGTAAAACCGAGATCCACAAGGTGGCGGAATACCGCTTCCGGTTTCGTGACATTATCGTGGTGTACCAGGACGAGCACGTTTACCTCGACGTCGTGGCGTCGCAATTCTTCGAGGCCCTGCATCACCTGCTTATATGAGCCGGTCCCGACAAGGGTTTTTCGCCGCAGGTCATGGATTTCCGCCGGCCCGTCGATACTGATACCGGCTAAGAAATGATACTCTTTAAATAAAGCCGCCATCTCCGGGGTGATCAGGGTTCCGTTGGTTTGCAGCCCATTGGAAACTTTTGCCCCGGGCCGTCCGTATTTTCCCTGCAGCCGGACTACGGTACGAAAAAAATCGACACCCATGAGGGTGGGCTCGCCCCCCTGCCAGCCGAATTGATAGACCGGCTGTTTCGTTTGCATATAGCCGGAAACAAGGGTCTCCAGGGTTTCATTACTCATCCGGTGTTGTTTCTTCTCCGGATATAACCCACTTTTTTCATAATAGAAGCAGTACTCGCACCGAATATTGCAGTCCGCGGAAGCGGGTTTAATCAAGAGGGAAAAGGGGCGCTTGGTTAGTTTTTTATAGTGGGTAGTCAATTATTATGTTCTGCCTCAGACGAAATTGGACAACTACCATGCCCTATTTAAGTTAGGCTGACAGCCTACTTTCCGCAATCCGGGCCCGTTGTTCTCGGGCAGTATCTAATTTTTTTTGCCTTTCGGCAACCCTTTCTGCCATTTTCCCGTCAAATACTTCCTTCGGAGTTGAATAGTAAATACTGC
>CAYTSI010000194.1:0-3768 GCA_964440465.1 uncultured Spirochaetales bacterium
TCCATCGGCGGCGGTATCGGCCAGTCGCGGCTCTGCATGTACTATCTGCGGAAGGCCCACATCGGCGAAGTCCAGTCGGGACTTTGGCAGGATGATGTCGTGGAGGCATACCGGAACCGGGGCGTTCCGTTTATGTAGGGTTTAGGGAATTGTATCGAGTTCCCTGTCCGTCGCGGCGGCGAAAGGAATGTACCCGTCCGCTTTGGCCTTTGAGGTGAAATCGGCAATTCGGTCCTCATTGGCGCTGCCGCCGGAACCATCATCGACGTAATCGACAGCCAGGACCGTTTTCCCGGCCGCCGTTATTCTATTAATATAATCCTTCCGGTACGCCGTCGTCCCATCGTCGATTGCGTCAGTTTCCCAATAATAAAGGTCTTCGATACCGATGCCGTTGATTGTGTTCAGATAATCGCCGGTATCGTAATCGAGGATCCCTTCGCCGTTTTGCGGGACAACCAGAAAATCGGTAACCCCCCGTGTTATACGGGAATGGTAGGCAATCCGTTTAACGAAATTGATCATCCGCAGTGCCGCTTCTTCTTCCGAGAGGGAAAAGCCTTCGTTGTTGTCCTCGTCACTCCAATATTCGTAAGCGTCGATAATGTCGAGGTACACGCCGTCGAAGCCGTCGTCGATGATTTTGTCCAGATACGCGAGGATGGTCTGCTGCCAGCTTTCCGACCAGTACTGCACCTTGTAGTTTCCCTCCCATTCCGGGTTCGTCCGTCCCAGCCAGCAGGGAGCGTCTGCCGTAGGCTGATTTGCGAGCCCTCCCGTCCATGCAGATTCGAAATAATAGCGGTAATCCTCCGCTTCCCCGATGCTTAAGTAAGAGAGGACCGTCCTCGGCGGAACGGAGTTTTGCGTTTTCAGTATTTCCATTTCCGCGGCAGTGTATCGTCCGTCCTCGGTCCCGCCGCGGGAATAGTCGATAACGAGGATGTCGTAACCGGTCCCCGCGATTTCATCCGGGTCGGCGTTCTGCAGCTGGTAGAGCCAGCTTGACCCGTCTATTGCCGCCGCGGACACGGCATCACCCGCGGGGCTTGCCGTGTCGGTGCATTCCGTTGACGATGGAGCGCCCGCGCAGGAGATTCCGGATAGGCAGGCCGCTGCTACAATTGAAAGAACTGTTGACTGTACGGTTTTCATATTTACCTCTTCTAGAATAGTATACACCTAAACTCGGTGTTTTGGCTGTTCTTTTATGATAAATATGAGTATAAGAAGAGATACCGCGGCCGCGGCAAGGCCCACCGGGGCCAGACCCCAAACGCCGAAGCGGACGTAGGCCGCGGGTCCGGTAGCTGACGCTATTGTCGAACCGATTAGTCCGAAGGTGATGCTTAACGAAAGCACCTTTCCCCGCTGCTTCGGTACCTGTTCGCTTATGAGGGGAAAATTACTGACGGTAGCAAACTCGAAAAACGCCCGGGGAATTGAAAGGCTGACCAGGGCCAGGGTAATGCTCCGGTTTAAAAACGGCATCAATGCATATCCAACAACAACTCCCGCGACGCCGATCATAACGCTCCGCCGCTTGCCGATCCGGTCTACCGCGATGCTGACGATGACGCTGGCAATGAGGTCGCAGAAACCGAAGAGGAGTGCTACATTGCCCAGTTTCGCGGGGCCCAGGCCGTATTCCCGCTGAAGCCAGCCGCCGTGAATAATCATCACATGCATCATGGCAAAGAAGTTGAGCCCGTTGATGATAATGGTCCCCCAGGCGGAGCGGGCGTTCGGGCCTAAGTCGAGAAACGCTTGTATCCGGCGGAAAATCCTGCCCGGGCTGAAGCCTGTTTTCGGGGTGCTGTCCGCCTGTCCGGCGCGCTGCTGCCCCTTCGGCAGGGTAAGGTACACGAAGGACATCAGGACCATGATGCCGCCGAGGATAAAGAACGGCGCCCGCCAGGAGAGCGCCTCGATGAGATATCCGGTGGCAAAGAGTCCGACAATGCCGGCTAAGGCCCAGCTGTATTCGACGATGCCGATCCCCCTCGCGCGCTTTTCGTAGGGGAGTTTTGAGCTTAAGTAGGCGTGCAGGGTGGGAGTGTATCCGGATTGGCCTGCGCCTGCTAAGATCATGGCGATGGTAAAGGTAAAAACATTCGGAAACACCGCGGCTATCATCATCCCCGCTCCCCCCATCAAAAGGGAAATACGCATAACCGAACGGTAGCCGATCCGGTCCGCCATTGTGCCGAAAACGGGAGCGCTCAAGCCCATCAGGCTCCGGAGGGCCACGATTTTTCCCATTTTTACCACACCGATGCCGAGCCCCGCCGCTATGATGGTTAAAAAGGGGTTGAATATCTGGACGGTGGTGTCCACCATTAACTTTGCAATAATACCGAGTGTTAAAAGATAACCTACCCGGTGGGTGAGGGGCTCTTTAGGCATAACGAATGTGTACCAGGTTTCCGGGGGCTGTTCAAGGTGTAAAGGTGTACTTGGGATATTGACAAGAGCAGAAATATATTCTATAATATATAAAATAATATAGTATATAGAAGAAGTACGTATGGGCTTAAGTATTAAAAATGATGAAGTGGAACAACTTGTGCGGAAGATAGCGGCGGAAACCGGAGAGGGCATAACCGATACGATACGGACTGCTTTAGAGGAACATCTCGAAAAGATCCGGCGGGCAAAACGGGGCCCCCGGCTGTTTGATGAAATTCGTTCTATTTCAAAGCGCTGCAGCGCCCTTCCCACGCTTGATACGCGGGAGGCTGATGAGATCCTCGGGTATGATGATCGGGGAGTCTGGTAGTGGTTGTCGATTCCTCCGCTATCTGTGCTATCCTTTTCGATGAACCAGAGGCAGAGCAGTTCATGCGCATTGTATCGGGCGGGGAGCGGTGTCTAATCGGTGCGGTTTCCGCATTAGAGACGGCTGGTGTTATCGAATCGAAGAAGGGAGATGCCGGAGGCAGGGAACTCGATCTCCTGTTTTATAAACTTGAAGCGGACATCGTTCCCATGGATGCGGGGCAATACCACCTTGCTAGAGCGGCTTGGCAGAAATACGGTAAAGGACGGCATCCGGCGGGTCTAAACCTGGGAGACTGCTGCTCGTATGCCCTGTCGCAATATACCGGAGAACCCTTACTGTTCAAAGGGGATGATTTTCCGAAAACCGATATTATACCCGCTCCGCAATCAGGCTGACCATTACGGCTACTTTCTTTCCTAAGTCGACGGCATTCTGCAGTCCGAACGTATCTTCCATTACGCCCTCCGCCTTCCGGTCCCGGCTCCTCCCTTCGTCTATCTTTGATTGCCGAAGAGCTCCCGCAGATCGATGGAAAGCCCCTTCAGTACCGTGCAGGGAACAACCGTATGCTCTCCATATATCTCATACACGTCCGGGTCCGCCGGATACTTTCCCTCACTGTCGAGAAGATAGACATGGATATACTGTGCAGCCGGTTCTACAATCCAGTATTCCTTAACACCGTGCCGCTGGTATAGGTAGAATTTAACGGTCATGTCCTTTTTCGATGTATAGGGAGAGATAATCTCGATAATCCAGTCGGGAGCCCCGGTACAGCCCTTCGGCGTCAGTTTCGATGTATCGCAGATAACCGATAAATCGGGCTGAACAACGGTGGAAACATCGTCCTCTTCCTCCTCCCCGAAAGCAGGGAGGAGGACATCAAACGGCGCGTGATATACTTTACAGGACTTATCTTCCAGATAGTCCCAAATAATGGCGGAAAGTTGCGTAGAAAGCCCCTGATGATACCTGTTCGGAGCGGG
>CAYTSI010000195.1:0-3556 GCA_964440465.1 uncultured Spirochaetales bacterium
TCGAATGAGCGTAATATTCCAACACTCCTCTCCTAAACAAATTGTAGTTTATTGTACAAGGAAATGCAAATTCTGTGCCATGTTATTTTTGCCGCATTTTTGGGTAAATTTGTAACTTTTGTTTCATTCCGAAGTAACTGAAGTTACACTGAACGAGTCTTTATCGGCATACATGCGGTGCGGAATCTGTAAATCTACGCCGCCCTATTCTACACCTTCTCCACCTTGACGGCGCACACCTTGAACTCCGGGATTTTTGCCACCGGATCTAACGCGTCGTTCGTGAGAATGTTGGCGGCCGCTTCCCGGAAATGGAAGGCCATGAAAACCGCCCCCGGCCGCGACCGAAGCGTTACCACCGCCCTGGCGTTCACCTCGCCCCGCCGGGAGCTTATCTTTACGGTCTCCCCGTCGCTTATTTTCAGCTGCTCCGCGTCTTCGGGATGGATTTCCACAAACCCGTCGGGGCGGACCTCGTCGAGACCCGACGCCCGGCGCGACATAGTGCCGGTGTGAAAATGGTAGAGGATCCGTCCGGTGGTAAGGACCATCGGATAATCATCGTCCGGCAGCTCCGCGGGTTCGATAAAATCTACCGCGCTGAACAGCCCCTTCCCCCGGGTAAAGCTGCCTTTATGCAGATAGGGTGTTCCCGGATGTTCCTTATCGGGACAGGGCCACTGCAGTCCCATTTTCTCGATCCGTTTGTGGCTGATACCGCCGTAGATCGGCATAACCGACGCAATCTCGTCCATAATTTCGGCGGTACTTTCGTACTGCATATGATATCCTAAGCGTTTGCTTACATCACTTATTATCTGCCAGTCCGGCCGGGCTGAGCCCGGAGCAGGTTTTATCTCCCGAAGCAGCTGCACCCTCCGTTCCGTATTTGTAAATGTGCCGTCTTTTTCGGCAAAGCTTGCCGCAGGGAGGACGACATCGGCAAACCGCGCGGTTTCGGAGAGAAAAATGTCCTGTACCACCAGGAAATCGAGGGCTTCAAGGTCTTTTTTAACCCGGTTTATATTGGGATCGCTTAAAAAAGGATTTTCCCCCATTACGTACATACCCCGGATAGAACCGTCTTCCGCGCCGTGGAGCATTTCCACGACGGTTAGTCCCGCTTCAGGCGCAAGGGTCGTGTTCCACGCCGTTTCAAATTTTTTCCGCAGGTTTTCGTCGTTCACTTTTTGATAACCTGGATAGACATTCGGCAGAGCACCGAGGTCGCAGGCCCCCTGCACATTGTTCTGCCCCCGGAGCGGGTTCACACCGGTGCTTTTTCTGCCGACATTTCCGGTAAGCATTGCCAAATTGGCCAGGCTTAACACATTGTCCGTACCGGTTGTATGCTGCGTAATTCCCATACTGTAGACGATGGAGCCGGTGTCGGCGCTGCCGTACATTACGGCCGCCTCAATAATGTCCTTCTCCGGCACACCGCATATTTCAGCCGCCCGCTTCGGACCGTACTTCAGCACCACGTCCCGAAACTGCTCGTAGTTTTCCGTCCGTTCGGCAATGTAATCTTCGTCGGCAAGCCCTTCGTTGATGATAACATTCATCATGCCGTTAAAGAGCGCGACATCCGTTCCCGACTTCTGCCGGAGCCATACGGATGAAAAATTGACCAAATCGATCATTCTAGGATCGGCCACGATTAGTTTCGCGCCACGGCGCTCCACTGCGGCTTTTATGTCCAGCGCGATAATCGGATGGGCCTCGGTGGTATTTGAACCGGTAACGAAGATACAATCCGCGTACCGCAGCTCGCTCATGGAGTTGGTCATCGCGCCGCTTCCGAAAGCGCGGGCAAGGCCTGCAACGGTCGAGGAATGGCAGAGGCGGGCGCAATGGTCAACGTTGTTGGTCCCGATACATGCCCGTATAAACTTTTGAAATACGTAGTTTTCCTCGTTAGTGCACTTGGCGCTTGAGAGACCCCCGATAGCGTCGGCCCCGTATTGTTCTTTTATCCGTTTCAGGTTTTCCACGGTGTAATCCAGCGCCTCGTCCCAGCTGACTTCGGTAAACTCGCCGTTCTTTTTTATAAGCGGCGCCGTAAGCCGTTCCGGGTGGTCGATAAACTCGGTCCCGAATTTTCCCTTTACGCAGAGATTTCCATTATTTACCGTATTTTTCTCCGGTGTGGTCACCTTGACCAGTTTTCCGTCCTTCGTATGCATCTCCAAGGTACAGCCGCAGCCGCAGTAGGGACAGATAGTCTTTTCACTCTTTAATTCCCATTCCCGGCCTTTTCCGACACGGTTCTTCTCTATAAGCGCTCCGACGGGACACACGCTGACGCAGCGGCCGCAGGAAACACAGGTCGTGTCCTGCAGTTTTCTGTCGAAGGCGGTGGCAATTGTCGCCGGAAACCCCCTTTCGCCGATGTTAATGGCGCTGTCGTATTGGATTTCGTTGCAGGCGTAGGCGCAGCGGCCGCAGAGAATACACTTGTTATAGTCCCGGTAGATAAAGGGATCTTCGTCTTTAATTTCCCGCCGGTTTCGTTCCCCCGCGAAGGAAGGACCGGTTATACCGAATTCATACGCGTATTTTTCGAGGAGACAGGTTCCGCTTTTTTCGCAGGTAATGCAGTCGACGGCATGGTCGGAAAGGATAAGTTCCAAGTTCATTTTCCTCGCCCGCCGCACCCGTTCCGAATCGGTATGCACAACCATTCCCCCGGCAGCCGGATGGGAGCAGGAAGCCGCTAAGTTCCGCATCCCCTCGACTTCCACGACACAGATCCGGCAGGAACTCATGGGAGGCAGGTCCTCCCCGTAGCAGAGATGGGGTATCTCTACTCCGGCTTTTTTTGCCGCCCAGTACAGGGTAACACCCTGCCGTACGGTAACTTCATTTCCGTTAATTGTTAAGGTAATATTGCTACTCATTATGTTATCCTTCAAATCATGGTTATGAAACGGTTATCGCGTCGAAACGGCAGGTACTGATGCACATACCGCACTTAATACATTTTTCCTGATCAATTACATGGGCTTCCTTCAGCTCCCCGCTGATAGCATCGGAGGGGCAGGCCTTGAAACAGGCATGACATCCCGTGCAGTTCTCCGGAATAATGGTGTATTGAATAAGGTTCTTACACACTCCGGCGGGGCATCTGTGCTCATATATATGAGCGTCGTATTCGTTTTTAAAGTACTTCAATGTTGTTAAGACGGGATTCGGGGCCGTCTGTCCCAACGCGCAGAGGGCCGAATCCTTGATTGCATAGGCCAGCTCTTCGAGAAGGTCGATGTCCTCTTCGCGTCCCTCACCATCGCAAATTCGCGTAAGCGTTTCAAGCATCCGTTTTGTACCAATACGGCAGGGGACGCACTTCCCGCAGGATTCCTCCTGGGTAAACGAAAGAAAGTAACGGGCAACTTCCACCATACAGGTGGTCTCGTCCATGACGATCATACCGCCCGACCCCATAATGCATCCGGCCTTGGCGAGAGATTCATAATCGACGGGAATATCGAGAAGCTCCTCCGGAATGCAGCCCCCCGAAGGTCCGCCGGTCTGTACGGCCTTGAATTTCTTATCG
>CAYTSI010000196.1:0-3427 GCA_964440465.1 uncultured Spirochaetales bacterium
GTAGGCGGCGCCTATCGCTTGACCGCCGGCCCCGGGCGGACTATCCTTTATTGGTGGCGGGAAGACCGTGGGTAAAAAATTAAACGACAAACTCATTCAGGCCGTATACGACGAAAAACAAAAAGCCGCAATCGACTGTATCGAAAAAGGCGCCGGCATCAATGCGAGGAACCATAAACAGCAAACGGTGCTCTCCTTAGCAGCCAACCGCGGACTGAATAACGTTGTCCGGCTGCTTATCGAAAAAGGCGCTGAAATCGATTCCCGTGACCAATGGGGACAGACGCCGCTGATGCGCGCCGCCTACAACAATCATCCTAAGGTCCTGCACCTCCTCCTTGACCATGGAGCGGATATCCATGCCCGTAATTCCAACGGGAAAACTCCCCTCCTTTACTCCGCCGACGGCGGTTCCAAAGATGCATTTCATCTGCTTATCTCGAAAGGGGCTGACATCGGCGATATGGATGATGCCCACTCCACGGTCCTTATGTATTTTACTATGCATGACGACCCGGAAATGGTTCGGTATATTCTCGATAACTGTAATAACAAGGACCAGCTGGACTGGAACGGCAAGAGCGCCCTTGATTACGCCGTAGAAGAAGGCCTCGACACTATGGTACGCCTTCTGAAAGAAGCAGGTGTCGGGCGGGGCGGCAGCGGGGAAATAGACCGCAGACGGGAGGAGAAACATGCCCGGATGATTAAAAAGGTCCGCTGCCCCTCCTGCGGCGCCCCGAAAATGAATGAGTACCGGCACGCTTATATCTACTGCGATTTCTGCGGTTCTTTTATGGATTTCGATTATCATTTGGCCCGACAGATAGAACCGGTCGAAGAAATTGATCCTCAAACGGAGGCATTACGGGAACAAAACCGTCTGTATAGCATGTATTCCATTATCGACTGGATGACCTATCCCGAGTACCTTTTTGCGGCAGAGGCCCTGCAGAAAGAAGGGATCGTCCCGGAACAGAATACCTTTGGAGGAAAAGTATACACCGCCGGGATGTGTGAGATACTCGAAGAAAACGGAATGGGGTATCCGTTTCTCTGCAAAACCGCCCTGGAACAGAAAGACGCCGACTGGTATGCCCGGCTCGGCGTAAAAATGGAAAAGGAGCGGATCGATTCATACCCAGGTGTTTTTTCACCGAAAATTGCCGACGAAAACTACCGCCGGGAATATCTGCACTTTATTTATGAATCAGACAAAGCCGTCGCCGAACAGGAAGAGGTCCGCGGCTTGATGTCCGAATTGAAGCTGCGGGAAATCGAATTACTCTACGATGAACATTATGTGGATTCCAGCAGTTTCTGGGTTCAGTTCACCCTAACGAAAAATTTTTGGCAGACCTGGGCGGAAGAACTCGACTGCCGAAATATATTCGCCATTCACCCGGACAGGATTAGAAAGGACCAGTTTATCAATCTGCAACAGACCCTCTTTCTTCAGTCCTGGTTTCCAAAGCTTTCTCCGGCGGACACACGGAAAGCCCTCGACATTACCGGTACCCTCGAAACGTTTACTCCGTTTTTTCCCGAACGAATCGAAGAGCGGCACTGCGGCCGCTGCGGAGGAGAGCTCAGCGTTCTGAAGGATGCCCGTCGAATTGTCTGCGAGAGCTGCGGGGCCTTAATCGACGTCAACGAGGTCGAACTGCCCTGCCCCTCCTGCTCATACCTCCTGTCGATGCCGGTCGAAACCGACCGAATCAGCTGCCCTGCCTGCGGAACCATTGTAACAAAAGGATAAAACAAAAGGAGTACAGAGTATGGCAAATATGAAACCGGACTTTTCAAGGTTACACCCCCAGGCGGTAGAGTACCTGAAAAAGATGGAAGCTGCCGACGCGCCTCCGCTATCATCGATCAAACCCGAGCAGGTCCCCGCGGTACGAAGAGAATTCAACACGGGTATTCTTCAATTCCTCGGCCCTCCGGTTGAGATGGTATCGGTTAGGGACATTACTGCCGCTACTGAACTTCGCGATATCAGACTGAGAATCTATACACCCCACGGAACACCCCCCTTCCCGGTATTCACCTTCATTCACGGCGGCGGCTGGGTATTCGGAAACCTTGAGACCCACGACCGGCACTGCAGATATATCTCCCGCTTTGCGGAGTGTATCTCCGTCTCGGTCGACTACAGCCCCGCCCCGGAACACCCTTTTCCCGTTCACGCAGAAATATTTTAATTTTTTGGGCTGTTTGTTCAAATAAATCGCGGTAGCCTGGCACGGTACCTTCGCTGATATTCAATCCCGGATCATAAATCTTCTCATAGAAATGAGAAACGATCTCTTCATCCGACTGGTTTCTGACAAGTACATTCTCCATCACCTCCATTACCGTCTGGATTGTAGACCTCATATAGGGGATGAGGCAGTCCGGCAGCAGGGAAAACGTCAGGTCTTGCAATGAAGATCTGTTTTTTCTCCGGCACAAATATCGGGCAATCGGGATCCGGTACAGGTCCCCCTCTTCTAGGGACAGAACATTCCGGTAATAATAGCCAATCCGTACGCAGCAATTCCGTCCGCCGCAGATCGGGCATTCATAAGAAAAATCTGGAAATTCCCATTTGTGATTTAATACTTGCTGAAAATAGTCCGATATGGTAACTGATAGGATATATTTTATTTGAATAGGGAATTTGCCTTTCCATAGATTCGTTGTGGTTTCTATATAGTATTGGCAGGTTCCCTATTTTCTTTATTTTTTTTTCTTAGCGGTGCTCAGAATCCTTTCATATTGTTTCCACTGATTTGGGGACGGCCCCTTTATTTTTTTAATTTTGGCTTAGTTTTCAGTCCGGTAGTCTTTTAAAATTACACCATAGCCTTGGCATGACGGATCACATGGGGTGTTACACAAAAATCGACAGTGAATCGGGCGTCATTCCTGGATAGTTCCACATATTTGTCGAGGATATAAGAGACCCCCCAACGGTTCAGTTTTTGATGTTGCTGGTTGAAAAACAGCGGAGCATCTCCATGAGCGGTTCCCCAGTTATACTTCCTGTGCTCTTCGAGATATCCTTCCAACAATTCTTTCAATTTATTCATGATGGGCACTTGTCGGTATTTATCGCCTTTACCATGCAGCGTTATTACCGAAGGAGAAACCAAACGCACATCCTTCACCCTAACGTCGATCAGTTCCTGTACCCTTGCTGCAGTATCATACAGGAGGACTAACAAAACCAAATCCCGCTTACCTTGTTTGGTCCTGATGTTTGGCTGCAGAAAAAGGATTTCCAATTCCTGTTCAGTTAGGTAGAGCCTGTCCCAGAAATGAACTTTTCTGGGACAGGCTCTAGATATGTTGGAATTAGAAGGGTGTGTTGTGACAATAGATGCCATGGGTACACAAAAAAAGATCGCGGAGACGATTATTACGAAACAAGCCGACTATGTGT
>CAYTSI010000197.1:0-3425 GCA_964440465.1 uncultured Spirochaetales bacterium
GCCGAGGCCACACTCTTCCCGGTACTGTCGTACAGAGAAGCTTTATTTCCGCCGGTGCCCAAATCGCAGGCTATAATTTTATCTCTCATATCTTCCCGTCATTTCCGCGGCGCCCCCGGGAAAATGTGTAACTTCATCGAGAATTGCAGCAGAGGACTGTACGTTAATGCCGAAGCGCGTAACGCCGAGCTCGTACATCTCCCGCAGCATTGCAAACCCCCGAACCCCCCCGGAGGCTTTTACTTCAATGTCGGTGCCGACAAAATCGGTTATCAGACGGACCCGCTCCACGGTTGCGCCGCCGGCGGTCCATCCGGTACCGGTTTTGATAAAGGCGGCCCCGGCGGCAATACACAATTCGCAGGCTTTTTTTATTTCGTCATCCGTTAGATAATGGACTTCCAATATTACCTTGACCGGAACGCTCCCCGCCGCGTGAACGACGGCGGTAATGTCGCCGGCAACAAAATCGTATTCACCCGATTTCAGCTTTCCCACATTTATCATCATGTCCATCTCGTCCACACCGTCTCGGACAAGCAGTTCCGCCTCCCGACGGAAAACCGACGGGCCCGCCGACTAAAATGCCGCTTCCCGCTGTATGCTCTTTTAGGTATGGGACCCAGGACGGCAGCGAATGGACCGCGATAAAGTGATATTGTTTTGCCGTTTCAATTAATCGGTCCAGCTCCTCTTTTCCATGCTCGGCCTGTACCGCGCTGATGTCGATCAAGCCCGCGATATCTTCCACTGTGAATTTCAAAAATGCACCTCCCGCGGCGGGCGGTCCTTGGTGTGGACACTATATTCGTATCTTTCCGCTATTATCCGCAAATCGGCAAATTCAATCGGTTCTCCCGACCGGTAACTGATTCTCCTGACAACCAAAAGCGGTTCAGCGGTTGTTATTTTCAAAAGCCGAGCCTCCTCCGGCGACGCGGTCGCCGCGCTAATGTAATCGGTTGCCGCGTCGATAAAAATATGATACCTATGTTCCAGCAGCTGATACAGCGATTCCAGACCGTCTAAGTTTTTTTCTATCTCCGGTGCCAGTCCGGGCTGCAGGTAATTTGTTAGAAGCGCTATGGGGATGCCGTTCGCGAGGGTCGTCCGTGAAATACGGACCGTCAAATCAGATCCGCCGGCTTTCAGCTTCTCGGCAATTATCTTCGGCGGACGCACCGTTTCAACGGACCGGATACGGTGCTCCACCGAAAACCCCTGTTCTTTCAGGGTCTCGGAAAAGGAAGTAACGTACTGCAGTTTCTGGGTCGCCTTGAAATCGAGGACCTTCGTTCCCCTTCCCTGCTGAATAGAGACAAAGCCCTGCTCCGCGAGGATTTCAACCGCCTTTCTGACGGTTGTCCTGCTTACGTTGAACTGCTTTTCCAAAAGCGGTTCCGGGGGAAGGTTCCCGCCGATTGGATAGTCAAAATTTTCTATCTGTTTTTTCAGTGTAGTATATACCAGAAGATACCGGGGTATTTTGCTTGTCATACCGTCCCTATTTTTCTATACTTCGATTATTCAGCTCAATGCGGCTGTAAAAACATAATAACATCATTATGTTTTATTGGTCAAGGTATTTTTCCACTATTTCCCGCGGAAAGGAGGCAAGAAATGAAAAACCTAACGGCTGCTGTTTTCATGGCGCTGGTTTTCACAACCGGGGTATCCGCGCAATACTCCTACGATTTTCTCGACGGCTTTTCCCTTGTTTTTAATGATGACGACTATACAATAACCGATATTTTCGTAACCGAAGCCCGGGAGAACGGAATCGAGATTATCACGCCCGACGGATCGAGCGTTTACGGGTTTATCTACTATACAGGCGATACCATCGATACTGATGCAAAAGGGCAAATGATCCATGCGGTACGGACCATGTTCGAAGAAGAACTGGAGGGCTACGGTGATGAAACGATACATATCATGTACGACCTTACCAAACACACCGACACCGACGCCTACTGGATAGAACTGACTGTCGAACATGGAGAACAGGCCTTCTACGCCTTAGGTCTCGACCTCTCGGAATCTCCCGGCCTCGCGGAGATAATGCTGTTCAGCTTCCCCCCGTTTTTCGGCCTTTCAATCGACGAACAGTACGATATCCTCCACGGTCTGTTCGAAGACATCCGGATCGTTTTCCAGCAGGCGGCGGGGTAACAGAAGCGGGCCCTGTGAATGTTACGCGCTTGCAGGGACGCCTGAAATCAACTATCATCTTCCTATCATGGGTGAATTAGTACGTTTCGGGGTTTCCGTTGACGACAATCTGCTTAAAGATTTCGACAAACTGATAAAAGAAAAGGGATATGCCAGCAGGTCGGAAGCGTTCCGCGATTTAATCCGGGACATGCTGGTCCGCAATTCCTGGGAAGCGGACACGGCTGCCGAGCACGTAGCAACGGTCACCCTGGTATACAACCACCACGTTCGGGACTTGAGCGACAAACTGACGGAAATACAGCATGAAAATCACCAGGCCGTCGTTTCCACCCTGCATGTACACCTGTCGAAACACAACTGTCTCGAGGTATTGGTCCTCCGGGGCAAGGCGAAGGAAATACGGAATACCGCGGACAGGCTTATCGCCGCGAAGGGGGTCAGTCACGGGACCTTTACCATGGCCACCACGGGGGAAGGATTTTAGGCCGCGCCGGTTGGATAAACCTGAGTACAGATCTGAGAAAAACTATTGCCGGCTTCAGCCTCTATCGAAAAAGGGACTTTTTCCCGCCGCGCTTAAGGGAATGCCGTAGGCAATTTTAACCTCGTCGCCGAGAAGTCCGAGCTTCACTGTCGTTTTCCCGACGGTATACATAACGCGGTTGTCAATCCTGTTGTCCGCGGCCATGCTTGCGGCGGAACCGACCGCGATCCCTAAGTCCCCGGTATTAAAAGCGCAGGGGATGTCGGAATGTTTCCGTTTTTCATCGCAGTTCTCGAAACCGCAGAATCCGCAGGGGCTGATATTAAGGGGCTCAATTTTTGTGCCGATTACTACCATAGCGGATGACTGTTTCAGGTTCTCCGCGTCACGCCGAAAGAACTCCGGGAATCCTTCTTTTTCAACCAGCTTGATCATGGCGTCCGCAAATTTCCGCGTTTCCCTCCTGTCGAACACAGCAATAACGAGGTTGTCTTTCCCCTTTCCTTTCGGAGCGGTCCTGGCCGCAACCGCTATCTTTTTTGCTGTTTCGAAGACACCTTTGTCCCGTATATCTTCTTCTCGAATCGGTTTCATTTCTTTTACCCTCCTGTTATTATTTATTTTAATTTGTAAACGCTTTTATCAATACCTTGACAACATCTTCTTTCGTATATTCCACCGGGTTGAATATTCCCGATGCGTCACCCATGGAAGCATCGGCTATTTCCTCAAGCTGTCCCACGGAAACTTTTCCGGTTTCCTCGAA
>CAYTSI010000198.1:0-3424 GCA_964440465.1 uncultured Spirochaetales bacterium
TGCGGCACAATGATCACCGGGCATTCGGCATGGCGCGCCACATGTTCGGTCACTTTGCCGAAAAAGAGGGTGGCAATCCCGGCGCGGCTGCCGCGGCCCATAACGATTAGATCGGCCGCCTCATCTTTCGCTGCTTTAAGTATCTGCTGATCGGCCTTTCCCACCGCGGAACGGACAGAGAAGGACAGCCCTTCGGGAATTTGTGAAAGGTAAGCTTCCCGTATCTTTTCATCAATGTCGCTCTTTGCCTTCTCATCAACATCGTCGACTTCGTAGATGTAGGACTTCCAAAACTGGGCGTCCGGTTCGGGAATGATGTGGAGGATCACAAGCTCCGATTCGGGATTGCCTTCTGCGATGTTCAGGGCATAAAGAAAGGCGCTGTCGGCATTTTCCGAAAAGTCGGTGCAGAAAAGAATCTTTTTAAAAATATTTCGATGCGGCATATCCGCCTCCTTTATGGACCGCCGGCCAGAGTCGGCAGGAGCAGGCTGATCTGAGGAAAAGCGATCAGGATGATTGCTGCTAATATCAGCATGAATAAGAAGGGAATTGCCCCCTTAAAAATCGACTGCAGAGGGATGTCCCGTTCGATCCCGCTGACCACATATACGTTAACTCCCACCGGAGGTGTTATTACCCCCATTTGCGTTATCACGACAACCATTACTCCGAACCAGATCGGGTTGAAACCGAGATCGAGAATGACCGGGTAGAATATCGGAATTGTCAGCAGCACCAGGGCCAATGCGTCGATAAAGCAGCCGGCAACGAGGAAGAAAATGATAATCAGAAACATGGTAAGGAAGCCGGGTAAGGGCAGTCCGGTAAACCATTCTGCGATCCGGAAAGGAATCTGAGAGACCGCTAAAAATCGTCCGAATATGACCGCCCCGGTTACAATGAAAAAAATCATGGCCGAGGTTCGAACGGTTTCTAAAAGTATCTGCTTCAACGTTGCCCAGGAAAGAGAGCGTTTTACCAACGCGATAACCAGGCTTCCACCGGCACCGACTGCAGCCGCTTCGATGGGTGTAAAGAGCCCTAAGAACATCCCTCCCATGACCAGAATAAAAAGCAGCACCGTTTCGATAACTCCCGTCAGTTCGCGGAACCGTGTTTTCCAGGAACTCTTCGGTCCCGGAGGGCCGAGGGTCTTATTGCCCCGGCAGCGGATTCCGATTAGCACGCAGAAAAGTGCGACTATCAGGAGTCCGGGTATGATTCCCGCCAAAAAAAGGGACCCGATTGACTGTTCCGTCATAATGGCGTAGACGATAAACACCACACTCGGAGGTATGAGCATGCCTAAGCCGCCTCCGGCGGCAATGGTTCCGCTCGCGAGTTCGTCGGAATAGTTGTAGCGCCGCATTTCCGGCAGGGCTACCGATGTCATGGTTGCCGCGGTCGCGGGACCGGACCCGCAGATGGCCCCGAATCCCGCGCATGCGCCGACGGTTGCCATGGCGAGGCCTCCGGGAAGGTGGCCGATCCAGGCGTACGCCGAGCGGAAGAGCCGCTTGCTTATTCCCGCGTGAAAGGCGACCTGTCCCATAAAAACGAAAAGGGGAATGACCGTTAAATTGTAGGAACTGAAGGTGCTGAATATGTCCGAGACAACCATGCTGAACGCCGCATGGGGCGTCACGATAAGTGAGAATCCGATCACTCCCGTTGTGATCATGGCAAATGCTACGGGCATGCTGGTGCAGAGAAGAACCAATAATGCTCCGACGCCGAGGAGTCCTATCTGAAGGGGATTCACGGTTTAATCATCTCCTTTCCCGGGTGAATCAGGTGGTAAAAAATGATAATCATCATAAGCAGAGAATTAAAGCTGATAACGAAGGGGATCCAGAATACGGGAACTTTCAGCGTCATCATCATTTGTCCGCTCTCCTTCAGGGAGATTCCGTGTTTGATGCCGTACACTACGAGGAATCCGAAGAGGCCGATGGATATCAGTCTGAACAGTGAATCCAGGATAATGCGGCCTATCCTCGAGAAATGCTGATAAAGGAATTCGATGGCAATGTGGCCCTTTACCGCGGTCAAGTAGGGAAGCGCGCAGGAGATGGAGATAACGCCCGCGATACGGACGATATCATACGCTCCTTGTATCCCCGTTTTAAAAATACGTAAAATAATATCGGTAAGGGTTACGCCGATCATCAAGAGGATTGCCGCCCCGGCGGCAATTGCCAGGGCGCGTATAAGGACTTCCGTCCAGGAAAATAGAAAGAACGGCTTCCGCTGTGTATTCTCTTCCATTGCGGGTGCTATTGTCGAAGAAATTCCTGAAGGTCCGCGAGAAAATCTTCCGCGGGAAGGCCCTTTTCGCCGGCGGTTTCCACGTAATCGGAAAGGATCGGCTGTACCGCCTTCACCAACTCAGCTTCCTGTCCGGCGCTGAGTTCGATAAAGGTTTTATCCAATTCTTCGACGTAGGCTTGTCCCTCTTCATCGGCCCGGTCCCAGGCTTTCCCCTGTTTGTCGATCCATTCGGCGCTTACTTCGTCGAACACCGTTTTAATATCCTCGGGCAGGGAGTTCCACTTGGCCTTGTTCATGACCACGAACATCGAAGTAGTGTATCCGATGGCCCGGGTGTCGACGACGTACTCAATTACTTCACCCTGCTTCCAGCCTTTCAGCGTTTCGACGGGACAGAAGGTGGCTTCCACCACTCCTTTCTGCAGGGCCTCGTAGGTTTCCCCCTGACTCATGGCGATGGGAACGGCGCCTAAAGCCTCCACGATTTTTGCCGAAAGTCCGGTCGCCCTGATCTTCATCGATGAAATGTCGGATACCGAGGCCACCTCTTTCTTTGACGCAAGGATTCCGGGGCCGTGCGCGTGCAGATAGAGGACCTTTACATCACCCAGTTCCGCGGGCTGATATTTGTTTACCAGTTCGTTTGCCGCGCGCGTTGCGGTAAGTCCGTCGGGATATCCCACCGGCAGATCGAGCCCTTCTAACAGCGGAAATTTCCCCCGGGTGTAGGCGAACACGCTCATCCCGATATCGGAAATGCCGTTGACAACCCCTTCGTAGCACTCCGGCGCCGGTGTCAGGGTCCCGCCTGCAAACATCGTAATTTTTACCCGTCCGCCGGTCCGTTTTTCAATTTCATCCGCCCAGGCTTCGGCGGTCTGTGCCTGCAGATGGGTCGCCGGAAAAAATATGCTGTAATTGAGTTCAATCGGCTTTTCAGCCGCCTTCGATTCTGCCATTTGTTTCTCTGTTCCCGCGTCCACAGCACCGCTGTCTTTTTTCGTACAGCCGAAAATAACCAGCGCTCCCGCGACGATAATCAATAGAATAGCCAATGCCCGTTTCATACCTGCTCCTTCATTCTGGTGATAAGTAATCGTAATAATTGAAAAAACAATACCCGATTTTTTTTTCGAATACAAGGGGAAAT
>CAYTSI010000199.1:0-2014 GCA_964440465.1 uncultured Spirochaetales bacterium
GCTGCAGTGATGATGCTGTCTCCGTTGATATTGTAGACGTAAAGCCGGAAGACTGGACCGAACAGGTATACAATCCGGAAATCCTTCCGCGTATGGATAAACTGGGAAAAAGACCGGGCTACAAACCCGGCTGATCCAACTGACGATAAGCACTTTCTTAGGCGTAATGAAACCTTTAGGATTTACGGGATGAAACAAGCTTTGTAAAAGCGGTAGAATACCGCAGATTGCCCGTCGGACAGGCTTCAACGCAGCGGCCGCATCCGAAGCAGGTGTATGAACGCATCGGCTGTTCATTTTCAGCGCAGTCCATTACATCGAGGCCTGCCGGACAGGCTCTGTTGCAGGCGCCGCAGGAAGTGCAGCGGGTAAGGCCGGTGGTTATTTCCTGTCTGCCGATGTGCCTGCCGATTAAACCCACGGCCGTTCCCGCGGAACATATGGAGCAGTAGGTCCTCGGGCCTAAAACAATCCAGAAAAGGATCATACCGAACAGATCAATCCCGAGATACTTCATGCCTTCAGCTTCCTGCATGAAAGAGAGGGCCCGGCTCGAAAATACAGCCGGCACAAAAGCGGAAAGTACCCAGAAAACGGTAAACCCGAGGGCGGTGATGAAAAAGAGTATCCGGAGTAGACCGAGAACAGTGGTCAGGTTCTTGCCGGGAGCTTTCTGTTTTCCCGCGAGGGGGAGGGCCGGCGCGAAGCCTTCCGCCATAAAGCCGTTAAACAGGCAGAGCTGACTGCACCAGACTCTTCTGCCCCCGAACACGGCCGTCCCGAGAACGATAATGTTGCAGAGCCAGAATATCCATATCATCACATCCACGCCGCGGTCCCCGTACATCTCCGCAAAGGCCATGCCGTAACCATTGCCGGTTACCTTCAGCTGCAGTCCGATCGTCGTCCAAGGAAAGGGCATCGCGGCGAAATAGATCTCCCAATTCGAAAAAAGCAACGGCAGCAGAAGGTGAATTATTAAAGCGGAACCGATAAATCCCAAAAGCAGAGGCAGTCTGTTCTTTAGTACAGCGCTTCTTTTCCTCCGGTATAGCAGGATGGAGATAAATACCGCCGCCGATAAAATCAGGGTTTTATACGGATTCTCGAAGGCTTTCCACAGGTCGTGGAGCAGCTCCCGGGTTTCCGGCGAGGCCTCCGGGGCCGCCCCGTAATTAAGTCCCGCAAAAACGAAAGTGAGTCCGATATACAGGATAACGATGACGCGGAGGATTTTCGAAAGTCGGGAGTTCGGCATCCGGTGATAGTATCAGAGATCCGCTCAGGTTTCTATCACCCGTCATCTTTCTTATTCTTGACAAGTTGTCAAGGAAAGAATAAGCTTTATTTATGAAGGCATTTACAGTCGGTGAGTTTAAAGCAAAATTTTCCGAACTCCTCGGTATCGTACGCGGGGGTGAGGAAGTAGAAATACTTTTCGGCAAGGCTAAGAAACCTGTGGCCAAGCTGGTACCCTTGCAAGAGCCAAACAGAAGAGTGGGAATTCTTGACGGAAAAGCCCGGTTCACTGAAAAAGACGGCGGAAAGATAACGGAAGAAGAGTTTTTAGGCCTTTCATGATGTATCTTCTCGATACGCATACCCTTATCTGGTCGATTGTAGAATCATCCAAACTGAGTCCCGCGGCCCGTAAAATTATTGAGGATAGAAACCAAAAAATTGTGGTCAGTACCGTATCTTTTTGGGAGATATCACTCAAAACTGCTTTACAAAAATTCGAGTTTTTCGGCGTCGATATTGAAAGTATTCCGGTTTTCGCTAAGGAACTCGGGTTCTCTCTCCTGCCCCTGGAGAGCGATGATTCAATATCATTTCATAAGCTGGCAAGAGAAGATAGTCACAAAGATCCCTTCGACCGGATGATTATCTGGCAGGCAATTCGCGGGAAGTACACCCTTATCAGCAGAGATTCCGCGTTCAGGCGATATGAGCAGTACGGACTGAAGCTGATATGGTAATTTTAACCGATCTTCCGCTGCCGCACGGCTGGAAG
>CAYTSI010000199.1:2114-3228 GCA_964440465.1 uncultured Spirochaetales bacterium
ATTTCCCTTTGCCTTTCAGTCGGGCCGCCATTTCCGCCCTGTCCGGAATAACGTGTACGGTAATTTCGTCGTCTTCAGGCCCCGGTTCCCAGTCGAGCTTCCAGCCCGGCTTGATCCCCATTTTCCGGGAAATTTCTGCAGGTATGGAAATCATATTTTTCGTGGTAACGGTAGTAGTCATGGAATTAATACTATACCATGAAAATAATGTAGTCAATGTATTCTGAGACTATCATCTGCACCGCCTTGTTCTCCCGCTAAAAATGGCCTACAATATAGGTATGAAAACCTACGAGGGTGTCCTGACGCTCATTGAAGAGCTAAAAGGGGATATGGACGAACTAGAACGGCTTCGTGACCTCAATAAGCGAGCGTGGGTGAGGATTGAAAACGGTGCCGATGATGTTCTTGATTTCGGGGCCCTTGCCTATACGATCCACACTATTTACGGCGTCATAGAGAACTATTTTCTGCGAATATCTAAATTCTTTGAAAACAGCCTCCCTCCGGATTCATGGCATAAAACCCTTGTGGAAAGAATGGCTTTGAATATTCCCGGTGTACGTCCCGCTTTTATTCATGACAAAGATGCCCTAAAACGGATGATGGACCTTCTTCGGTTTCGGCATAAATTCCGTAACCTGTATGGGGAGGACCTCGACCCTGAACGGACAAAAGATGTTCAGAGAAATCTGGAAGAGGTTCTATCGGTTTTCCCCGGCCTGCACCGGGAATATTGCCATAAACTCAAGCAGATAGCGGAAATGGTATGACCGGTTTTGATGCCGAATCCTACGCGTCGGCTTGGAAGTCCCGGAACAAAAAAGAGCAACAACGAATTGAGCGGCTTACCGGGGAAGCTGTGCAAGAGGCACAGCGTCTGGCAGGAATTTTTACCGAGAAAGCCGGGGTAGAGGAAGTAATCCTCTTCGGCTCGCTCGCGGAAGGTACCGTTACAAGCGATCATTTTGATATCGATCTTGCGATACGGGGCGGTAACTGGTTCCGGGCCCGTGAATCTGCCGAAACAAGCCGGTTTGATGTCGATGTTGTTGAATATGAAAATCTCCCGAAGCATCTGCAGCGGCGAATCGACGAAAAAGGGAAGGTGCTC
>CAYTSI010000200.1:0-3099 GCA_964440465.1 uncultured Spirochaetales bacterium
GTTACGGCCTGCCGCTTTTCCCCGGGTCTGCCGTAATCGGTAAAGATGACCGCCTGCAGGGTGACGGAACCGGTTAACGCAGGCGCGCTGGATGAGAAGTAATCCACCTTGATGTCGTAGGTCCCGTCCATGGCGCGGCGGAGCATGTACTCTTCCGGCCCGTAGCCGTCGGTAAAGTCCCGGGACAGATGTCCGCCGATGGTGGTCCGGTTGTTGCTGTAGTAGCACTTTTCCAAACTCGGTTCGATGACCCACAAGTCCATATCGGTTAAATCGGCGTCCCAGGTAAGGACTACCCGGAGGTCTACATCGAGCATCTTCACAAGCCGCGGGTCAACGGCAAAATCTATCCTTCGAATACCCGCACGTCCGGCCTTGCGGATCATATTGTTCATTTCCATCAGCGCGACCATCTCGATTTGATCGAAACGGTCCCAATCCCTAAGAATAACCCGGTAGAGCAGCTCGACGGCGCGCCGGTAGTCCATCAGCCTTCCGCAGACTAAGGCCAAATCCCGGTAGGACTGGGGCTCCTCCGGCCGCATGCGCAAAACATCTTCGAACACTGCCCTGCTTAAACTTAGATAGTCCTGCTGTTCCAGACGGTGGGCCAGGACCCGCAGGAGGGCGGGATTTTCCAGTTCCAGTTCCGCCAGATTGGACAGGACGCGCAGGGCAAGTTCACGGAGGCCCCGGGCAAAGAAAAAGTCGGCACAATCCAGGTAGAACGCAGGGGAGGCACCGTATTCCGTTTTCTGCCGCAGATACTCGGCATAGTAGGTGTTCGGCACTTCGGCCTTTAAGGCTTCCAGATACGGAGTCGAGGGGTCCCAGGGTTTGATTTCGATGACCGGCACGTTGTCTTCTTCCTCGGGTCCTTCCGCCTTTTTCTCCGCCCCGAAACCTCCCTCATCGGCGGCGGATTCCCGTGCCCTCGACGGCATTGCCGCCGCCTCCTCCATCAGCATATCCGGCTCGGCTGCGGGAACTTCCGCCCCGCTATAACCGAGGTCCTCCTCAGATTCCTCGGATTTTTCAGATTCTCCGCCGTAGCGAAAATTTTTAGGATACGTGAACTCAGTTTCCCACCAGTCAATCCGCTCATTCCAGAGGGCGAGTATCGATTCGATCTTCCGGTCCTGCCGGCCTTCTTCGTCTTTCCGCTCCCGCGCGATAACGTCGAAATATTCCCTTCGCATGCCGGGAAGCATCCGCGGCGGCGGAATACGGTGTTCCACGTACTGGTCGAGACTGTCTAAAACGATGAGGGAGGTGCCCGGCGTAACAATGCCGTACTCTTTACCGACGTCCGAAATCAGCGCCGCGTTCCGTTCCGGGAATATCAGCAGATCGTTTACCTTGTCCCGGGCCCACACCAGGCGCAGCAGTTCACCGTCGACCGCGCTGCTCCGGTCGACGGTAAAGGTATGCTCTGCCTCCGTCTGTCCGTTCCGGCCGTAGAGGAGGGTCAGCCGGGCCGTCTGCGACCGGAGCTTTCCCGATACCCTGAAAACGCCCGCCGCGGACCGGGGCAGCTGGGGGTAAATTTCATCCGCTGTCCCGCCGTCGATACGGACCCCGATAAAATTAAATGAAGCCCTGCCGATACGGCGGGCCGCTTCCCCGGCATCAACGGCGCGGAGGTTAAAAAACTCTCCGTTGTTTTTCATGGCGAGGTATTTCAGAAGGGGATAATTTGCACTGGTATCTTCGGAAAAAACATACAGCGGTATGGACAGTTCCGGCAGTTCGCTCGAACCGAAATTCGAAATACCGTCGGAAAACAGCAGAGCAAATCCGCTTCCGTAACCGGGTTTCGGCAGGGCGCCGATCTGCGTTCCGCCGTCGCGGGGCTGACCGCGTAAAAATGAAATAAGTTCGTCCGCGCGGCCGTCTCGGACCCTGAAACTGACCGGTTCTTCCGCCTCGTTTCTAAACACAATGCACTCGACCGTTACCGAACCGGCGCGGGCCGCGTGAAAGTAGGAAGATAAAAGTTCGAACGAACTTTCCAGCGAGGAAGCTGAACGGGAACCGGAAGCATCCCAGTACAGGGTAATTTTCGAAGGCGGTTCTCCGGCTGAAAATGCACTTTCCCGCGGGGCCTGAATGTCCCTATCGGTAACGGTAAAATAATGGGTGCCGTCGACGCTCTTTTCAACGGAAACGGGCAGAAAGTCGGCCGGAGGAAGACTTACGTAGAGGTCTTTGTCCAGCACCGCGTTCCGCATGGTTGTCTCTGCCGCAAACCCGGACCGCCACGTAAGGAACCTGAAATTGCTAAACCCGCTTTCCCGGACCGCCGGCGGCAGGGTGGAAGAAACAACCTCCACGCGGATGGAAAAATCGGAAACAGTATCTGAATAATTCATCGGCAGATGATAAACAGGCACTCCGCCGGGTGTCTCCAGTTCCGAAAGATAGCTGACTCTCACCGTCCTGCTGCCGGACGCGGGGATGGGAAACACTCTCGTTTTAAAGGTATTGCCCTTCGTCCACTCCGCCAGACCGGGATCAACCCCCTGCCGGACAATTTTCTCGAACACTTCCCGTCCTTTTTGTTTCTCTACAGGCACGCCGTCGACGAGAACACCGTCTATATCGAGGGCGTATCCCGAAACCACCGCGTTTTCCGGGAGCGGTACGTACAAATCGCCCGCGACATCGATCCTGCCGGGGTTGTGAAATGTCAAGGTAAGTTTTGTTTCGGCTATCAAGCCTGATATCCGCGCCTCCGCGTTGAGAGATGAGAGGGTAAGCCGCTCCGGCCCCTCCCGGTAAAGTGAAATGTCTTTCGAGGGCACCATAATCGGCGGGACGTTTTGCGAAAAAGCAGAGACGGCCGCGGCGATTACAAGGGTAAGAAAAAGTAATCGTTTCATGAAGACCTCTTTTAATGTAATTATATACCGGTTTGCGGAATAATGCAGGTATATCCACGAGTTATCCACATTATTTTCACATCGTGAAACCGGGGCGTTACCGGAGCGGGTCGAAATTTCTCTAATTACTTTAATAGAAATTTAAAAAATAACCGGGGGACAGCCCGGCGGCGGGCCCCGTTCTCATCGATATTTAACAATAAAGCGCGTTAACGCG
>CAYTSI010000201.1:0-3085 GCA_964440465.1 uncultured Spirochaetales bacterium
CGGTCGAATTGGGGGCTGCTGCCGGTCAAGGAATTAACGGCAAACCTCATGTACGGGCCGTCATATATCTCGTTACAGTACGCGCTCTCCGCTTACGGCATGGTACCGGAAGCCGGTATCCATGTCACGTCGGTCACATTTAAAAAGACAAAGAGGTACAGCACCCCCCTCGGAGATTTTATATACAGGTCCGTATCGAAGGGACACTATCTCCCCGGCGTCTTGAGAAAATCAGCAGATGGTAACGTTTCCTACTTAATCGCATCTCCCGAAAAGGCCTTGATTGATATGCTGTATTTTACACCCGCCCTTCGAAGCATGCGTGATATTGACACCTATTTACTGGAAGACCTCCGAATGGATGAAGATAGTCTTGCAGAGCTCGATTTACAGGTTCTAAAAGAAATTGGAACAGCTGTAGAAACGCCGAAAATACAATTATGCGTGAAGGTTTTAGAAAAGTATAGCAAATGAAGCAGGTAATAAGAGATTACATCCAAAGAAAAAACCCTCAAAACCTCCATGATTACGATCGGGCAATGCGGGAGATAATTCAGCAGATAACCCTGTTCGGTCTATGGAGGTCCGGTTTTTTCGAGTATGCGGCATTTTACGGCGGAACAGCATTGCGCGTCCTGCACGGTCTTCCCCGCTTTTCCGAAGATATAGATTTCTCGCTGCTCCAAAAAAATATGCACTTTTCTATAGGGCCGTACCTTTCCGGAATACAAACCGAGCTTTCGGGGTTCGGGTTTGAAGTAGAAATAACGGCTGGCGAAAAAAAGTACGGACCGGTTGAATCGGCATTTATTAAGGCAAATACCCGGATTCATTTATTGGAAGTTGCCCCGGGATCGGTAATTTCCGACACAGTCCCGAAAAATCAGCGAATGAAAGTCAAACTTGAAGTAGATACGGACCCGCCCGGGGTTTTCAGTACGCAATCGTTACCGGTCCTCGAGCCCCTTCCGTTTTATGTCCGGTCATATTCACTCCCCGACCTTTTTGCCGGAAAAATGCATTGCGTTCTCTTTAGAAAATGGAAGAAAAGAGTCAAAGGCAGAGACTGGTACGATATGCTCTGGTTTCTGCGAAACGAAATACCGGTCCACCTTTTGCATCTTGAACAGCGAATGCGTCAATCAGGCGACTGGATTCGGGAACATACGGTAACGCGAGAAGATTTCCTTGCCCTGTACCGGGACCGCGTCGATACGGTAGATTTTTCTCAAGCCGCATCGGATATCCTCCCGTTCATCCGGGACCCGAGAGAAATAGATGTCTGGAGCAGCGATTTTTTTCATTCAATCACCGGCAAATTCCGTTTTTCCTAGAAGTCAGTCGAATCAGCTCTCGCCGTACATTTCGCTTATCAAAAGCCGGAGTTTTAATCCGTCCCCGGAAGAAAGTGTGTCGATTTTCCGGGTTAGCCGTTTTTTGCTGATAGTCCGTATCTGATCAACGGCAATTTCCGCCGGCGTATTGTCGCAGACCGTTTGAATACGGCCCCTCCACTGCGGATGCAGCTTTGTCGTTAAAGGGCACACGACAACGGTATCGAGATACCGGTTCATCTCGTTTTGGCTGACCACGACAACCGGCCGGCTTTTACTGATTTCACTGCCTTTTGTCGGATTCAGATCAGCGTAGTAGACCTCATACCGACGAATTAGACCAGCCATCAGTCGATTCCATCATCGACAACATCTTCGAAATCGTCCCAGCTCTCCTTTTCCGCTGCCATTTCCCGGAAAGTCTCGTTCCACGTGTAGAGGTCTCCGGTGTCCTTCGATTTTATAAGGATTCCGCCCGGCTTTTCTTCGATCTCCAGGTTTTCCTGCAGGCGGTATTTTTCAATCAGTTTTTTCGGAATCCTTATTCCTTTCGAGTTTCCGATATTAATAAGCTTCGCATTCATGTTATTATTGTAATTACTTTTCTACCTGTCGTCAATGGGTAGATATGTTTGCCTTAGGTAACCGGTCATTCAATATTCCTGACGGCAGTAGTACGCAGGCTCACGCCTTTTGTAACTGAGCTGAAAGACTGAGTGCTTACATCAAAGCGATATACGTCGTCAGTCGCAATATTGCCTCTATGAGTCGATGACCAGAACACCGTTAGGTTCGGAGATATGGGTATGTTTTGAAATCCATTGGGATCCAGCCACATATAGAGGTCAGCATAGCCGAAATTGGTGATCGACATATACTCCCGGATATTAGGTAACCGCCAATCACCGTTTTCAGAACCGTCGGACAAGCTGGTTCCGATATCCTCTAATGCCGCGACATCGCCGAGGGCGCCGTTCCACGATGAACCGCCGGGCAGGATGTCCCAGTCTTTGAGCCATAAAAACCCGGTAAGCCTGTCGAGGATCGTACCGTCATCATTGTCAATATACCGCGGGTCCGGAAAGGGTACGCCGTATTCAAAGTGACCGTCGTCATCGTCCTTCCCGAAACGATACGTCTCGGTTTGTCCAGACTTCGGGATTCCGATAACTCCTTGCCCAACTGGACCGCGCACGGCGGTGAAATTGTAAAAAGGATTTCCCGAAGATTTCGATTTTGTTCCCGTTCCGCCGGTATCCGAGCCCCAAAAAAATGCATGGGCGCTGTTTCCGAAAGGCGTTGTGGATGTCCAAAACGGCCGACTTGTATTTTGATATTCCTCGAATTCATGAAGATCCAGCCAAACCCCGGGATCGGCATCTTCAGCACAGAACAGGGAAAACATTTCGTTAATATTCGGCAGCCGCCAGTCTCCCCGTTCCGACCCGTCGGTAAGAAATTCTCCCGACTGGATTTCGATATTGTTTTTATAATCCTGCACAATATCGAGGGCCACATCCCATGTATATCCGTTTACCTGATTCTGGTAGGGGTATTCGGTCCAAATCAGTCCGGTCAGCGTGTCCAGGACCGTTCCGTCCCCCTGATTCTCGAACCGGGTCGCCTGGTCCCATTGGATCCCCATCTGCAGGCTTCCATCATCGTAAGCATGGGCTGTATATGGTGTATGCGTCTGCGGTATACCGATCGCCCGATACACCTCCACCGTGTAGGTCCGCGTTACCAGGCCG
>CAYTSI010000202.1:0-3004 GCA_964440465.1 uncultured Spirochaetales bacterium
TTTATCCGGACTGGACTGGACCGAATTGGGCGTGGTGACATTTGGTTTTCCAGAGAAAACCGGGGGCGGCTATTATGTAGAGCCCCTGTACTTCGACAATATTCATTTCGCGCCGTAAGCGCTCGTGTATAAGGAGATGTTCATGAAACCATATGCTTTTTTTTCAACCGGGCGGTGTACAAGGCTGTTTCTTTTATGTGCCGTTCTATTCGGTGTTCTCTGCCTCCCCCTTGCCGCGCAGGAAACTCAGCGCTCCGCGCCCAGGGTCGCTGTCTTAGACTTTCAGGTGGAGAGCAAGAACCCGGACTACGAATTCCTTGGAAAAGGGTTTGCCGAATTCATCGCCGTTGAACTTTCCGGTATAAAAGGGGTGACCATTATCGACCGGGAGCGGAGGAACGCCATCATAGAGGAGCAGAAGTTCGGCCTTTCCGGTCTGGCGGACGAGACGCAGACCGTGGAACTGGGGAAGATCCTCTCCGCGAATTACCTCCTCTCCGGCAGCATCTTCGACATGTTCGGTCAGCTCGAGGTAACGGTGAAGTTAATAGACGCGGAACAAGGAAGCGCCGCGGTCTCCGCCCAGGCCGGCGGCGAGCCGAAGGAGTACAAGAAAATCGTGGCCGAACTCGCCGGAAAGGTGGTCTCGGCACTCGACCTGGCGGAAGCGGCAGCGCCGGTGAAGGTTGCCGCGGCGGCAAAACCCCTGGACAACACCGAAGCGGACATGGTCCTCTCCTCCTTTTCAAAAGCGGTTGAGGCGGTTGACAAGAAGGACGTACAGGCGGCCAAGGAAAACCTGCAGGCCGCGCGGAAGATTGACAGGGAAAACAAAGCCGTTACCTACTACCTGAACAAACTGTTCACCGCGAGCCCGAAGTTCAACGTGGAACTGATCTCCTACGCGCCGAGCTACAACCCCGCGTCTCTGGGGTTTATCGACGAGGACAGAATCTACCTGACATCTGTTAATAATTTGCTTCATCCCAATTATGAGAACCCGAATTTGGGTCATGGCGGAGAATCGTACAATTGGGAATTGAGCGACGGATTGTATTATAAACTGGTACTTGCCGGCGGCTCCGTCGGATATTACTTTCCCTTAGGCGAGCGTTTCGGACTCGGCGCCGAATTCGCGTTTAGCCGCGTGGAAAGCGACAGTACCGATTACACGTATAACCTGTTAAGCGGTTCCAATACGGCGTTTAGACGTGTCAGTTCGAAAGCCTTGCCACTGGGGGGGCGATTAAGTCTGGGAATCAAGCTTTCCGACACCGTCGGCATCGGCCTGTCCGGATACGGCTATTACAATAATACGGAACTGCCTTACTGGAGTGATACTGAACACAAGTCTCTACCGTCCCCGAACGTAAACGGCGCCGTGACCTTAGGGCTCTACCTCCAGTTCCTGCAAGGCAACCTCATTGTAGACACCCACGCCACCGCGACATTTCTTCAGGAGGTCTACCTTGATTACACGATTAAGGACTACGTCGCCTACAGGACCGCCCCCTCCCCGGTGGCGGTGGAAACCAGCGTTATCGGCAAACTCATCGGGGGCAGGCTCAACCTTTCTTTGAAAAATATTTCGGAAATATATATCAGCTTCGGGACCGACGACCGCAGAGGCATAGCCACCCGGATCATTCCGGCGGTGGAGTGGTGGCCGGTTACCTTCTTTTCCGTCCGGGCCGGGGGGGAATACGACCTCCTGGCTCTTCGTTCCGTATCGCCCGCCGGCGGGTTCGGCGCCTTAGGCGGGCTTACCTTCCGTATCGGGCCGGTGGATATCGACGCGAATTACACCTACATGCAGCGGGTCATGCGTTTCTACCCGGGCTTAATCGGGCCGGACCACGTCCTGCTCATTCAGGCTTCCTGGAACGGGGCCTTTATCAAGGAGCGGTAACAATGAAATTTTCGATCCAAACCAAACGGGTATTCCCGGCAATCAGCCTGGCGGCGATTCTATTTTCAGTTCTCTGTTTCTCCTGCGAACCCCGGTACTGGCAGGACTATGTTATGTCGCAGCCCGAACCCATAGAGGAGCTGACCGTTACGGACGTTAGAACATTTATGGGAGGAATCTCGATTTCCTGTACATACGTCGTCCCCTCCTTTTCAATTGTATCATTGACCGGTGATGAAAATGACTGTCCTGACGGGTATTTTTTCATCAGGAAGGAGGGGGCCGCTGCCGATGAAGAGATCCTAGTCGGAAGGATGTGGCTTGATGTGTACGAAGCCGGCGAAACGGTATCGGAGGACGGCGGCTTTTATGCAAGTCAAAATGATGTGGAGAAAGGAGAGTCCTACGTACTTGTGGGCTATACCGTAGACCAGGAGGGACAGCTGTCCGAGCCCGCGGTAAGCGAGCCCTTCGTCGTACCCCTGTACGATGTTCAAAGCGAATAACCGGGTGATTTAGGGAATTGCGACGTCAATGCTAACCTGACCTGTCGACAGAAGCCGGCACGCTAAACGTTGTACGCACTTTAATCTTTTCCCGGGGAAAGCGTTTATCGAAGGAGTAAATTACCTTATTCTCGATAATTTCCGCCGCCCTTTGGGTTAATTCCTCATTGTCTCCTGTTAAATAGCGGATGATAACACTTGTATCAATCAGCGGCACCGTCGGCCTCTTCCGCAGCTTCCCACATCGACTCCATGGCATCATGGAGTTCTTCCTCTGTTTTATATGAGGTCTCGATATGTGGTTGTAAAACGCCTCTCAAAGAATGGGTTTTCTCCGAGGGTACAAAATATACTTCTACATGGTCATCGACGAGTTTCTGAACAGCATGTGCTCCGGTTTCTATACCTAAACGGTCTCAAATAGATTTTTCGATCACAATTTGTCCTTTACTACCTACTTTTGCGCTCAATTCATACTCCTAGATATAAATTATACATGATAATAGCTATTTGATCAAACGTAAAAAAATATAACGATGTGTTTACCCTTTAAACTGCCGGCCGCGAACTAAGCTAAAAATGAAAAAAA
>CAYTSI010000203.1:0-2969 GCA_964440465.1 uncultured Spirochaetales bacterium
CCGTTGTTGACATTCGCGCGGGGCGGGCCTACAATAAAATAGGTGAATATACGGCGATACGTCCTCGCCTTTGTTCTGAGTTTTTCCTGTGTTTCTACCCATGGTAAGGACCTCGGTTATCTGAATTTATCTCTTACTCCGGCGTTTAGAGTTCCGCTTGCGGCAACGGCGGATTATCTCAAATTCGGCGTAGGCGGGGGATTGGCCGCCGAATACACCTTCCCCGCGGTCCCCTTTCTCGGATTTCAATGCAGGGCCGATTCTTTCGTGTATCCAATCGTGACAGCCGATTCCATGGTGATAACGACGATTCGCCTCGGTCCGGGGTTCAATATCGAACTGCCCTTCCGTTTCGGTCTGTTTGCGTACGCAGGGGTAGGTTACTATTACGGTATTGTGCCGACGGACAATGCCATCCGCGGCGGGAATCTTGCAGTCGGCGGGGGAATCGGGGCGGCGTACTCGCTGCCGAAACTCGTAAGCTTCGGTCTCTACGCCGACTACACCTACAACCGTCTATTAGCCCACACCATCGGCATCACGGCGGCGGTCTCTCTCAACATTAGACTCAAGACCAAAGATATCGGGCCGCCGCTGATCATCGGCGCCGCCGAAATGGACCCGGTTTTTCCGGTCCTCCATCAGCATTACGACACATCGCCTTTCGGTACGGTGACGGTGAAAAATAACAGGGACCGTCCCATCCACGACATCGCCGTTGATTTTTTCATTGAGCGGTATATGTCCGATCCAAAAACCTGTATTTCCGCGGTCTCCCTTGGACCGGATGAAAGCCGGGAAGTTCCGGTGTACGCCCTTTTCGACAGCGATATTCTCGAGGTCCTCGAATCCACGAAAGTATCTTACAAATTGATAATGAGGTACGTGTATCGGGGAAAGCCCTATTCGGACGAGCATTTCGATACAGTAACCATCGAGAACCGGAACGCCACCGTCTGGGACGACGACCGGAAGGTGGCGGCCTTCGTGAATACCCTCGATCCGGAGGTGATGACCTTTGCCAAAATCGTCTCCAGCTTCGCACGGAAATCGACTTACGGTAATCTGCCCGCACCGTTGAAATCCGCCATCGCCATCTACGAGGCGCTGCGGGTCTACGATATCCGCTACGCGGTGGACGCCGCTACTCCCTTCGAGGAGTTTTCCAGGAACCCCTACATTGTCGATTATCTGCAGTTTCCCCGGCAGACCCTGCAGTATAAAGGGGGCGACTGCGACGATCTATCCATCCTCTACAACGCTCTGCTGCAGTCCGCGAGCGTCCACACTGCATTCATCACCGTACCGGGGCATATATATCCGGCGGTATCCCTGGATATGTCCCCCGCCGAGGCCCGGGAGCGGTTCAGCCGTCCGGAAATTTTGATACTCGACGAGGAAACGGGAAAGACCTGGCTTCCCCTGGAAATTACGGCCTTAGACCGGGATTTCTTGAGCGCCTGGGAGCTGGGGGCCCGGGAGTGGCGGGAAGCGGAAGCGGAGGGCGCCGCGGAGCTCATCCCGACCGAAGAAGCATGGCAGGAATATCAAGCGGTGTGGTACCGGCCGGTCACCGCGTCGGAGCAATCCTACTTCGTGGAGCTTCCGGATACCGATTCGGTACGGGAGACCTTTAACCGTTCGGTGCGGCGTTTCGTTCTGATCGAGGTGGAGTCGCAGACCGAGGAACTGATGGAACGGATCGAAGAGGACCACAGCAACGGCCGGCTTATCAACAAGCTGGGAGTTATCTACGCGAAAAACGGGATGATGGGGGAAGCGAAGAAAACATTTACCGCCGCGTTGTCCGCGGAACCAAATCTTTACCCCGCCCTGGTCAACCTGGGAAATATCTCTTATTTAGACGGGGACTACCTGCAGGCCTTAAAGCAGTTCGAAGCCGCGCGAAACATCAGGCCGGACAGGCCGCGGGTGATGGTCACCCTGATGGAGCTCTACTACGAGCTGGGAAGATCCGCCGAGGCGGCGGAACTCTTTACCCGGTTCAGCGCCCGGTATCCCGACCTGGCGGAAGAGAACAGACATCTTTCTTCCGAGCTCCGGTTCCAGACCCGGGCAGCGGTGTCGGCAAGCGCCGCGGACAAGGTCTTCTGGGCGGATGAAGAAGAAGGGGAGGAAAATGCTGAAAGCTCTGCCCCGGGCGAGGCAGCACCCGGCCAAGAGGAGGAGACGAGATGAAACGGCGCGCCGGTTCTTCGGCAGTCGTGATGATTGCCGCACTCCTCGCCGCGGCTTCCGTGGGGACTGCCTTCCTTGTGACCATCTCGTCCTGCAACAACGAATTACTGGCCCGGCTGCAGGAGAAAATTGACAGGGACCGGGAAAACGCCTTTACGGGGTATCGATTTACCCGGACGGAAAATCCCGGTTTGCAGATAGACACGGAGGCTGAAATTGCAGAGGGTGCGCTGACGGTCCTGGTGCCGGTGAACAGCGACGTTACGGCACTTGTCGCCGAATTCGATATCCACGGGAAGGAAGCGGTCATCGGTGAAACGGTACAGGAGAGCGGCGTTACCCCGAACGACTTTACCGAACCGGTGCTCTACGCTATCCGTTCCCTGGACGGGACCTCGAAGGAGTACGAAGTTACGGTGCGTGAGGCTTCGGACAACGCCGATCTCTCTTCTATTATTGTCGAGCGGGGGACCGAGGGGGGCTATGAGCCGTTTTTGGAGCCGGAATTCGATACGGCAGCAACCGATTACATCTTCTGGGTGCCCCATACGGTTTCTTTTGTGAATGTTAACGCGGGTACCGTCGACCCGAATGCCGCGGCCGCGGTTTCCGCGGCCTCCCTGGATGATGCCGTGACAGTAGCCGCCGACACCCCCGCCGAGGTAAGTCTCGTGGACGGTCCGAACGGAATAAATATCACCGTTACCGCGGAAGACGGCCTGGTAACGCGGACCTACACGGTGGAGGTGTATCGGGCGATCGGTATACCG
>CAYTSI010000204.1:0-2945 GCA_964440465.1 uncultured Spirochaetales bacterium
GGCCTAAAAAATATCACGTACATTTCAATAAATTGGTAAAAAGTTTAGACAGGAATTTATTTTAACCGACAAATAAAAAAGAGCAGTGGTTATGAAGTTGACGCTTCCCACTGCTCTCCAAATTACCCCCGAAGGGGAAAAAAACGTTACTTATTTGTCGGATAGATTTAGAAAAAATTCAAGAGCTTGGAAAACAATTTCCGTGGAAAAATCCGAAAAACTGCCCATGTTGCAGCGCAAGCCGCCTCTGGGGGCATGGATATGTTTTAAGATATTTTGTTGGATTTGCCCTTGGACTGTGGATGAAGCGCTGGCGATGTCCAGATTGCGGTGCCGTTCATACCACTCGGCCTGAGCAGTACTCTCCCGGAGTTCATTACCCGAAAAACATCCAGCTTACAAGCCTTACGGAAAAACTCGACGGAAACCCCTTTCTGGGGACCATTCCCCGGCAGGTGCAGCAGCACTGGCAGAAAACTTTTCGACATATCTGCAAACGAATGTCGAATTGGCATGATCCGGCTGCCGTCCTGCGAGACCTCCTTCACAGAGGTCAGTTTCATCTGACAAAACGACGAATCTATTCTGCAAGCCGGCCGCAATATAGCGCACCCTACCTGACTTTTGCGCTGACAGTGAAACCGCCGCACTTTAACCTGGAATGAGAAAAAAATCAGGCAAAAGGAGTGGTTAATGAACCGGGAAAAGCAGGAAAAGATTGCGGTGTTTCGATTTGGGGTCATCTTTCCGCTGGTGGAACGAAACCTCCGCGAATACTGGGGAGAAAAAGAACGGATTCTCCGGGAATTGGTGAGCAAAGAGTGGGAGATCCCGTTTTCCGACCGGACGTACATCAGCAAGGCGACAATCCTTAACTGGATAAAGCGCTACGAAGACGGCGGGAGGAAAATCGAAGCGCTCTTCCCCGAAAGCCGTGGTGACCGAGGCCGAATGCGAAGTATAAGCGACGAACAGGTTGACGCGCTTGTTGCATTGCGGAAGGAGAACCCCAAAATCTCTACCCCCCGGCTGGTCGAGATTGCCACGGCCAAAGGGGTGTTCCCGCCGGGCAGCGAGGTGTCCATGGCGAGTATTTACCGCCTGTTGAAGCTGCATAAGGTCAAACGGCAGAAAACAGCGGAGGACCGGAGAAAATTCGAGGTGCAGATGTCCAATGATCTGTGGCAGTCGGACTGCATGCACGGTCCGAAGGTCTTCCATGAGGGGAAACAGCGGAAAACCTATCTGTTTGCCTTACTCGATGACCACAGCAGACTGATTCCTCACGGGCAGTTTTACCTCGCCGAAACCTTTGAAAATTACTTAGACTGTTTGTGGATCGCTATGAGAAAGCGGGGACTTCCCCGGAAGCTCTATGTTGACAATGGTCCGTCATTTCGCAGCCACCGGCTTCAGATCGGCTGTGCGGCCCTTGAAGTGGGCTTAAGGTACGCAAAACCCTACCGGCCGCAGGGAAAAGGTAAAATTGAACGCTTTTTCCGGACCGTCCGCTCCCAATTTCTCTCAGAAATCCCGGAAAATATCAGTTTCGAGGAATTGAACCGGTTATTTCACCAGTATATCGAAGAGCGTTACCATAGCCGGATTCACGGAGGGACCGGACAATCACCGATCGATCGCTACTTGGACGATGCCAAGGTGCTCAGAAAGGCCCCAGATCATTTGCCGGAGTATTTCAGGAAGCGGGAAATCAGGACCGTAAACAACGACCGGACAGTACAGCTTCATGGCCGTCTCTATGAGGCGCCGACGGGACTTGTCGGGATGAGGATCGTGTTGCGTTTTGAGAACTATGACCGGATCGAAGTCTTTGTCGACGGTACCTCCCGCGGGTTTCTGCGAGATCTGGATCAGGAAATCAACAGCCGGGTAAAACGGAGCTCATCTCCGCCGTCGGATCCTCCCGTATCCGGAGGCAAACTGTTTGAACAGCGGAGTACAGGAGGGATTTCCCGATGAATTCTATACGCCACCACTTCGGCTTGAAACGGGACCCCTTCCCGCAAGACATACCGGTAAAGGATTTGTATCCATTACCGGCCCTTGAACCCTTGGAAAAGCGGGTGTCCTTCGCTATACAGCAGAAGGCGATCTCCGTTATAACCGGCGATGTAGGCTCGGGGAAATCTACTTCGCTGCGGTATGTGGCGAGTAAGTGCCACTCGAGCGAGTATGAGCTGATTACCATTGTCGGCGGCGAAGTATCGCCTATGGAGCTCTACCGACAGATTCTCCTTACCTTCGGCCAATCCTTTCTCTCGTATCAGATGTCGATATTGGTCAGCAAAATCAGGGATATGATCTTAGAGATCGCGTCACGGAAAGTGACACCGGTCCTCATCATCGACGAGGCGCATCTGTTAAAGCGTGCCGTATTTACCCAGCTGCATACCTTGGCCCAATTCGAGTTCGATTCAAAGCCCGTGATGCCGATGGTCCTATGCGGTCAGGACGGGCTTCTCGATCTCCTGATGGCCAATGATGTCCGCCCTTTAGCCTCCCGCGTACTCGGACGGAATCATCTGGAAGCGATCAAGAAAGAGGTCATGGAGGACTATTTGAATCATCATATTCGATTGGCGGGGAGCAGTAAAAAACTCTTTAGCGATGAAGCCATATTCGCGATCCACCAGGGTTCCGGCGGCTTGCTCAGGAAAGCAAACTCTTTAGCTAAAACCGCCCTCTTAGCATGCGTTATGGATGAAAATTCCGTCGTTTCCGCGGAGCATGTTCGCGTCGCGTCCACTGAGATCTTTATGTAGACGTCACCCCTGCGGCCATGCCGCGGGGGCATACTTGTCTAAACGTGTTTTCAAAATTGTCTATCCGTACGTGAGAGGATTTATTCAATTTAATTTGAGAGTCTACACTTACTTTCATGTCTGGTGTTTTTTTCATGTGTTCGTACTATGTCTGTCATTGTT
>CAYTSI010000205.1:0-2921 GCA_964440465.1 uncultured Spirochaetales bacterium
GCCGGTACCGGCATAAGCGCTATCGAAGACCTGGAAGGAAAGACGTTCGGCCGGCCCGACCCGCTTTCCACAAGCGGCTGGATTATCCCCATGCTGACCTTACGGGCGGCGGGAATCAACCCGGACAGCGACATGAAAGTTGTTGACGCGGGAAGCCACGACTCGGTAGTCGCGGCGGTGTACAACGGCGATGTTGACGCGGGTGCGTGTTACGTCGATGCGAGAAATACCATCGAGGAAGAGAATCCCGACGTTATGGAAAAAGTTATGGTCATTGCAGTTACCAAAGACATTCCCAACGACGGCGTACAGTTCCATCCTTCAATTCCGCAGGACACGCGGAACAAGATCGTCGACGCACTGTTAACAATTGCCTCAACCGAAGAAGGGGTGAATGCACTGAAAACGGCCTACAGCTGGACGGCCCTGGAAAAGCGCGGCGACGAGTTTTACGATCCGTTCCGGCAGGTACTGCAGGCATCGGGACTTGACATAACAGAACTTCAGTAATACAAGATACCACAACATACCGGGGAGGCTGCCCCTCCCCGGATTTTTTATGCCGTACCTGGTTTTTACCGGGCACACAGTTAAGCGGGAGTTGTATGCTTGAATTTACCAATCTGACCAAAGTTTATAATGACGGCACGCAGGCGCTGACGGACGTTTCTTTTACCGTTGAAAAAGGCGAGTTTCTCGTTATCATCGGCTTAAGCGGTTCCGGAAAATCCACCCTGCTCCGCTGTATCAACAGGCTGATCGAACCGACATCGGGTGCCGTTATCTGGGACGGAGAAAATATCACCACGGCGCCGACGAAGCAGCTCCGTTATATACGCCGGCGGATCGGGATGATTTTCCAGCACTTTAACCTGGTGCGGAGGTCGAGCGTGATGACCAATGTGCTCTCCGGCCGGCTCGGCTACGTAAAAGTCTGGCAGAGCGTTATTCACAAATTCCCCCAAAAAGACCGGAAAATGGCCAGAGAGGCCCTTAAACGGGTGGGAATAACCGACCAGGCCTATAAGCGGGCGGATGAACTCTCCGGAGGACAGCAGCAGCGGGTGGGCATTGCACGGGCGCTGATGCAGGAGCCGGACCTCATTTTAGCCGACGAACCGGTCGCAAGTCTCGACCCCGTTTTGGCCCACACCATTTTAGGGGACTTGGAAAACCTTAACAAAGAATACGGCATTACCATTATCTGCTCTCTCCACTACCTCGATTTGGTACAGCGCTATGCAAGCCGGGTAATCGGCCTGAAGGACGGAAAGATCGTCTACCGCGGCAGCAGGGAAGAAATCCGGAACATGACCGACGAAGAGTTTAAAGATATTTACGGCGAGGAAGCGGAACGGGTCAGCGCCGGACCGAAACAGCTTGGAGGTACGGAATGAGCATACAGACCGAAAAACAGCTGCCGAAACCTTCCAGAATTCCCGGCCCGGCTGCGAGTGTTATCTCCATTGTTCCCGGATTAGGGCAGATTTTCGTGGGAATGGTCCGCCGGGGGTTCCTTCTGATAGTGTCCTTCGCGACGATTTTAGGACTCGCGGCATGGCGGGTGCACCTGCTGGCCCACCGGGAGCCGACGGCGCTCGCAAAACTCTCGAAGGCAGTCGACCGGCGGCCCTTGTTTATCGGCCTGGTAATAGGCCTTATCATCGTTATATGGCTCTGGAACATCTGGGACGCCTACCGTCAGGCCTCCCGAAAAGAGCGCGGCGCCCCGGGCATTTTTATTCTCATTGTAGCGGCCTTTTTTGCCCTGGGCTGGCAGATCAGTGAAATCGACCTGAAAAAGGCGGTTACCGAACTTCCCGACGCCTGGCCTCCGCTGTCAAAGGTACTCTGGCCGTGGGAGGCCGCGGTCATCTACCGGACCGAGGCCATATCCGCGCGGTCTCCTATTGTAATCGGCTGTGACGAAGGGGAGCTCCCGGAAGAAAACGAGCCGGAGGAGGGGGTCCCGTACATCACCACCGAGCCGCGGTGCGGAGATCTTTCGGAAATGGATAAAAACAACGAAATTGTACCCGGCACGAAAATTACCGTTTCCGGAAAAAATTTCGACCCGAATACACTAACCGACATCTGGTGGCGCGATCCTATCGGCAACGAGTTCCGTCCCCGCGCGGAGGGGGACTATATCCGGATAACCACCGACGATCGGGGAAGTTTCGAATTCGAAATGGTGATGCCCTACCGGCTGATCCCCCCGAGCGCGAAGGGACAGCAGGTCCATCACATCCTCGCCCGGCAGGAGCATACGGTGGGAGGCCCGCTTCCAAGCGAACCGTTGCTGCTGACAATAGAGCGGATGGTGGAGACCATCGTCATGGGGATGATGGCAACTATATTCGGTATTTTCTTTTCAATTCCCATCAGCTTCCTTGCCGCCCGGAACCTGATGTCCGGCTCCTGGTTCACCATGGCGATCTACTACGTTACCCGGACCATTTTAAACGTTATCCGGGCCATCGAACCGCTTATCTGGGCGCTCATTGCCGTGGTCTGGGTAGGCCTAGGTCCCTTCGCGGGCATTATCGCCCTTACCATTCACTCCATCGCGGCCTTAGGGAAACTCTACTCCGAAGCGATCGAAAATATCGACCCCGGACCTATCGAAGCCATCCAGGCAACCGGGGCGACAAAGCTGCAGACCATTATGTACGCGGTGGTCCCGCAGATGATTTCCCCCTTCGTCAGTTTTTCCATCTACCGGTGGGACATCAACGTCCGTATGTCGACGGTCATCGGTTTAGTCGGAGGAGGCGGTATCGGTTTTCTCTTAGTCCAGTATATCCGGCTCTTAGACTACCGTTCAGCGGGTCTTGCCGTCTGGTTTATCGCGATAACCGTGGCCATCCTCGACTACGTAAGTTCGGAAATACGGAACAGGTTTGTCTAGTTTACCGCCG
>CAYTSI010000206.1:0-2828 GCA_964440465.1 uncultured Spirochaetales bacterium
CCCCCGCGTGATTGCACGGCTGTATGTTGACGGAGGTCCCGTAGTTCCGAAACGTACCGGCCGCAAAATGGTTCCGGTTAATCATCTTTACGGCTTTCTTTTTGCGTTTTGCAAAACGGCGGGTCCGGACCGGATTCACCTCGGCCGTCCCGGCCAGCGCCACCAGCGCCTTTAAATTTTTCGAACCGAATACCGCACCAACCCCTCCGCGCCCCACATACCGGTGGCCGGAACGAACGTTCGCGTACAATACCCCGTTTTCCCCCGCGGGTCCGATAACGCACGCGCCGTCTTCTTTTCCGAGCTTCAGGGCCTCCCGCGCTGCTCCGGTTTCCAAACCCCACAAATCCGCCGCGGACCTGATTTCCGCTCCCTTTTCTGTGATTTCGATATACGCGGGTTTTTCAGCTTTTCCCGTTACCACGAGCCCTTCGAAGCCCGCCTTCTGCAGTGCCAGCCCGAATGGACCTCCGCAGGAACTGTGGGTATACAGCCCGGTCAGCGGCGATTTCGTTACCGTCGACCACCTCCCGGTGCAGGGGGCGCCCGAACCGACCATAACGCCGTTCATAATAACGATACAGTTCTCCGGTGAAAGGGGATCGATGCCCGGGGCCATCTTTCCGTCGGAAAGCCGGTCGTAAAGGAGCTTCAATCCGATTCCTTTTCCGCCTAAGTAGAGCTTCCGGTCTTCTTTTGTAATTTCATGTTCGCTGACGGAAAAGTCCGTCAGATTTATTTCCAAATAGTTGTTCATTTACAGTTTTTTTAAAAATATAATAAAATCTTTCAGGTCAGCCAGCAGGGCCGGGTGCACCTGCCGCATTTTTTTTTGTAAAAACTCAATTTTGTCCCAATCCCTCTGCATCTGAAAATAATAGCGTTTGAAATGCCGGAATTTTAAAAGTTCAAACAGTAACGAGTACGTTGCGTCGCTGATTACCTTTTCCCGGATATTTTCTATTTGCAGCGTCATTTTCCCAAGAAGGTCCATATGCCATTTTTCCTGGGAGAGGCTGTTTTCAAAAAATTGGGAAATCCGAAGAAATATGGTTTCCGCGCATGTATAATAATTCTCCAAAAACCCCGCGACAAGAAGCGCGGATGAATTTGTCCTGCCGAGGAGGGGTACATCCTTCATGCACGCTTCTTCGTGCTCTCGAAAAAGTCCATCAAGGATGGAAGTATTCTTTCTTATTTCATCGATAAGTATTTGCGCTTTGCTACTTTCGCTCATAGACTACCTTGCCCTGTTTTCGGATTGAATCGGCCTGTAAGGGATGTATTTTATCAATTTCGATTAAATCCAGCGGTAAACTGCTCAACTGTTCCGTCTCTCCGTACATTCGGGAAAAGGTTTCGTAATTATCAATTCCCTCTACGGCGATATCTATATCCGATATTTCACTAAATCGTTCCGGATATAACAGAGATCCCCATTGATAGATACGTTCCGGATTATATTTTTCGATAATCAACGTCAATATGTTGTGAAATTCCGACTGCGCTTTTTTGTATCGTTCCTGGAGATATTCTTTTCTCCGCTGTTCCTTCCTTTTTAAAAAATCACGGGCTTTTTCAATATTTACGGAGGGCTCTGCCATGTCTCTATTTTACCGGAATCGAAGCTCTTTATCTATACGGTACGGCAATAATTTTGTAGCATAACCGACATATGATTCGCTGCATGCTTATATTGATTTTTTTGTTTACCGTCTTCTCCGCGCCGGCCGAAGAAGATGAGACGCCCATCCCCTTTTTTCCCCGTTCCGCGGTTATTACGGAAAAGGTGGTGTCCGAACTCAGGATGTACCGCGGCGGAAGGTACGCGGAACAGATCAGGCGGACGGAACACGGCCGAATTACCGTTACCCCGGACGGGGCACAAGGACGGTACTACATTCTCGAGGACGTTATCCGGGACGCACGGAAGCAGGGGGCGCGGGTGGACGCCTCCGAGGCGGTCGATTTGCCGGCTTCGGCGCTGCCGGAGGAGTGGGCACTGGAAACGGACCCGTATCCCCGGCTCCGGCCGATTCCGGTCCTGCCTTCGCCCGTACCTCCGGCCGGCACCGTCTGGAAGGAAGCAGTTACCGTCTCCCTCTTTCCGGAACAATCGGGGCGGGCGCTCATTGTACCGGTTACGGCACGCTACCGCTACGACGGCCGCGGAACGTTTTACGGAAAGCAGGTGCATACGGTAAGCGGATACATCTCTTTCGACACGGACTGCTGCTCCGGTAATTACATCCTCTCGATAGCATTCAATACCGATAACGGGTATCCGCTGTTTATAAAAAATACTGTGGAAGAAACATTTGCCGTCTCCGGTACAGAGCTGAGCTATAAAGGGTTTATAAATCACTGGTTTTCGTATCCTGAGGGCAAACGGCCTTCCGACATTGATATGCCGGATATTGAAGTCCTTAAAACCGATGAAGGGCCGGCGCTGCGTCTGAAGGCCCTCCGGTTCCGCCCCGACTCGGCGGCCCTGCTCCCGGGCGAGGAGGATCGGCTAGATGCCGTCGCGGAGGCGGTCCGGGAAGCCGGTGACGGCACCATACTGATTGCCGGGCATACCGCCGACGTCGGAAACCCGGCGGGACAGCAAAAACTTTCTACCGACCGTGCAAAAACGATAGCCGGAGAGCTCGCCGCCCGCGGTATCGATCCGAACCGGCTGTTATACGAGGGGCGTGGCGCTTCCGAGCCGATTGGAGACAACGATACCGAAGAAGGAAGGGCGCAAAACCGCCGGGTTGAGATTATTTTTATCGAGGAATGACGCCGCCGGCAGTTTTGTCCTTGCCCGCCGGAGGGGGTGCGAC
>CAYTSI010000207.1:0-2822 GCA_964440465.1 uncultured Spirochaetales bacterium
ACGTTTCGGAACTACGGGACCTCCGTCAACATACAGCCGTGCAATCACGCGGGGGTCCTCCCGGTTAGAAATTTTACTCTGCGGACAGCTCCCGAAGCGGAGAACGTTTCGGGGGAGGTTTTTGCTGAAAAGTACAACTCCAAACCGAGTACCTGCAGGCCCTGTACCATTCTCTGCGGACATAAAGGCACACATGCCGACGGGACGGTACATCAAATACCGGAATACGAAACCGTCGGCCTGTTCGGGCCGAACCTCGAGATTTACGATACCGATTTCATTACCGCGTGTAATGACCGCTGCGGTGAACTGGGGATGGACACCATATCGACGGCCTCTGTTATCGGATGGACCATGGAGGCGGGGGAACGGAACCTGTTTTCAACCGGCCTCCGTTTCGGGGAAGCCGGGGGTATTGTGGAAGCCCTTGAAAAAATTGCTTACAAAAAGGAAGAGGGTGCCCATCTTGCCCGCGGTGTGCGCTCGCTTTCGGAGAAGTACGGCGGTGCCGAGTTTGCAGCCCACGTGAAGGGGCTTGAAATGGCGGCATACGACCCCCGGGGGGCATGGGGGCAGGCCTTAGGCTACGCCGTGGCGAACCGTGGGGGCTGTCACCTTTCCTCCTACCTGGTGGGGATGGAGGTCGTGTTTCCCTATCTGGAGCCCTATTCCGTAAAGGCGAAGGCGGACTGGGTGGTCTTTTTCGAAAACCTCTTTGCCGCGGTCAACTCGCTCCATACCTGCGCTTTTTTAACGTTCCCCTACCTCCTCGAGCCGGCCATCCCCAAGTACCTGCCCGAGGCGGCCCTGAAGCTTGCCATGAGGTTTATCCCCGGCATGTCGCAGCAGCTGATGAGCTGGGCTCTGTTCAGCCGTTTTTTTACGGATATTACCGGAATCCGAATGTCCCAGCGGCGGTTTCTGCGGGCGGGGGAGCGTATCCATATTCTCGAACGGTATATGAACAATCTCGAAGGGGTCCGCGAAGGAGACGATGTCCTGCCGCCGCGCTTTCTCGATGACGACTGCTCAAATTATCCCCGTAAGGAGGCAATCCCCTTCCAAGCCCTTCTATCGGAGTATTACAGGAAACGGGGCTACGACGGAGAGGGCATACCGGAGAGGAAAATATTGCAGCGCCTCGGCATATCCGGGGACCTGCCGCTACCGCGGTGCGGCGGAATTGCCTTAAAGGGACCGGGGAAGCTGCCGGTGAAAAAACTGTATGTAACAGTTCTTATGTGGTTTCTGAAGCGTGCGCTGCAGGCGGGTTCCTCGGTTGACGCGGAAATACAAGAAGAGTGTTCCCGGCTGCCGGCCGGCTTTTCCTTCCGCTTCCGGGTGCATCCCTTCGGCCCGGAAATGGTGCTGATGCTCGACAGTGGGCACAGGTTGAGGGTCCCGCGGCAGAAGGATTACCCCGCCCGTTTCGATGTAGATATTCGGTTCAAACATCTGCAGGCGGCAATACTGCTGTTCACCTTCCAGGAGGGGACCACCGAGGCCTTTGCCCGGGACCGGATGGTGGTATACGGCAGCCTGCCGGAAGCGCTGCGCATTGTCCGGATACTCAACATTGTGGAGGTATACCTGCTGCCGAAGTTTCTTGCTAAAAAGGCCGTAAAGGAATATCCACACTGGAAGTTCGGAAGAAAACACGGCGGCCGGCTTGCCGTTTATGTAAAAACGATACTGGGTATCTAGGAGGATAGCGGTTATGGGTTATTTTGAATTCTTCTCGCCGGTAAAAATTTGTGCCGGGGACAATGCGTTGGAACACCTCCCTTTTGAATTGGAACTGCTCGGCAGCCGCCGGCCCCTTCTTATTTCCGACAAGGGCATAGAAAAGGCGGGCCTGCTGCGTACGGTGACCTCCGCCTTTGCGGAGAGTTCCTTTACCCCTGCCGCCAGCTACAACGAGGTACCCCCGGATTCCTCCCTGAAGATCATCAATGATTGCGCGGAACTGTACAGGCGGGAAAAGTGTGACGGAATAGTTGCCGTCGGAGGAGGCTCCGTCCTTGATACGGCGAAGGGTGTAAACATCCTTGTTTCAAAAGGCGGAACGGACCCGCGGGAGTATTCCGGAGCGGGTATTCTCCGGGGTCCGCTGAAACCTTTTATCGCGATTCCGACTACAGCGGGTACGGGTTCCGAGGCGACCCTTGCGGCCGTCATCCGGGACGAAGAAGAGGGACGAAAACTGCTCTTTTCTTCTCATTTTCTTATGCCCGATGTTGCCGTCCTCGATGTTCGGATGACCCTCACCCTCCCCCCCTCCATAACCGCGGCAACGGGGATGGACGCCTTTACCCACGCGGTGGAGTCCGCCGTTTGTCTTGCCAGAAACCCGATTAGCGATGCCTATTCCACCGCCGCGCTGCAAAAGCTTACCGGAAGCCTCCTTCAAGCGGTAAAAAAGCCGAAGGACAAAGATGCCCGCTTTCAATGCGCCCTCGCGGCGACCATGGCGGGTATCGCCTTTTCCAACTCCATGGTAGGGCTCGTCCACGCGGCGGGACACAGTGTCGGCGCCGTATGCGGCGTGCCCCACGGCACAGCCATGAGCATACTGCTGCCTCATGTACTGCGGTTTAACACAGCGAGAAACACGGAATCGGCCCGCCGTTTGGGCGAGCTGCTGCTGTATTTCGCGGGTGCCGAAGAATACGCGGCAACTCCCGGACCGGAACGGTCCGCGGTATTTATTGAAAAACTTGATGTTCTGCGGGAGGAGCTGTATGCCCTGGCAGGCCTTCCCCGGACCTTCGAGGAAACCGGAAAAGTTTCCGTGGGACAGCTTGAGGAAATAGCCGATGCTT
>CAYTSI010000208.1:0-2773 GCA_964440465.1 uncultured Spirochaetales bacterium
TGCAGACCGGCGGCCGGCTTATCTCCGGACAGGCTGACCTGGTACTTCGAACGGGAACCGGTACAGTGATAATCGACCAAAAGACATTCACCGGTGACGATGCCGCGCTTACGGCAAAGGCACTTACCTTCGCCCGGCAGCTGGGCTGGTATAAGAAGATTGTAGAGGCGGCCGGGGACTGGAAAGAGGTGAGCACGTACGTGAACTTTATTTGCGCGGGGAGGATTGCGGAGGTGCGGATGTAAGATTGTCTGGAACAAGCCCTTCGAGTAATTTTTTTAATCTCCCGAAATTGCATGCAGTATATCGAGTTTCAAGGACTCGTCAGAATCCATTTCTAAATATAAAACCGCATGGATTATTCTTTTTAAGAGTTCCTTGTCGATTCTGCCTGCCGCTACATGATAACTGATGTTTTCCATTTCACGGATGAAGCGGTCTGTACAATATAAATACCCGTTTAACAGTAGTATTTGCGCGCTTAGGGAAATAGCCAACCGCTTATTCCCGTCTTGAAAACAATGGAATTTATTCGTAGAAAAAAACAAGTGTGTAAGTTTGTCTTCAAAGGTTGGATAATAGGAATCATTTTGTATATGCGAAATCACACTTTCCAGCTTTCCCAGTTCAATAACCCCAAGAGAACCGCCGCCGCTAACTTCAATAGTCTTCCTATGAATATCCATGACCTGGTCCATGGTTATATAGATAAACGCCACTATCCCCGTTCCTTCAATCGCTTGAAAACATCCTTCGCGTCGTCCAGCCGCTCAGCTAATTCCTTGCTCTTTTCTCCGAGAAAGCGTTCAAACTCTTCCGCTTTTAACGGTAAAAGATATTCCGTCAATTGTACGTGGAGCGCCTCCCTGAAGGCCAAATCGCGGCTTGCCATTTTATTCCGTGCCTTTTCAACTAAAGGTTTCCAAAGTGGCTGCGCTTCAAATTCTTTAAATAGTGTATCGACCTCGAAAGCGCTCAGTTTTCTTCCTCTTTTTTTATAAAATTCTTCGATGAGCTTTGCAAAACCGTACTCATAAGATGCGACCAAGTCTAAAACCTCGGAATACATGGTATCCCGAACATTTTCTTTTTCATGAAGGCGGAGGACTTTACGGTATTCATGGGCCTTTTCTCGAAAAATACTGACATATATCTTGTCCGTATAGAGGGGATATTTGAAGTTACCCATATCAACATAATTTTTTAGCGCGTCGGTAAACTCTTTACGGTAGTTTTCTTCCTGAAAATACGCAACGATGAAATCTTCGTCCCGCTGATTGACAAATTTGGTGCTTCCCCCGGACCTGCGGTTGATGGTATCGATGACAATGTCTAAGATGGTTTGCCGTAAGAGCCGTGCACGTTCACTTTCTGCAATGAGCATGGCGATGTTGAGGAATGCCCTGAAGTCGAAAATGCCGATTTGCGGGGCTTTGATGTTAATGAAATCCGTTTCGTCAACATAGTTCCCCTTTACTGCTAATTTCAACTCCTGCAATGACTTACCTCGTAAAACCTCGTACCCGTTATTTTTCAATTCTTCTTCATATTTTGCCAGATAATTATCAATTGTCCGCTCGGTTACTTCGAAAAATGCCGCTATCTGGCTCTTTAACAACACCTTTTTTCCTCGAAATTCTATGGTTTCAATAGAGGCCGCTTTTTCTATTTCTTCCAAGGCATAGTTGTTGTTAAGGACGTTCTGTCGATCTATTGTGGATTTGGTTAAGTCTTTCGCCATAAAGTACCTGCTTACACCGTCTTAAATAGGGCTTTCGGCGTTCCGTCGGCGTTCTGATTCGACTTAAACGTAAGTACCGCGTTGGCCTTTACATCGTCTTGTCCGGAAAATGCCCTGTCCAGACAGATGAAATGGATCGGTTCAAGCATGGCAACTTCGTCGAAAAGTTCTTCGGTATATGTAAACATTTTTCCTCCACGATATAGTATACGATTACATTCTTTTTTTTCCAGAGGTTTTTCAGTTCTTGCCGTAGACCGGTAATCCTGGGGCTGCTGGAGTCCGCCTACGAATGGTGCGCTAGTTAACGAATTAAAACAGCGGGGCCTTGCCTTCGACCGTCAGCAGGTGTATCCGCTTTCCTTTATCAAGCAAGCTGCTTTCTTATTCAGATAATTCTTTGCAACTACCACGTCAAATTTCTGGATTTTTCCATTAGGAGCATCCCGCTATCCACAAATACTTTTTTCAGATGGTAGTTAATGGTATTGGTTTCAACATCATACAATAACCTCATCATTTTTTGAGTCATCCATCTGTTTTCTTCGGCGTATAAAGCCTCCACCCCTCCCTGACCTGAAGCGGCAATGAAACTCAGGTACTCTGCAGCCGATGAGCGGACAATGGAGACTTCTTTATTTGCATTGGTCTTTTTTTTTGCCATTATTACCCACTCAGCCGCATGCATCAGACAGCGTCACGGGCCTTGAATACCTGTTGGTTTTCCGTACGATAAATGACGGCCCGGCGGGACAATTGCTTCGAAAGCAGTTTCCGAAACCACATGGCTGCCCTCCTTAATATACAGTAATCTTCAAGCCGTATCTTCAAGATGCTTCATGTAGTCCGAGCTGCCCGCGGATAGTAATGTCCCGTTATTACCTAATTTAGTACCTAATTTAATCGTTAGTACCTAATTTATACCACTCTGCCCCGCGTCCTTTTCCGGTTGTACCGACAGCGCCTTCTTTTTTCAACTCCTTTAATACCTTTCGGATTAAATCGACACTTACCTCCGGGCACTTCGTCTTT
>CAYTSI010000209.1:0-2704 GCA_964440465.1 uncultured Spirochaetales bacterium
CCTCCTTACTTACCTATACAGAGAAAAAAACTGAAACTTTACAGATTTTTTCGCATGTTGTATACTGTGCACAGAGAGGGCTGAATGGAAGCGGCAACACCGTTTGACGTCAAGAAGGACATTAATTATAACAGCTTGTCCCGGCAGGTCTACACCCACATCAAGCGGATGATTATGACCCAGGAGCTGAAGGGGGGGCAGCGGATTCCCGAAGAGGCAATTGCAAACATCTTCGGTGTCAGCAGGACGCCGATCCGGGAGGCCATGCGGGAACTCGAGAAGAACGGACTGGTAATAATTTACCCGCGAAAATACGCGGAAGTAGTAAAAATGACCCCTGACGACAGAAAGGACGTTGGGATGCTCCGGATCCAGCTCGACACCCTTTCTGTCCGGCTGCTGTGCAATACAATAACCGAAGAACAGTACAGGGAGCTGAAAACGATCGCCGATCGGGGTGACAGGTATGCCGAGGAGGGGGACCTTGCCTCCTGCTTCGACATGGACAGTGCCTTTCACTGCAAGATGGCGGAGTTTACCGGCAACAAATATCTGCACGACTTTGTAAAGTCTCTCGATTTGAAGGTGCAGCTGATCCGGAACATTATGCCCCTTGATCCGGAGCTTATTAAAGAGGGCGTCAAACTGCATACAAATATAGCCGACACAATCTACGCCCGGGACTGCGCCGCCGCCGAGGAACTTGTCCGGCGGCATCTGGCCGATTATTATTTCGATACGAAAACGGGATAGTAGCATGGCGGGCAGCTCGGTCCCGCGTATATGGATGTTGCCATTGTACGGCTGGACCTGAACGGCCCGGAAGATGGGAATGATCCTGTGCGACGAAATTATGGAATGGGCCGCCCGTTTCGCAGATGAAGCACAGGTATTTAAAAGGATAAAGTTATGCTTACAAAAGAAGTATCTGCGGAATTACGGAAAACGGCGAACCGGGCGCGGTGTCTTACACTTGAGGCCATCGGCAGGATCGGGATCGGCCACATCGGCGGTTCCCTGTCGATAGCGGACATCTTAACGCTGCTCTATTACCGGCACATGCATGTCGACCCGAAACAGCCGACAATGCCGGACCGGGACATTTTGGTTTTATCGAAAGGACATTCCGGGCCCGCACTGTATTCCATCCTGGCCATGAAGGGATACTTCCCCATGGAGTGGCTTCAGACCCTAAACGACGACGGTACGAACCTGCCGAGCCACTGCGATATGTTCCGGACTCCGGGAATCGACATGACCACCGGGTCCTTAGGGCAGGGGCTGTCCGCGGCGGTGGGGATCGCCCTGGCAAATCGGATGGACGGCATTAATCGGAAGGTGTACGCCATTTTAGGAGACGGTGAAAACAACGAAGGACAGGTCTGGGAAGCGGCAATGAGCGCGGCCCACTTCAACCTGAATAGCATCATCGTCTTCGTGGATTATAACAAGATGACCGCAGACGGTTACATCTACGACATTATGAGCATCGACGATATTACCGCGAAGTGGACCGCATTCGGCTGGTTTGCCCTGCGCTGCAACGGCCACGATTTTGAAGAGATGGAAGTTTCAGTAGAACGGGCGAAGAAGCAGACCGCCCGGCCGTCGGTCATCGTGCTGGACACGAAGAAAGGGAAGGGCGCCTTCTTTGCCGAAGGAAAAGTGGGCAACCACAACATGGCCTGCGACGATGAAACGGCGAAAAAGGCGATAGAGTTCCTTAAACAAGAGGAAGCGTACCATGGGTGAATTAACGATGCGTGACGCTTACGGTGAGGCCCTGATGGAACTTGCGGAGAAGGACCCGAATATCGTTGTTGTCCATGCCGACCTGTCCGGGGGTGACGGAACGAAGAAGTTCGACCAGAAATTTCCAGAGCGCTCGATCAACGTGGGGGTGGCGGAGGCGAACATGGTGGGCGTTGCCGCCGGACTCTCCTCCCGGGGGAAGGTCCCCTTTGCCGATACTTTCGCGGTGTTCGCCTCCCGGCGGGTGTTCGACCAGTTTTTTCTGACGGCAAATTACGCGCGGCTGAACGTGAAGCTTGTCGGGAGCGATCCGGGAATCAGCGCGAAGTTCAACGGCGGGACCCACATGGCCTTCGAGGACATCGGCATGATGCGGACGGTGCCCGGCCTGGTGATATTCGAGCCCTGCGACACGGTGTCGATGAAGGCGCTGGTCAAGCAGTCTGCCTATCACAGGGGCTGCACCTATATGCGGCTGCACCGGAAGGACGCGAATGTAATCTACGATAAAAACGAGACCTTCGAGTTGGGGAAGGGAAAGGTGCTCCGGGAAGGAACGGACGTAACGATTATCGCCTTAGGATTTGTTCTGATGCCGGAGGCGCTGAAAGCGGCGGATGCCCTGGAAAAGCAGGGCGTTTCGGCCTCGGTTATCGACATGCATACGGTAAAACCCATCGACCGGGACCTAATCCTTGCATATGCTGAAAAAACCGGCGCCGTGGTTACGCTGGAGAACCACCAGGTCCGGGGCGGATTGGGGTCGGCGGTTGCGGAGATTTTGGCGGAGACCGGGGCCGGCCGGCTGCTGCGGATCGGAATCGAAGACGAATTCGGAGAAGTGGGAAAGCTGCCCTATTTGCTGCGGCGCTACGGTCTCAGTTCCGAGCAGATTGTTCCGCGTATACGGGAGTTTGCAGAAGCTGTAAAAGCGTAATGAGATGAAAGGCCT
>CAYTSI010000210.1:0-2613 GCA_964440465.1 uncultured Spirochaetales bacterium
CGGCGGAGATCGATGAAGAAGAGGTGCTTTCGAAATAGAGGCTAATCAAGCTGCAGGGGCTCGGACAGGTAAAACCCTTGTGAATAATCGATATTCAGCTGCCGGACGACATCATACACCTCTTTGTTGTGGACAAATTCGGCAACTGTTTTATACTGCAGTTTGCGGCAGATTGCGATGATCGTTTCAACTACATGCCTGGCGTGAATGTCCCGGTGGATATCTTTTATCAGGGATGAGTCGATCTTGATGTAGTCGATTTTCAGACGCAGCAGATATTCGAAATTGGAATAGCCGGAACCGAAATCGTCGATGGCAAATTGAATACCGAACCTGTTCATTGTATCGATAAAACTGCTGACTGCTTCGTAATTCCCGATACCCTCCGATTCGAGTATTTCAAACACGAGCTTGTTGCTGAAATCGTATTCCTCGATCCGCTTTTTGAGGAACGTTACGGTTTCCTCGTTTTGTATATCGTCGATGGAAAGATTGACGGTAAACACAGTGCCCCGCTGTTTGAGAATCTGCAGGCTTTTATCGATTACAATCCGGGAAAGGACCGGATACAGCTTCGCCTCTTTGGCAATCCTCAGAAACGCCCCGGGGGAAACCACGGTTTTGTCCTCCAGTTCCAGCCGGATCAGCGTCTCGTATTTTTCTATTTTGCCGCTGACATTGCTGTAAATCGGCTGGAAGACTGGAAAGACCCGGTCCTTTGCGATTGCATCTTTTATAAACTCAATCCACTTTAAGTTGTTTTCGTACTGTTTCATCGTCTGCATTGACGGGTTGTAAATACAAAAATTCGACTGTGTCTGTTTTGACTTCGAGAGGGCGATATCGGCTTTTTCCAGAATATTAGAACAAAGGGCGGCGGCACCGATGCTGACTTCGATGTGAATGGAAAGGGTCCCGATACCGTAGGGCTCTTTCTGGCAGCGGGAGTACATCTCCTCCGCGAGCACCGTTATCCCCGCGTCGTCAATACTGTCGTCGATGGCAAAGGCGAACTCGTCCGCGTGCAGGCGGTATAAGTGGGCGGCATGGAGGGGCTGAAGGCTGCCGAGCCGCTTTCCGAGCAGGAGGATGAGGCTGTCGCCGATTTTGTTCCCGTAAAAATTGTTGATGTCTTTAAAATGATCGATATTAATAAGTAAAAGAACGGGATAATTGAAGGTGGAAAGGTCGGCAATCAGTTTATTCCGGCTTGCCAGTCCCGTCAGACTGTCGGTATAGAGCTGCTTTTCCGTTGCCCTGAGCATTTCCTCCTTTAGGTTCAGTTTATCTTTTTCAGATTGTTCGTGCTGTTTCGTAAGCAGATTGATCTTGTCGCCTAAGGCGATGGACAGAAGAACGATTTCCAGCCCCCCGCCGATATACAGGACATTGGCCGTAACAGGGGTGCTCGGGAGCAGCCCGCCGTTTTTCAGGGCAATAAGAAAAACTGCAATAATAAATGAAATCCAGGCAATGAGGTAGTAGCGGGCGGGCTTGAACCCTTTCCGGTAGGTCCAGACGGCACTTACGATGTAGAGGACCCCTACCAATGACATCATGTAATTGATGGCCTGGATACCGATGAAGTAGGGAATACAAAAAGAAGCTGCAACGGTGGCACCGGTTACAATCAGCAGGCCGGTGAAAATTTTATTAATTCCCGGTGCAAGTAAAGGGGTCTGGAGGAATTGACGGGTAAACATGAGGGTGAAAAAAATAGACAGCGACCCAAACAGCAGCATCGATCTGTTTATCCACCAGGGCCGCCCGGGCCAGAGGTACAGCCCTGCAATTCCCGACATACTGGCCTGAAAAAGAAGATAAACGGTAACGAAAACGGTATAGTAGAGATAGGAGCGTTCCCGGGATGTGAAGAAAAGCGGGATATGATACAGGACCATTACGAGGTAAAACCCGAAGAGGATGCCGAAGAGGAGCAGCGCCTTTTTGGCATTGCTATAAAATCCTTCTTCAGTCAATATCCGCAGGGGGAGAACAAAGGATGATTCTGTACTGAGTTGTAAAAATACCCGGGTGCTGCTTCCCGGCGGTACGGGAAGCTTTACCGTGTGGGTCCGGTTCGGAGTAAGTTTTTCACTTTTCGGGACCTGGTCCCCGCTTTTCTCCCGGTGCAGGATGCGGAAATCCTGTCCTCTGCCACTGACAATAAACGCCTCGATATAATCAAAGGGTGGGTATCCAAGTTCCAGCATCCATTTGTCGTGTCCCGACCTGTTCTCGACTATCAGCATTGCCCAGTAATCGGAGCGGGTAAAGCCGATATTCGGCTCCTTTTCCGGATTAAGGCTGAAATCAGCCGCCTTTTTTGCCGCCTCCTGAACGGACAGCTTTCCGTCGGGGTCTTCTAACAGGTAAATTTTGTATTTGAGCTGTATGGAGTCGGATTCGGCGGTAAGGATTATCTTCTCTTCGCAAACTCCTGTCTGCAGCAGGAGAAGAAAAAACGCGGTGAAAAAAACTGTCACTGGAAATTTCGCCACAATTTATCCTGTATATATAAATCATAATATATGAGGAGAGACCGCGCAAGGAATAAATTTACCGCCGGATAAGTTCTATTGCTCTCCATTTTTCTCCGCGGAAACGGAAAAA
>CAYTSI010000211.1:0-2582 GCA_964440465.1 uncultured Spirochaetales bacterium
TTTTCACCGCCGGCAGTCTGTCTCCCGGCAGCTGCCGGCATTTTTTTCTCAGACACATCCTGCAGAACTATGGACACCTTGAACTTTGCAAAAATCACATTGACGGCACGATAATAGTCCGGTAAAATTATATTTCATGTTCAAGCCGGTGAACATATTGGTATGCTGCCTCATATTCACCTGCGCCTGTCTTGTAACCGCTCAAAACAGTCAGCAATTGTATCCGGTGGACGATGAAGTATACAGCGCGCTCAGAGCATTGTTTCTCGAACAGGGTTTAGCGCCTCCTTTTAGCTCGAGGCCCTTTTCCGGCGGCGAGCTGCGGGAGGCCCTTAATTTAATTAAAAAGCATGAGCTTTCCGCCGCGGGCAGGAAAACGTACACCTATATAGAAAGCAGGCTGCATCCGCGGACACTCTACGGCGAAGACGAAACCTTTGCCGCGAACGCTTCCCTGGAAGCAAACCTTGAAACATACCTGCACAGCAGCCAAAATTATATGGACTGGGAGTACGGCTACGGCAAGCGGCTGCCCTTATTCAGGGTCGGGTTGGAAATGTGGACGGCCGGTTTTCTCTACGGGATTATGGATTTCCCTTTTCGGAAAGACCCTTTTGTTGTCGAACTGAAAGAGGACAATTATTCAAACATTTTTTCCGATTTAGGAGAGCTGGATGCTAATTTCCCATACCGGGCATTCTTATCTGCCGGAGGCAATCATTGGAATTTTCGGTTCGGACGGGACCTCTATTCCTGGGGGAACGGAAAAACCGGTAATTTCCTCCTTTCTGACAATATGGACTTTCATGAAGGCATCGGGTTCTCAACGTACTGGAAAGCATTTAAATTTTCTACGGTCTATTTCGACCTGGAAAATTGGGAAAACGAAACGGAGTTGGCGGAATTAACAAAAGCATTCATTGCCCATCGTATGGAATTCCGCTTCTTCAGGCGATTCACCTTTGCAATATCGGAAGGGCTTATATACGAGGGAAAAGGAAGTGACATAAAATTCCTCAATCCCTTTATGGTTTATCATAATTACTTTTTAGACGACCGTTACGGCAATATTGTTTTTTCCGCCGAGGTAAATATCAACCCTTTCCGCTGGGGCAACCTTTACGGTCAGCTCCTGTTAGACACCCTTACCGCGGAATATGAAGCTGAAGAATATGGAGAAAACATTCCCCAGGCGAACGGATATCTCCTCGGTATTGAAGGGAAAATTCCGGGAGGTCCCGGGTATATTTCCGGCGGTTTCGAATGGGCCCGCGCGGACCCTTGGCTGTATCTTATAGAAGTCCAGCCTGATTTAATTGTAAAACGGCGGTTTATGTCGAACTACATCGGTTCCCGGAAACTTATCTCTAGTGCTATCGGGTATCAATACGCACCCGATGCAGATGTCTTTTTCTTTCACGCGGGATACAACATGTTCGGCGCGTTTCAAGCGGGCTCGGATGTAACAATTATTGATAAAGGTGAAATTCAAATTGATACACCATATCGGTCGGACCGTGAGGCGGCCGCAATGAAGGCCCCGAGCGGTCTGTCGGAGAAAAAAATTGTTACCCACTTTTACGGAAAGGTTTCATCTTTTTTTCTTCCGGGAAAACTCCTTTCCGAAATGTTCAGCATCGGCACTCATCTGTACTGGATTCACATCAAGAATTTTGATCATACCGCCGGGAACACGCTAAACGACTTTCAATGGGTTTTCTCTTTCTCCGTCAAGCTGTGATACTGCGAAGCGTTCTCTTTTCTATTGTTCCTCTTGATTTTCCGGCGTCTCTTCTGCTTTCTGCCGCTTTTTTTCCAGCTTTGCTTCTTTCTTTTTCTTCTTTTTCAGTTCTTTTTTCCTTTTTTCCTGTGAATAAAAATTTTTTGACAAAGTAACTCCTTATAATATGGTTGGCACTAAAAAAAAGCAGCCGATACAAGCGGCTGCTTTCCATAGTTTTTCTATAATACCGCCGCGGCTTCGCGGGGCACTAGGGAAGGCAGTCTTATCTCGACCGCGCTTCGTTTACTTTCATCTGCCTGCTTTTCCATTCCTTGCCGTTTAACGCTGAAATCGCGTTGTCCGCGGCGGAACCGTCGGGCATTTCTACAAAACCAAAGCCTTTCGAACGGTTTGTATCACGGTCGGTAATAATCCGAACACTGCTTACTTCACCGTACTCGCTGAACATGCTTTCCAGCTCCTGCTCGTTTGCCTCATAGCTGAGGTTTCCTACATAAATATTCTTAGACATAATAGCTCCTTGTTCCGGGTCCATTCCGGAAATTGTTAATGTAACGTCGTAGCAATATCGTTCTTGTTCGTATATTGCTGAAATAGCGGTAATTGTAGGTAAAGGGAATGGATCGTTAGGATCTATTAAACTTCTTTAATCTCAATTAACTGGCAATTCAACATAGTAAAATTCACGATACTCAACATCGTCGTCTAGACTATACACTACTATGGAAAAAGAATCTACCAGTCGGCTGCTAAAAACAGCAATTCTCATTTTGGAAAATAGCATCGATTTTTTACTGGATTACCCGGCCCCGCGGCAGAGAACAGAGCGGCTTTCCCC
>CAYTSI010000212.1:0-2520 GCA_964440465.1 uncultured Spirochaetales bacterium
ATTTCGAAGCGGAAGGCGGCGGCCACCCTTATCGAGCAATGTTCTTCCGAGAAATGTGAAGATCAGCTGCTCAAACTGCTGATTGATCTCGACGGCAGCGACTTGGCGGGGCAGACGGTATCTTTTGCCGAGCTCGAGGTAGTAATGAACGATCTGGCAAAACAAGGATACGTGTACGATTATAAAAAGCGGAAAATGAAACGGATTAAGGAGGATGTGGACGAACTGCCGAACTGGGGCGTGCTCCGGGCCGGGAAAACGTATGAAATGACGATTGTGAGCCTAGACATTGTCGGCAACTCGAAACTGGTAAAGGATCACGGGTTAAAAAAAGCCGAAAAGCTGTATTTCCAGTTCTGGAGTTTTCTCCGCAGGGTCCTCGCGGTCTATGATGGACGGATATGGCACTGGGCGGGGGACGGAGGGATACTCGCCTTTACCTTTAAAACTCATTCTATCAGGGCCGTCATGTTTGCCATGGAAATTCAGCATCTTCTGCCGGTATTCAACATGGACCCGGAACGTCCGATATCGGACGAGCTTACCCTGCGGGTCGCTCTCGATACGGGGAAAATTAAATTCGATGACGACACCGGAAAAATCGTTTCGGACACTATCAACTATGCCGCCCATTTAGAGAAATCCTTTACCGGCCCCGGGTGTATTTCCGTATCGGAGAAGGTGCTGAAGCTGCTGCCCGAGGGGATGCGGGCCTATTTTTCCGGCACTGCCGAATTCGAGGGGAGGAAGGCATGCACCATGGAGCCGGGGCTCAACTGATCTTCAGTGCGCGGAGCCTGTTTATTGCCGTCGCTATCTCTATTCCCCGAACATACGCGTAGTTTCCGTCCGGATGCTGCAGCAGGACGTCTAAGCCCATTTTTTCTATGTTTTCCACTACTTGTTCGATTACCTGCCGCAGGGCGGCCTTTTCATCCATAAACCGCGTTGAATACAGGATTGCCTCGCCGATGGTCCGGGTCTGGCTCTCGTCGACAATCTGCTCGACACCGGAAAGGTCGATGGTATGGGTGCCGAACTGGATATGGCTGAGGCCCCGGGGCTGGATTTTTACGCTTTTCTTTCCCTTACTCGGGTCGAAACTGTTTTTCCGGGGTATTCTCGGGGTAGCAGCGCCGAAGCCTTCTCCTCCCTCCCGCTTCCGTTCCGATTTGTACCGCTCGGCAATGCCGGCAGCTTCTTTTGTAACATCATAGGGCAGATACTCCCGCATACAGATAACATGGTCGGCCACGTCGAAGTAGTCGCCGGACCCGCCGATGACGAGAAGGGTGGATACTTCGCAGTCGCGGTAGAGGGAGCGGACCTTGTCGATAAAGGGTGTTATCGGCTCCTGCTCCTTTGCAACCAGCTCCTGCATCCGGTGGTCACGGATCATAAAATTGGTCGCCGAGGTGTCTTCGTCGATGAGAAGTACCTGTCCCCCGGCTTCGATGCATTCGATGATGTTCGCCGCCTGGGAGGTGCTGCCGCTGGCGTCTTCCGAGGAAAAGGCGGCAGTGTCCTGCCCGAAGGGAAGGTTGCTGATAAAGGGTGAAATGTTCACCTTCTCAATCCGTCTGCCGTCTTCGGCCCGGATTTTAACCGCGGCCGGATCTGATACGACGTATTCCCGCCCGTCGCCGGGTATGTGGTTGTAAATACCCCGTTCAACCGCCTTAAGCAGGGTCGATTTACCGTGGTAGCCGCCGCCGACAATCAGTGTTATTCCCCGCCGGATGCCCATCCCGCTAACCGAGCCAACGTTAGGCAGGTCGAAACCGGCCCGCATGCTTTCCGGCGATTGGAAGGGGACGACCTCCGTTCCCGTTAAGGGCCGGTCGTCGATGCCGCTTCGCCTCGGCAGGACCGCACCGTCGGCAACGAAGGCGATCAGCCCCTTTTCGGGGAGCATCCGCCGGAGCGTGTCGGCGTCCTCGTTTGTTTCGATGTGCCGGTACAGGGCTTCCCGGTCGAGGGCTGCAAAGAGAAGCGAAGCGCGGACGATTTCCGGCAGCTCGTTTAAGAGCATCTCCTCGGCATGTCTGCCGGCGATTTTTCTCCCGAATGCGGGCAGGCCTACGACAAAGCGGAGCTCCACTTCACGGCTGCAGATGAATGCGGAGGTCCGCTGCAGGACCTCCTGACCCGGAGAGTCAACGCCGATGAGTCCGCTTTTCCCGGTCCCCCGGCCTCCCCGGCAAATGCTCTTCACTGCCGTTTTGAAGGCCCTGGTCAGAAAGTCCCGGCAGGCAATTTCCCTGGACTTGTTTTTAAAAGTATCTTCCGGAAACCCGGCCGTTTCCCGCGGAACAATTACCCGCATATTGCTCGGCGCGGCAAAGGGGTCGCCCTGCACATGGTCGATAATAAGTGTAAATCCGTCGAAGGAGTATCTTTCTTTTATGTCTTTGTAGGCTTTATACCCCCGCCCGTCGATAGATCGGAGTTTTTTCTGAAGGTCGGATGACGTCCGCATAGTGAAGATAAGTGTAAGGGAAGGGAGCAATCAATTGCAAG
>CAYTSI010000213.1:0-2505 GCA_964440465.1 uncultured Spirochaetales bacterium
TTAAAAACAAGCATCCGACGATGAGTATAATTTTTTTTGTTCTTTTCTTCATGTTACCTCCGATTGACGCACGGTTCCTGCACGCGATTCGTTTGTTAATCTACCGGGAGAATGATTGGAGAATTGATGTTGATTAGATTAATTAGATAAATAGCATAACAACGATCTTTCCACGCCTCGCACCCAGGAGATTGTGATTATTGATCACCCTTCGACGAAGGGCGGATACAGGCAGGTCTCCTGACTCGAGGGTGATTACGATGCTTCGTCGCCTTCCCATCCCGAAGGACAGTGGCAGGATTACTCCGCTCCCCTTTGAGTGGCCTCAAAGCAAAACAGATCCTTGACGTGCATCTAACCTCTTACAGTACCTGGGGGTGTCCGGGTTTCTCACCCGGTTCCCTTTTAAGCCCTTTTTTACATTACGGGCACCTGTAATGGTGACGAGTATAACAACACCAAAATGAAAAGTATAGGTTGATATTTAATATTTTTTGTAAATTTTCGTGAGATATTTCCGGCCCTCCGGGGTCCAACTTCCGCTTTAGTAAATCATCAATATATTAGATTTCCGGCGTTCAGTTCTTCCAGAAACAGGCGCCAGGGAATGATTTCTATGCCGTCATCCGTGGTTCGCGGTTTGTCATCCTGGGAAACGACAATGGCCCGGCGGGGTTTATGCTCCTCTTTAAACGTCCTGAGCCCTTTTAAATGCCTGTAGTTTACCTGTCCCGTGGATTTGACTTCCAGAACGATTTCTCCATGGTTCAGGATGAAATCCACCTCAACTCCGGATGATGTCCGCCAGTATTCGATTGGGTAAAAAGATTCCGAGTAGGAGGAATGGGCTTTCAGTTCCATCAGAATGAAATGCTCAAAGGCTTTGCCGAACAGCGATGATCGGGGCAGGATTTCTCCCCATCGGGCCAGGAAACCGGCCACACCTACATCGAAATAATAAAATTTAGGAGAAGTTACTATTCTCCGTTTTACCCTTCGGGTATAGGCGGGGACATGAATGGCCAGCAGAGTATCCTGAAGTATTTGAAAATATTCCTTTACCGTTGGCGCGGAGACGCTGCAATCGGACGCGATGTTGTTGTAGTTGATTATTTCTCCGTTACAAATGGCAGCCACATCCAGAAAACGGCTAAAAGCGGGAATATTCCTGGTGAGAGCTTCAGCGGCAATCTCTTCTTTCAGATAATCGGCGATATACGACTGCAGCAGCCTTTTACTATGGGGAGAATCATACATACGCGGCAGCAAACCGCTAGTAAGTCCTTTCTGAAGGTTGAATTCGGGAATTTCGGAAAAGGTCAGCGGAAACAGCTCATACCGTACTGCCCGGCCTCCCAGCAAGTTGCTATGCCCTCTTTTAAGCTTACGAGCACTTGAACCGCAAAGAATGAAACGGATTTTTCGATTTTCCATCAGCCAATGCACTTCATCCAGCAGGGAGGGTATCTTCTGAACTTCGTCGATAATAACGGGATGTTTTTGATTCTCTCCGGTTACTCCCGCTGCCGATAATTCCTCCCGTAAAAGCGCGGGATTAGTTAAAAATTTTTTATACTGATCAGACAGCAGCATGTCATAGTAAAAGGGAGAGCGGAATTGTTCTCGCAGCAGAGTACTTTTCCCTGTTTGCCTGGCTCCCCATAGAAAACAGGATTCCGATTGAGCCAGACCGAGAGTAACACATCGGTTGTACATGCATATAATGTATATAAATCCTTGAAAAATGTAAATAAGATAATCTGTTTTAGATTTACATGTATATCCAAAACTAAGTCTCGCCAATTCTTGTTTTAGCCGCATGAAAGAGCGTTTAGGTTGATATATGATATTTTTTGTAAAATTCTACAAGAATTATTATACAACAATGTATATTGTACAGGATCACTATTCATGGGGGGAAACGAATGAGTTTCAAAACCTTCGCGCTGATTATATTTTTTATGGCAGCGGCATTCAGCGTGTTCACGGCGGATAAAAAACTCCGCTTCGCCGCCACCGGCGGGTTGGTTCTGCACAATGAACTGCTCGGCCAACAACTTGCAGGAGACACAGATGCAAAACCCGCCGGGACCGCCGGCGGCGGTTTTACCATTGCCTATCCCGTGGGGCATATCGACAGACCGATGAGCGTGGAGGTCGGCATCGCGAACTGGTACAACATCCTTCCCTTCGACGGCATGTTTGTCCAGACCCTTAGATTCGGCTTCAGCATCCGGGTGTTTCTCAACCTGCTGGAAACGGTCCGGCCCTACTTTACCCATGATATCTGCTCCCATTTTGTCTGGGTTTCCGACAGAAGCGGATACGGGTCCACCTTCGGCATTCTGCTTGGTCTGGGCCTGGACATTCCGCTGACCGCCGGGAAGGAATCGTCATCCATATTTTTCGACGTCTCGTACAATACCTTTCATATCGCCCGGTTCGAGGACGCGAAAGAGGGGGCCGGATATATTTCCGGATCTATCGGGTTCTCCTGGCTTCTGC
>CAYTSI010000214.1:0-2480 GCA_964440465.1 uncultured Spirochaetales bacterium
CCGGTCTTAGGGATGAAAATTAACCGGCTATATACTATACTTCCTGTATGCTCGAGTTTAAGGCATCGTTCGGCCGGGAAGCAATCGAAACGCTAACCGCCTGCGTGAATATCCGATAACAGACGATCCGCTCACCGTTTTACGGAAGTTTGAACTGCTGCAGGGTGATAAAATTACCTTCGGCTGTTTTCTTTTGTTTACCGGCGGGTTTTTGAAGTGTACCGGAAAGGCGGTCTGCGGGAGCCGCGGTTCGAAACGACCGGGCCGTTTTTTCGTGTCGTGCTTTTTCCGAAAACAGCTGAAAAGCCTAATGGCGGTGTAAATGGCGGTGTAAATCTTGTGGCCGAATATATAGAGAACAATCCCGGCCGGCGCGCCGGAGAAATCGCGGAAGCTCTTTCCATGACGCATCGTACGGTCGAACGGTACAATTTATTTCAAGGGTGCTCCGAAAACCGGCGGGTACTATAGTTCTTCCTGAGCCGGCCGGCATTTATGGGGCGTCGAGGGACCGCCTGCAAAGCTTTTCCGCACCGAAGAACGCCGTTACTCCCGAGGCGGCGGCAAGCGTCAAAACCATCGCCGCCAATTCTCCCCGCGCGGACAGTTCAAAAAGTTCTCCCGATGCGTTTCCCGAAAAGTGAAACAGCACCGCCGCAAGAATGCTCCGATTCGTATTGTTGTAGACCCAAACGTAAAGTACCGATTCAGCTATCAGGCTGACCGCCCAATACAAAAATGGAAGTGTTCCGAATCCCAACTGGTCCGACTGCCAGGTGCCGGCGATAAAAAATAGAGGCAGGTGCCAGAGCATCCAGAAAAGCCCGATAACGATCCCGGATGTGAGTGCCGTCAGACGCCGCTGCAACCCGTCAAGAGCATATCCTCTCCACCCCGGCTCCTCCGGGACGGGGCCGAATAGAAGCCAAAAGAGAAGCATCGGTACAATCGTTACCGGCTGTTCCATCAACCGGGCCATTCCTTCGAGTCCGATACCGGGACCGCCGAAAGCTGTATCGATAAGTCCCGCCAAAATGATACGTGCGGGGAAAAAGAGCAGAATCGGAACCAGCCAGAGGAGGGGTATTCTGCGGACATCGACGGTCCTGAGGAGGAAATCCCGGACGGGCTTTTCCCCGGCCGTACTCCGCCGCCTTGAAAGGAGCACCAGTGCCGCAGCCATCGGGGATAACGACCCGGTGTACGCTACAATCCTCACCAAAGGATCGGAAAGCGCATTTTGCAATAGTACGGCTGTAAATCCAAAGAGCCAGCTGATCCCGACGGCTGCGAAGAGGAATAGCCAGGGCTTGTACAATCTGCCGGCCGCCGCGGTGTTATTATTTTTTTCCATCCCATTAGTATTTCATGCGAAAACGATTTAATCTATATCAAAACCGACGCAAACCCGCCGGGACGAAGTTTCCATCTCTTACCGAAGAATTGGTGGTAAATCCAGAAAATCCGTACATCGCGAAAAAGAAACTGAAATAGATGCGGCGGTTGTGCCGTTTCGCTTCTCGGCGCCCCCCGACAGCTTTCTCCCGGAATGTAACCACGGCCCAGATCGGGTAACCGTAGTTGATATCCCGCCTGTTTCGGAATACAATAGAAAATGAAGGAAGTTATCATGCCGTTCGACGTTCAAAGGGCTAAAAAACATCTCGAATCCAGGCAGGCCGAACGCAGAGAGGAACTCGAACTGCTGCGTGAACAGGCACTGAAAGATATGCACCGGATCGTAGAAATGCTTATCGCTGTGTACAATCCCCGGAGGGTCTACTCCTGGGGGTCCGTTCATAAGCCCGGTACGTTCAGCAGGGTGTCGGACATCGACATTGCAGTCGAAGGTCTTGCCGGGCCGATAGAGGGACTCCATGCTCAGGGAGACGCGGAAGAGTTAACGGAATTCCCCGTCGATTTAGTTGAACTCGAACGGGTCCACCCTCTCCACGCGGAAACAATCAGGGCAAGGGGAAAATTACTTTATGACCGGGGATGATTCGGCAAAACTCCTTGCAGCCGATGTGGAAAAATATACCGGTTTACTCGAAGAACTGCACGATGAACTGGACGAAGCAATCGGGCATGATGTGGAAATATTGGGAAAGACCAGGCGGACAGCTGCCATGGCGGCCGCCATTATTGAAAGTTATTATACCTGCTGCGAAACTATATTTTTCCGGATTTCCCAATTCTTTGAAAACAGTCTGTCGGACAACCGTTGGCATAAGGACCTGCTTGAGAAGATGACCCTGGAAATTACCGACCTTCGGCCGAACGTTATTGACGACGGTATTTATAACGATCTCCATGAGCTGCTTCGCTTCAGACATTTTAAGCGGTATTATTTCAGCCTTGCTTTCGACTGGGAACGTCTGGATGAGATTATCAAGCGAACCCGGCGGGTCCATCCTAAATTGCTGAAAAACCTGCGCGTTTTTAAAAGTTACATAGAGGAACTCATTTAAGAATTACCG
>CAYTSI010000215.1:0-2417 GCA_964440465.1 uncultured Spirochaetales bacterium
AAACCGGGGACAAGCCAGTGTCCTTCGGCGTCGTAGGATGTAACGGAGGGTCCGGATCCACCGGGGCTGTTTTCAATCGCCGCTATTTTCCCGCCGCGCACCTTCACCGTCTTTCCGTATTCGGCCGCACCGTCGCGGATAATTGTGCAGTTTGTTACGTCGTAGGAAACGGCAGTGTTCATAACCGGAAATTAGTATAATCAATACGTCAATAGCGGACAAGAGCGGGAGAGGAAATTAATTTCGCCGATTTAAGGTCAATTTAATCTGCGGCCGGTAGGTTAGAGTAAACATTTTTTATAGGAGTTTTTATGAGCAAATTGAAAAATACAACAAAGCTTTTCTCAATCGTTTTTATTACTGGGCTGATTATAGCGATCTTAGCCGGCTGCGGTAAATCATCCGAGACGGCCCTTCCCGTGGGCGAATTGGGCCTTGCCACCGTATCCGCCGACACGAACACGGACGCGGCCATACCGGCGACGACATACAGCGCGAAGGTAACATGGACAACGGACACCCTCATGGATGATAAAAAGGGTTCCGCGGCGCTGGAAGGTATTCGAGTTTCAACTGGCGATTTCAGCAAAGACCTCGATGCCACGGCAACGGAATTTACTTTTACCGGCTTGGTACCTGCTGAAATTCACAGCCTCAGTGTTATGCCGATCTACAAAGAAGGCACCTACGAATCCCTCGCAGACGGTAGAAAAGAGGTCGTTTTTAGAGGCGGTCCCTGGTACATTTCCGATGTTACTATTTCCGGACAGGCAGCTAAAGAAATGATGTCCGTCGGGTCATTTAACCACGCCGACGCAAAACCGACGGGGACGTATTCATTCACCGACTTTTACTACTGGAATCCCCAGTACAACCCCGTGTACACCTTCGCCGATGCAGACGATGAATGCTGGTTTATCGTCAAAGTTCATGAACCGACCGATACAAACGACACCGCCGAGCAGCGGAACAATATCAACTGGTTGAGCGACGATGTCGCGCTGCTCGATGCAAACACATCCGGTCTCGATACGTATGATGACATGGCCGATGTCGATTTGGAAATATACGATGTAAACAACAACAAGCTGCTCGAGCTGACAGGAACAGACGTTGAAGGAACGATCGACACGGATGATTTCGATACCCTGCTTGATTCGGTTAATTCCGGCTATTACGCGGACAGAGAAGGTTATTTTTTCATCCGGGCAATCTCCAAAGCGATGCCCGCGAGCTTTTCCGACGACAATTCCGATCAAAAAGGCTGGTGGGGCCTTGCTATGTACGGTCCAAGGGTAGAGAGAGAAACCCCGTAACGCACAGCCATACAGCAATTACAGGCGGCGGTGTTCAGCACCGCCGTTTTTTCTACCCCTTTTTCCCTTCGGCGATAGTTATAAATTGGTTGTTTGCTATTCCAAAACCCAAGTGTGTTCCTGTTCGAACTGACGGGTGTTCTTCCCGAAGCGGTTACCGGGCAAATGGGGCATTGCCCAAATGTAAACCATTGCGTACCCGGGCGCTGAAGTTTGAGGATGTACCTTATGAGGTGCTACGAGAAGCGTATCGCCGTTAGTTACACGGTACACCTTTCCCCCCTCTTCAGCATAACCAAACCCGTTGTCCGGTTCGAAACGGTAGTGGTAGATCTCTGGATGGGGATGATGGTGGGGGGGATAGCTCGACCACTTGCCGGGATAATTCAAAACTTCCCCGAAAGTCATTTCGGACAATGGCGCAATATCATCATCCGCGGCAATTCGAAGCTCCCGTTTTGTTTCTTCCACTGTGAGGCCGGAGCCGAGAGTAACCCGCCGAACATCAGTTTCTCCAAGAAAACGTGGTGTGAAACTTTTATCGTTTGCCGCGCGGATGACGCAGAATTCAGTTTCATCCTCTAACGATCGAATTGTTACCGCATTATCATAGGGAACATGAAGAACAACCGGCATCTCGTTAACAACGGAATGCCGGCTGATTGTGCGGACAGCGGGGGCGCCCCCCAGTCGGGCGACCGCCGCTTCGTTTGCCTGCAGCGTTGGCAGGAAAGTATTCACGCCGCGCTCCGCTAATGCCCGGCACATCCGGTGAAGCATTTGCCCGGCCGGTGTTTCCTGCTCCAGGCTGAGATCGCCGCAGCCGTGAATGTGCAGCTCGACGAAACCGGGGACAAGCCAGTGCCCTTCGGCGTCGTAGGATGTAACGGAGGGTCCGGATCCACCGGGCCTGTTTTCAATCGCCGCTATTTTCCCGCCGCGCACCTTTACCGTCTTTCCGTATTCGGCCGCACCGCCGCGGATAATTGTGCAGTTTGTTACGTCGTAGGAAACGGCAGTGTTCATAACCGGAAATTAGTATATAACGCCCTATCCCTTTTTCCCTTCGGCGGCCTGGATGGCGGTGATGACGACGGTGTT
>CAYTSI010000216.1:0-2384 GCA_964440465.1 uncultured Spirochaetales bacterium
TACTCCGGCCGGAGTACTTCTTATGTCGGCGGCTTTTCTGCATGCCTTCTACCATGCCCTGTTCAAGGGACTCCTCTTCTTGAGCATCGGTTCGGCCATAGACAGCTCCGGCGAACGGAACGTGTACACCTTACGAAGGGCGGGAAGGTATTTAAAGGGCGCCGGCGAACGGGTCCCCGTGACCCTCGTGTGTTTCGCGGTAGGCGCGCTGGCAATCAGCGCCGTTCCTCCTTTCAACGGCTACGCGAGCAAGACCGCGGTGACCTACGCGCTGAAGGGAAGCGTCCACTACTATCTTTTAACGGCCGCGGCCGTCGGTACGGTGGCCTCCTTTATTAAACTGTCCCGGATATTCTGGCCCGGAAAAAAGGGAGGCGGCACCGGGGCCCTCCCCGCGGCGCCGCGCAAGCTTCCCGCCGGTCCGGGGGCCGGCCGCTTGCCGCTTACCCTTTCCATGACCTTTCTGGGGTCCCTCTGCATTGCAGGCGGCGCCGCCGCTTCCCGCGTCTTCTCGTTCGTGCACCGGCTGCTGGATACCGCGGGGGCCGCCGACACGGCCGCCTTTTCTCCCGCGTTCTTCTCGCCGGAGAACCTCATGAAGACGGTCTACATAACCGCCGGGGGAATCGTCCTCTTCTTCGCGGCCGCCAGCAGGCCGGGCTCGAAGGTGCTCAAGGTTGTCCGGGAACGGCCGCGAAACTTCCAGGGCCTGTTCGTCTCCTTTTCCTTAGGTGTTGCCGTCCTGGTCCTCTGGCTGCTTCTCTGATTCGTTTCAGGAGGGTGACGGCCCCTTCGGTTTTTTGTGCATCGTTTTAAACGGGATCAATAAAAGCAAATATCAGGCCGGCCTCGATTATTGACAGCAGCCTCAACATAGGATATTATTAACTACCATGGTAGTTAATATAGAAGCGGTAGAGCGGCTCACCTCCTTAGGCATTTCGGAATACGAGGCAAAGGCCTACATAGCCCTCATTACGGAAAACCCGGTTACCGCCTACGAGGCGGCAAAAAACGCCGGGATCCCGACGGCGAAAATCTACGGCGTTCTGGCAAAGCTTCTGGAAAAAGGGATGGTCCTGGAACTGAAAGAAGAGGAGAAAAAACTTTACGCCCCGCTGGATGCCGCGGAATACATCCGCACCTACCGGCAGCGGATGGAAGGCACACTGGATGAGCTGGAACGGGATTTGAACAGCCTGGGTCCCGGAAACGAGATAAGTTACATTTGGAATATTACCGGCTACGGCGCTTTTCTGGACCGCGCGGAAATGATGCTCCGGAAGGCGGAAGGGACCGTCCTCCTCTCCGCCTGGAACGAGGAACTGGCGCCGCTTCTGCAGGCCCTCCGTGAGCGGACCGACGCGGGGGTCCGGTGCGCGGCGGTGTATTTCGGCAGCGGCGATACCATCAGCGGGAGCTTCCCCGGACAACTATTCCCGCACCCCATCGCCGACACTCTCTATCAGGAGAAAGGCGGCCGGGGGTTCGCCGCGGTTATCGACAGCGAATCTGCAATCATGGGAACGATAAAAGAAGACTACAGCGTTGAAGGCGCGTGGAGCGGCAGCCAGGGCTTCGTGACCCTTGCCGAGGATTATATAAAACACGACATATATATCATGAAAATCGTGGGGCGCTTCGACCGTGAGCTCATCCGGCGCTTCGGCCCGGGTTACCGGAGGCTCCGGGATATTTTCAGCGATACCGAGGAACCCCTACGCGGCGGGGCCGGCGGGACTAACGGCGGCGGACCGAAACGGCAGCCTCGCGGCAAATGAAAAAGGAGAACAAAACATGGCGGTAATTTACATCGACGGAGAATGGACCGGGAAGGAAGGCGCAAAGATTTCGGTATACGATCACGGGCTGCTGTACGGTGACGGGCTGTTCGAGGGGATACGAATTTATAACGGGAAAATTTTCAAACTGGAGGAGCACCTTCGCAGACTGTTTCAAGGGGCGGGGGTGCTCCTATTGAAGGTGCCGATGCCGAGGGAAGATGTTGCCTCCATGCTCGAGGAGGGAACGCGCCGCTTCTGCGACGAATCAGGCCGTACCGACGGCTATATCCGGCTCTTAGTGACCCGGGGCGCGGGAGATTTAGGTCTCGATCCGCGGAAGTGTCCGGAGCCGTCGGTTATCGCGATCTTCGATACCATACAGCTCTATCCGCGGGAAATGTACGAACGGGGGATCCCGGTCATTACGGCGGCAACCCGCCGCCTCGAGGGGCCCGTTTTCGATCCCCGGATAAAGTCCCTTAATTATCTGAACAACATTTTCGCGAAGCAGGAGGCGATACAGGCCGGCTGCATGGAAGCGGTGCTGCTGAATGCCGCCGGCTATGTTACCGAATGTACCGCGGACAATATTTTTATTGT
>CAYTSI010000217.1:0-2315 GCA_964440465.1 uncultured Spirochaetales bacterium
GAGAGGTTGGAAAACAGGTTCCGGAACCAGAGGGAGACCATGTGAATTGAGGTCATTTTATTCTGCCATGAGGAGCGGATGCAGGATTCTATCACCGAAAAGAGTTCGCGGTATTTCCCGGAATGAAGTGCGTAGCCCCCCGAGAGGGGCAGCAGAACGGCACGTCTGAAGTTCCAGGGGCCTAAGTCTGTTACAACCCGGTGGACCTGTTCCGCGCTGTCGGTGCGGACAAAGGTAATTAGTCCGGAGGCGCGAAGCGGCCCGGGCATGCGGGCGGTGCTGAATGCCATCAGCTCCTGGTCCGTTTCAATGCAGAGGACATGGCACCGCGGGGGCAGTAATTCCATAAGCCGGGAGAAGCCGTAAAACAGCACCGGGGAGGGGACGACAACGAGAGTTTTCGACTGCAGCCGCACCCCTTCGAGCCGCTTCAAAGCGCTGTATTCCGGATCGGTCCCGCTGTATAACCGGCGGCCGCGGTATCGGACGGCGGGCTTGGTCGGGGTCTCTATAAGCTCGGGGCCGCCGGTGTCCATTAACTGTTGTTTAAAAACATCTCCTGAAAAACCGGATAGAAATTATCCTGTAAGTGTTCAGAAGAGAGGAAGAACCGTCTCAATGCCTCGTCCCTGTTTTGACGGACGATAAACGGATAGTATGTTTCCAGCTGGCTGGTGACTTCTTCCGGAGCTTCCCGTTGGTTAATCAGCTCGAGGACAATGATATGCTCATCCAGAATTACCGGTTCCGATAGTTGGCCCTCTTCAATACCGAACGCGGTTTTGAAGAATTGCTCATTGTACATCGCGCTTCCAAGAACATCGGTATCGGTCATTGAACGGACGGGTTTCAGGAAAAATGAGTTTCCGTAGTTAATAGGAAAGTAATCGGTAATGTCGAAATCGACACCTAATTCGGTGGACGCGGCGGTGAAGCTGGAAGCATTCGCGGCTTTCCGGAATTCCTCGGCCTCGGCAAGGAGGTAATCTTCGATAAGGCCTCCTTCATACCGCTCCATATAGCTCCGGACCGTTGCGATGGTTTCATCGTCTTCAAAGTCGGCGGCAACCGCCGGGGAATCGCACTTGTAGATGGTCCAGCTGGTTATGTCGCCCCGTTCCTGTTCAATAATGTCACTTACCTCACCCGTTTTCAGTCTGAAAACAGCGTCCAATGACTCCTCTGAGGGGAAGTCGGGTTCGAGCTGGTAGTACATCATCCAATCCATTTCCCCCCCCTTGTCCCGGAAAGAATCAACCGACTGGGTTTGGGCAAGTTCGCTAAAAACCGCCGGATTTTCGGTAATTTGCCGGTAGACGGCTTCCGCGTCTGCCTTGCCGGAGTTGATGCTAATTTTGCTCAATTTTATCTTCTGAAAAAGCCGGGCGTTGTCTTCGGCATAATCTTCCACCAGCTCTTCCGGAAATTCGGAGAACGGAAAGTATACGTACTGGAAATTCCGTTCGGGAGATGCCATCTCCTGCACAAATTCGACCTCTTTCTCACTAATGTGCTGATTATCGAAAAAATCGGTTAAAAATTGTTCTTCCTTGAGGTTTCCGCGGAACAGCCGCCGAGTAACGGCCTTTTCCGTTTTCGAGGTCGCTCGGTATCGTTCTTCACTAAACTCGCCGTTTTCCATGTAGGGGCCGTATTCCGTTAGTCGAATATCAATGAGATTATCGGTAACAGTCAATCCGCTCGATTCAACGGTATCGAGTATACCTTCATGTACGACGGTCCGTTCAAAGGCCTGCCGCCAGATACTGAAGGCCTGGCCGGTAATATCGCCGGATTCGGTGCTCTGGTCCCTCATCTGGTCGGACAGGACCTGTGTCTGCCGTGAAAAATAATTGCCGTAGCGGAATTCAATGGGCCTGTCCTTGTAATACCCGAAGAGGAGGCGGTTCGGGTCCTGCCCGATTCCCCCCGCCAGTCCGCCGCCGACAAAGGTCACGATAATAATAATAAGAAGTACCACACTGAAAAGATAAAGAAGGGGTTTTTTACTCTGCTTGTGTTCCCTCCGTTCCGCGTGTTCCTCTTTCTTCTTTTTCGATGCGGCCCTGCGAATATCTCTTGATGCCATGCAATAATCCTTGTATTATTAATTGTAGGCAAGAATATCATGCGATTCAGCTTCATGTCAATCTGACGTGGTACTTAGAATTTTTCAACCGGCAGTATTGACACTGTTTTCGTAGTAGTTTATAGTGTGCTTCACATTTGGGGGCGTGGCGAAGTTGGTTATCGCACCGGCCTGTCAAGCCGGGGACCGCGGGTTCAAGTCCCGTCGCTCCCGAAAAAACCCCGGA
>CAYTSI010000218.1:0-2254 GCA_964440465.1 uncultured Spirochaetales bacterium
GTTTCCACCGTTTCGGAAAAGGACCAGTACAAAGGATATTTCCAATCGGTCGAACGGTAATTAGAATAATTAATGCGGATTTTTTCTTGCAAAGATCAAAAAAACGTATTAAGAATAGAAGATGAAAAAATCGGTACTCAGTATTATGTTTCTCTGTTTTGCTTCTTTTTATTCTCCCGCACAGGAGCTGCCCGCCATCGCGATTGTCGATTTAGAGCCGAAAGGAGGGTTTCACCGCGAGGAAATTATTGAGCAGCAGGCGGAAACCATTGCGTCAATTTTAGAATCAGCCATGCTCGATATTAACGCGGAGCGTAAGGAATCTACATCCGGAACAGATGCGGCAACAATAGAAAGTGAAAGTGAAGCGGTAACAACACCGGGCAGCGCGGAGATTGTTATCCGGGGCGACTCCGTGGTCCGTATCGAGGGGAATACGGAAATACGCTTTGATAACCGTCTGCGGGAGAAGGTGGAGAAGCTACTCGATGCAACGGACACGTCGATGGACGTAAACGAGACAGCGGAGATCAGCAACCTGCTGCGGAGCGCCGTTATTAAAACGAACGCCTTTGAGGTGGTTGAACGGCAGAAAATCCAGAATATCGTGGATGAGCAGAAACTGAACTTGTCGGGCCTTACCGCGGATTCCGACAAACTGAAGGAGCTCGGCAACCTGTGGCAGGCGGACCGGATACTCTTAGGAACAGTAGGCCGTCTGTACGGGAAGATTATTATTACAACCAGGCTTGTGGATGTTGCCTCCGGGAAAATCGTATTTGCCAACAACACGTATTCGAATGAAGAGGACCTCGTTTACTACATCGAAGATCTGGCAAGGGACATTGCGGCGAAAGGTATTGCCGAAAGGCAGAATGTTACAATCCCGGAGATCGAGGCCTTTATCGACCAGAAAGAATACGCAACCGCGAGGGAATACCTGAACGTGTTTCTGCAGAACAATCCGGAAAAAGCAGGGAAAGAGACGCAGGAGCTGCACGACATTATTATCGAAAACTTGTCGGAGGAAAATTTCAAAGAGGCCAAGCGGGCCCTGCGCAGGAAGAAATATCAGTTTGCCCGGGATTTAATTAACGAAGCCATTGCCATAAGGAACGAGAAGAAGTATTTCGAGCTCCGGAACAGGATCGAAGTGGAGGAACAGGAGTATATTGAAAAACAGCGGGAAAAAGAAGAGCGGGAACGGCTTCCTTATCGGCGGCAGTTACAATGTTCCTACATCGCTGAATTTCGACTTTCAGTTCGGGAAACTGACCGATTTCGGGGGTGAGCTCCTGCTGAAAGGGGAGGTTTTTGACCCGCCGAACGAGGGAAATACCAGTTTCAACTGGATGGGTTATATCGGTTTAAATGCTCAATATATAGCTTTTGAAGGAAGAAATACCGTTCTTATACGTCCCTACATTTCTCCGTTTCTCTCCTGGGGGCTTAAACTCGGGAATATCATTATCGACATTGGATTTGACGGCGGCGGAGCGTTCTGGATCGGCAATAATTTCCCCGCCGGGTATATCATGGGCTTCACCGGAGGCGGAACGGGCATTTTCGAAATAAAAGTGTACAGACGCTTCGGAGTTTTTGCCGGGGCAAAGCTGGAGTATGCGTATTTTTCGGGGAGCGCGGGATATTCCAAGCTGCTGTTCCGGTTTTTCGGAGGGCTATCGTTTTGAAAACGGCCCGGCTTTTCTTTGCGGCAGTATGTATCCTGATTCTCTTCGCTGTCAGTTCCTGTTCCCGGCCGGCGCTGATCGTGCAGATAGAGTCGGAAGCGCCCCCGCTTATCTCCGCAGCCGAGGCTTCTCCCGAAACTGTCCGCATTCAGACAAACGCCGAGGTTACGGCTCTCTTCTCCGATACTGCCGGAGGCGGATCATCACAAAAGGACATCTCGGTGGAGGTGTTTGTATCGTTAAAGCATGTGCCCGCCGCGGGGTCTTCAGATGTTACGAATATAGCGGAAGAATCCTTTTCAGTGGGAGAGACCTTTGAGAACCCCTATCAGTTTGTTCATGACGTAAGCGGCGGCGAAATGGAAAACGGACATTACTGGGTCGAGTTCCTCTGGATCGACGACGGCGGCTATAATATACGGGAAACGGAAACGGTGGTGTATCCGGATGAGACCTAGATATCTTTTTATTTGCACAGTCCTGGCCTTTTTCTGCTCGCTGCCTGTACATGCGGAAGATGTGAGGATAAAAATCGCGGTCATGGAGCTGCAGGCCCTTTCCGG
>CAYTSI010000219.1:0-2245 GCA_964440465.1 uncultured Spirochaetales bacterium
CGCGTAAGCCCCAAAGGCAATTTTCATTCATGCACCGTTGTCCCGTGGATACTCCGGCTTCAGGGCCGGATGGATGCCGAAACGGGTAAGGGAAAAGTCGTACCGCACCGGGTCCTCCGGGCAGAATCCGCGGAAGGCTTCGGTAATTTCCAAGGCCGTCCGCAGGTCTGCCTGTTTTCGCTTCGTGAATCCCAGAACGCGGGCGGTTTGCAGCATATGCGTGTCCACCGGAACAAGAAGCAGCGCGGGATCGATGTCCCAGCCGCCCGGGTCGATGTCGTCCCGGCGGACCATCCAGCGGAGATAGAGGAAAAGCCGCTTGCAGGCGCTTTTTTTCGCGGGTGTGGGGACGAGGAAGGTCAGGTCACCGTCGGCATTTTTATACAGTATGTCAGTAAAACGATCGACGGCTTCGATGATGTCGGTGCATCCCGGCTTCAGGCAGGAGAGAAATGCCGATTCAAGGCTGCCGTAGTCCAGCAGGGTACGCCGGATAGCGTCAATCAGGAAAAAGAGGTCATTTCCCTTAAAAAAACGGTAGGCAAAACCGGACAATGCATGCCGGATTTCACTGCTCTCCCAGGTAGTAGCGGGTCTGCAGAGGAACGTGAGCCGCGACAATAAATCTTCGAGGGCTTTGAGCATGGCGGTAACGTTTCCCATGGCTAACAGGGCGATTATCAATCCGCCGACTTCCCGGACCCGTATGCAGGCGAATTTCCGCACAAAAAACAGCGGATCGGGATAAATGTACTCCGGTTTATGGTAGCTTATATATGCCTGTTCTATGTTCATGAACAAACTATATCAGAAACGGAGAAGGAGATCACAGGGAAGGTTTCGAAGACGCGGCGGCTGCGGGAAAGCAGGGAAGAGAAGGATTGCCAAAAAAGTTAAAGGATGATACATCAGTGTGAGGATGAAGAAAAACAGTATGCAATTATGCGTCATACACGGCAGCCCGAAGAGCGCAGGGAATACCGTGCAGGTATACAAGCGCTTCGAAGCTTTTCTCATGGAACGGGATAACACAATTACCGTGCGGGAATTTCATCTGCAGAAAGATTTTAACGAATTCTGCCGGGGATGTTATACCTGCTTTCTAAAGTCAGAGGAGAAATGCCCGCACCGGGCTAAGCTTGAGCCGATTCTTCAGGCCATATTCGACGCGGAGGGTTTGGTGTTTACCTCCCCCTCCTACGTGCTCGGAGAAACGGCACAGATGAAGGCCTTTCTCGACCACTTGGGATGGCTTTTTCTGCCTCACCGTGCTGATGCGCGGATGTTTACAAAAAGTGCCGTCCTGATCGCTACAGCGGCAGGCGGCGGTACGAAACAGGCAAACAAATGCGTTCGACGTTCCCTCCGCTTCTGGGGTGTTCCGGTTGTCCTGCAAAGAGGTTTTAATTTGTTTGAAATTGAAATGGAAAAGGTAAAAAGCAGGCGTCTGCTGAAACTCGATAAACATCTGCGCCGGGACGCCGCGTCCTTTTACCGCTCTCTATGCCGGAAACGGCATAGGAACTTTTTCAAGCGGGTAATCTTGAGAGCGCTCCGCCCGATGATTAAAGCCTACCCGGATGATAATATCGATAAGATCTACTGGAAGAAAATGGGCTGGATCCGTTAGGTTTGCACCCTCATCCACCAGGGCCCATGAAAAGGGGGTCCGGTTACCCGGAGACTCCTTCTGCTCATATCATCTTGTCATTCTTATCTTTCAGGTTCGGTCGAAGCCGGTAATAAATCGGTACCTCAATTTCTATCGCATTGATCATCAATTGACAATACCAATTTTTTCAGCTATTAAGCATGCATAAGTAGAATGTATGGAGGCATAAATATGAGTCAAATTACCCTCCGGCAGCTTCCGGATAATCTGGAGCGGCAGATTCGGCGGTTGGCGGATGAAAATAATACCAGCATCAATAAGACAATTATCCGGCTGCTTCATAGGGCCCTTGGATTGACACCGGGAGAAGATAAAAAAAGAGATTTGAGTGAAATGTCGGGCAGCTGGAGTGCTGACGAAGTTCGGAAGTTCGAGGAAAACCTTCGGATATTCGAAAAAATAGATGAAGAGATTTGGGACACATGAAAATAGTACTCGATACAAACGCCTATACTGCTTTAATGAAAGGGGAGGAGAGAATTACTTCCGTTCTCGAAACCGGCTCCAAACTGGCTACCCGGGACCGTCACTTCGAACATGTACCCGGTATATACATTGTTCCTTTCTGATTTT
>CAYTSI010000220.1:0-2189 GCA_964440465.1 uncultured Spirochaetales bacterium
TTCGAACAGATGGACAAGCGCTTCGCGGAAATACTCCACTACATGGACAAACGCTTTGAATCGGTTGACAAACGCTTCGAGCAGGTCGACAAACGCTTCGAAGAAATGCTCCACTTGATGGACAAACGTTTCGAGCAGGTAGATAAGCGCTTTGAATCGGTTGACAAACGCTTCGAGCAGGTTGATAGGCGCTTCGAAGAAATGCTCCACTTGATGGACAAACGTTTCGAGCAGGTAGATAAGCGCTTTGAACAGGTCGATAAACGCTTCGAATCGGTGGAAAAGCGGCTTATTAATATCGAGACCTCGCTTCGGCGGTTTATCTATTCTTCATTTTCGTTTACCGCGGCGGCGGCCGGCCTTATTATCGCGGTTATGAAGTTCAGCTAGGCTATAGCCGGCATAATAGATGCTAATGAATTTTTGCTATACTTGTATATCAAGGGTAGAAATTGAAGACCGGTTATCGATAACGCTGAAATACAAGGTGCTGAATCAGCGGCGGCCACCGGGAGTTTGATTGGTAACCGTTAAATCACTCTCGAGGTAATAAGGAAAAAATCTGGTATAGGCCGGAATTGAAAATATTGGAATAATAGTATTGTTCTGCCTCAGACGAAATTGGACAACTACCATGCTCTATTTACGTTAGGGAAGCATCGGTTATAAACAAAGAGAAGAATATTTAAAAAAATGAAGAATTACAGCATACAATACGGAAAAAATACCCTGCAATTTTCTCCTCTGTTTTTTCCGCCAGCGAAATATCGGGTTGAATATATAGGCGCCTCCGCTTCAGCCGCGGGTTCCACGGAGGGAACCGATTCTATCCTGACAGAAAAAGAACGTATCCGTAGAGCTCTATCAGACTCTATTCATCTTCCTAAAGCTGCAAAATCCACCTCCCTTCTCATCATCATCCCCGACCAGACCCGGAAGTGCCGCCTGCCGGTACTACTGCCATTACTCCTTTCCGAATGCGTAGCCGCCGGAATCTCCCGTGAGAATATCACCTTACTCATTGCTTACGGTACCCATCAGCCCTGTTCAAGGGAAGAAACTGAAGCCCTTGTAGGACCTGAAATAGCCCATAACTACCGTATCCTCCATCACAACAGCCGAGACGAAGCCGAACTTGTTTCAGTCGGTACCACTTCCCGGGAGACCGATGTGCACATCAATAAAGCAGTCCTCGAAGCGGACGCGGTGGTATTGATAGGCGGGGTGCAGGAACACTACTTTGCAGGGTTCGGGGGCGGACCGAAACTGCTTATTCCGGGCTGCGGGGGATACGAAACGATACGTCAAAACCACGCGCTGTCCATAAATCCGAAGGGAAAAGGACTTCATTCCGGCTGTTTCGAGGGCAATATGCGGGGAAATCCGGTGCAGGAGGATATACGGGAGGCGGTTTCATTGGTCCGGTCCGCGTCGAAGTGGGGACAAAATAATGCTGATGTTACCCTGCAGGTTGTACTGGACAGAAAAGGGCAAATCAGCTTTGCGGCGGCGGGGGAGCTGTATACGGCACACGATGCGGCATGCGGGGAATTCGTCCGGCGCTATTCTCTGTCCAATAACGATAAGCATATCGGCAGCTGCGACCTGGTAATTGCAGGGTGCGGCGGGCATCCGAAGGATGTAAGTTTTATCCAGGCCCATAAACGGCTGCGGCAGGCCTCAAGAGCCGTTAGGAAAGGCGGGGTAATCATTTTTGCCGCCGAGTGCTGCCGGGGAATCGGATCGGAAACGTTTCTGTCCATGTTCGAGTACGGCAGTATCGAAGAGATGCATCGGGCGCTGCGCGGGGACTACGTTCTCAACGGGACAACCGCGTTGTCGGTTAAAGAGATAACGGAAAAAGCATCGGTGTACCTGCTCTCGGAGTTAAACGAGCAAACCGTGCGGAAACTGGGGATGGAACCGGTAGGCTCAATAGACGAAGCTGTTGAGCTGGCGCGGGACAGGCTGTCCCCTGATGCGGATGCCCGCTGTCTTGTTCTAGATGACGGGTTGGTGATGCTCTAGGGATGTAGGAAGAAATACAGGAACGTATAGGAGTGTACGCAGGCGGTAATTTATCGAAAATATTGAATAATCGACGCTTGCCCCGATGCCGGATTCAGCGTTGTTTCCATGGATACCTGGCTGGACTTTGTACGCTAGACGGGGAGTTCCCTTGTTTTTTT
>CAYTSI010000221.1:0-2186 GCA_964440465.1 uncultured Spirochaetales bacterium
TGGTTGAACGGACCTTCAGTGCCGTCTTTCTCCTCCTGCTCATTTTGACCGGCTGCATGGCCTTGCGGACCGGCTGGACTTTAAAACCTCCGGTATATATGTCATGGACGGAAGTAAGCGCTCCACCCATTCCAACGCCTTCTTTACCGGGATCGGGAAGGTGAAGCGGATTGTCCTCTTCGATACGCTCCTCGAACGGCTGAACGGCAGGGAAATTGAAGCGGTGCTGGCCCACGAGATAGGCCACGAACGGAAAAAACATACGGTAAAGATGTACCTTGTATCTGTGGTGTTCCTTGCGGCGGGGTTGTATCTGGCGCGCCTTCTGCTGGACTGGGACCCCCTCTACCGGGCCTTCGGATTTACCGGCGCAAGCCCCTATGCCCTGGTTGTCCTGTTCAGTATCTGCGCCGGCCCGTTTACCTTTCTGTTCAAGCCGCTGCTGACCGCCTGGTCGAGAAAGTTCGAGTATGAAGCGGATGAGTTCGCGGTCCGCGGTCTCGGGCCGGACACGGGGGGTGAACATCCCCTCATTAGCGGGCTTGTCCGGCTCCACACATCGAATTTAAGCAATTGTACACCCCATCCGCTGTACAGTTTTTATCATTATTCCCACCCGGCGCTCCCGGAACGGGCCGCGGCTATAGAAAAAACGGCAACCCGATAATCAGAGATCGTGCTTCGGCTTCAGATAGTAGTGCGATTCACCGGTTTTCGATATTTCAACATAATTTAGAAGCTGCTGGGCGATGCCGGTCCAGGTGAACTTACTCCTCGCTAACGCGGCGCCCTGGGTGGAAATACGCTTTCTGAGAGACTTATACCGGAAAGCCTTTAACAGCGTAATGCCTAAGTCCTCCTTATCGTAGGGGTCGGTAAACAGTGTGTTCACTCCGTAATTAAGGATGCGAAACAATCCTCCGTGGGTGGTTACCACCGTCGGCGTGCCGCAGGCCATGGCTTCGATGGCGGTCATCCCGAAGGGTTCGTACCGGCTGGGCAGGACAAATACATCCGCCCCTCGGTAGTAATCGGGAAGGTCTTCGTCGGAAATATAACCGATAAACGTGACCCGGTCTTCCACATTGTACTGTTTCCGAAGTTCTAATAACTGCTGAAACAGTGTCTCTTCCACTTCGTCTCTGTCTTCGTGGCCGATGGCAAGGACCATCTTTACGTCTTCCATCCGCTGCGCGAGCACCCCAAAACCGTGCATGAGTAAATCGACGCCCTTGTTCGACGCAAGTCGTGATACGCCGAAAACAGTGGGACCGTCAAATCCCAGGCGCTCCCGTATTGTCTGCCGGGTTGGTTCTCCCACGGGAAAAAACCTGTTGTCGTCGTAACCGGGGGGAATCATCTGTATTTGATTATCTGGAATTCCGTAATCCCCGGCAATTTTGTCGTACTGGATCGGGGTGGTCGCGATTACCATATCGCAGCTTTTGTAAATGAGCAGTTCGTTCTTGATCCGGTTTGAAAAGTTGTATTTTTTTTCCAGCTCGTCGGCATCACCCGGAAAATCCTCCTCCATCTGCTCTTTTTTCCAGCTGCCGATGGAGTGGGGGGTGTGCAGGTGGGGAATCCGCAGCTCGTTTTTCATATATTCCCCGGCAAGTCCCGCGTCCCAGTAGTGACTATTAATGAAATCGTAGGTAATGCTGTGTTCCTTGATGTATGCAAGGGCTTTTTTGGTCCATGAAGGAATGCTTTCGTAGAGGTATTCCTTTGGTATAAAATCGTCTCCCCCGCAGGGGGCGCGGAGGACCTGCACCTGGCTGTTTACCTCCTCCCGTGCCGGCTGATCTTCAAACTGCCGGGTCCAAATATCAACGTAGTAGCCGAACTGGCCGAGTTTTTTGGCCAGCTCCAAAACATATACAACCTGACCTCCCGTGTCGGGCGCGCCCAGCGGCGGGTCCGCCGCCACGTATCCGTGGGTGGACACCAGGGCAATTCTGTTTTTCGGTTTCTGCTTTGTTTTTTTCGGTTTCTTTTTTGCTTTTTTACTTTTTATGTTTGCCATCATATCTCCTCTATAAAAAATAGTACCTTCGTGCCTGATAGTCAAGGAAGGTCCCCTTTTAATAGATGTTGAATCGAATAGTCGACGGAATCTTTCCCCTTTTTCATGAACTCTCTGACTGTCTGTTTCGACAGGGGATGCAGCTCCGCTTCCTCTAAGG
>CAYTSI010000222.1:0-2168 GCA_964440465.1 uncultured Spirochaetales bacterium
ATTTCGTTAAAAGATTTAAACACCTTTCTCCTCGATTACGCTTACGGCCTTATGGAGGACCATAATGATGATGAATAACCCGAAGCAGAAAAAATTCGGCCTGGATAAAATCGAGAGTTTTCCAATCATTCTTGTCTACATTCTCCTTATCGGTGTTTTTCTCATAACAGCTACGAAGGTTTTTTCGAGTTTTCGAATTTACATGTCTTTCCTGCAGACCATTCCGCCGCAGCTGGTACTGGCGTTGGGTTTGACGATGGTAATAACAGCCGGGGAAATCGATTTAAGTTTTCCCGCAGTGGTCGCCTTTTCAGGTTTCTTGTTTTCCTACACCTACCGGACAATGGGAAGTCCCCTCCTTGCTCTTCTATTCGCGCTCGCGGGCGGCACAGTTCTTCTGGAACGGTTTGACCACGCTGTCTTCCCAGGGACTTTCCTGGAACATCATCTCCATCCGGGGTAAAGCGCTCCATGTGCTCCTCGTCGGCAGGGTCGGAGGAATCGTTCCCGCGCAGAGTTTATGGGCAATCGCGCTTGCCGTCCTGTTCTGGTTTCTGTTAAACCGGCACCGCTTCGGCGAAGCGTTAATGTTTATCGGCGACAATGAGCAGGTTGCCCGGGTAGTCGGTATCAATGTAGAGCGGACGAAAATAAAGCTCTTTACACTCCACGGAATTATGTCCGCTTTCGGCGGTGTGCTGTTGACGCTGGAAATGGCGAATTTTTGGTCGACCCAGGGAGCGGGGTTCCTGCTGCCGGTGATGGCCGCGGTTTTTATCGGCGGCACGTCGATCGCCGGGGGATACGGGACCATTGTCGGCACGTTTTTCGGGGCTTTCATTATCGGCTCTCTCGAAGCGGGTGTGGTTGCAACGGGAATCGGCGGATACTGGGTCCGGCTGGTAAGCGGGCTCGTTATGGCCGGTTCAATTATTCTGAACATTGTTGTCGGCAGGGAAGCTGCCAGCGAAACAATAAAGAAAGTAAAGGAACGGCAGTCGTTTACAAAAATATATCTAAAGTATGGAGGAATGTATGAAAAGGTATGCAAAAATTGTAGGCATTGCATTGGTACTGGTCCTTACAATTGCGGGATTGGCTGCCGCGGGAGGCGGAAAGGAAAAAATTCCCGGCGAAGAGGAAATTCTCATCTACATGCAGAGGGGCGGTACCCAAGGGGACGGAGCAACCCTCGCAAGGACAAACGGCGCCCGGGCGGCCGCCGAGGCGCTGGGTAACGTGAAACTCATCGAGCAGTACTCACAGTGGCAGGCGGAAAAAATGATTTCCCAGTTTAAGGAAGCCCTCGCGGCCGATCCGGATGGAATTGTAATTATGGGACACCCCGGAGAGGCCGCGTTCACTCCCCTGGTGAAACAGGCCGTGGACAGAGGGATTATCGTAACGAGCGGTAACGCTCCCCTTCCCGGACTGGAACAGAAATACGGACCGCAGGGTTTCGGCTATGCAGGTGTCGATCTGTACAAGGGCGGTTACATGACCGGCCAGCAGATGGTGGCAATCGGCAATTTAAAAGCCGGAGACAAGGCGGTTGTATACGGACTCTTCTCACAACCGGGCCGGAAAGACAGCCCGCAGGGAATGTACGACGCGTTAACTGAAGCCGGATTAAAGGTTGAAAAACTCGAGATTTCACCGGAGGTCGATGCCGATTCTTCCCTGGCCATTCCAGTATTGACCGCGTACCTAGAGCGTAATCCGGACGTAAAAGCAATCGGGACCCAGCACGGCGCGGTAACTTCGATTATGCCGAATGTGATGAAAGCTGTCGGCAAAGACCCCGGCGAAATTATCGTCGGCGGAATTGACTTAGCCCCTGCTACCATCGAAGGGGTTGAAGAGGGATATATCTCCGTTACCCTCGACCAGGTCCTCTATCTGCAAGGTTACATCCCGGTTTCCCAGGTTGTAATGATGCACCGCTATAAGATCCCCGGACTGCACATCAATACCGCGGCGGGAGTTGTTACGCCTGAAAACATCGGCGGACTGAAAGACTTAATCGAACAGGGAATCAGATAGCTCACACCCCTGTCTTTTTTATGTAAAAAAATAGTCGGGCTGCCGCGGGACCTCCGGGGCAGCCCTGTTTTTCTTTCTCCGGTTACCATTGCCGAATTGGCATATGGTGTCGAAACGGCAAACAG
>CAYTSI010000223.1:0-2142 GCA_964440465.1 uncultured Spirochaetales bacterium
TCGGCGAAAGGTAGAGTGTATTGTCGCGTAAATCCCAATCCCAAATCCCGTCGTTTGAACCGCGGACCGCCAGCATGTACTGCTCACGGCTCTGCCGGAGCGCCTCCTCCATTTTTTCGCGTTCGGTTATGTCCGTGCTGTGTTCAATAATGCTGGATATGTTTCCCTGCTCATCAAAGATCGGGTGCGCGTGAATTTCCACAAAAGCGGTACTGCCGTCGGGGTTGCAATGCTGATGCTGTACTGTAACCGGCTTCGCTTCCTTTAGTACCCTCTCAAGCGGACATGGATGCTCCTCGCCTCCGCATGGCTGTTTCGAATTATGCGAAACAGCATGGCAGGTAGCGCCTATAACCGCGTCACCGCCGGCCGCGGCATTCGCCATTTCAATGTGATAATTATCCGTATTAATCACCATAAAACTGTGGGCTAAGGCATCAATCGTTGTTTTAAGGAAAGCATGGTTTTCTATTTTTTCCATCAATTATTGATAATAGGAATTACACCCGCTATAGTCAACGGCGCGCGTCCCTGTTTGCCGTGCCGCGCTAAGTGGAAGCCCCTTAGGGTAGTCGTTCACGTAAATATTGTGTATATTCGAGTCAATCAAGGAAAAAATGAGTTTAACCCAGGAAATACAGAAAAGAAAGACATTTGCAATTATCAGCCATCCGGACGCCGGGAAAACCACCCTGACCGAAAAGCTTCTCCTCTTCGGCGGGGTCATCCAGGTCGCGGGGGCCGTTAAATCGAACAAGATCCAGAAGAAGGCGACCTCCGATTTTATGGAAATAGAAAAACAGCGGGGCATCTCCATTGCCACTTCGGTGATGAGTTTTGAATATGACGGCAGAATTATCAATATTTTAGACACACCGGGGCATAAGGATTTTGCCGAGGACACCTACCGAACTCTTACTGCGGTGGACAGCGTTATCCTTGTGGTGGATTCGGCGAAGGGAGTGGAGGAGCAGACCGAACGGCTGATGCAGGTGTGCCGGATGCGTTCGACGCCGGTGATCATCTTTATCAACAAACTCGACCGTCAGGGGAAAGACCCTTTCGAGCTTCTCGATGAGCTTGAAGAGAAACTCGATATTACCGTGCACCCACTTACTTGGCCGATTAACATGGGGAGCAGCTTTAAAGGGGTCTACAATCTGCAGGAGCGGAATGTGCGCCTTTACACGCCGGGAAAAACGAGGGTGGAGGATGAGGAAGATCTTTTGGTGGTAAACGATCTCAGCGACCCTGTTCTGGACATGAAACTCGGAAGCGACGCGGCAAAGCTTCGTGAGGACGTTGAACTTATTGATGGGGTATACGGCGAATTCAGAAAAGATGATTACCTCGCGGCCGCCACGGCGCCGGTGTTTTTCGGCAGCGCCCTGAATAATTTCGGCGTTTGGGAACTGCTTTCCACCTTTTTACGAGTCGCCCCGTCTCCGGGAAAGCGGGAAACCGATACGAGGACCGTCGAACCCCATGAAGAGCAGTTCAGCGGCTTCGTTTTTAAAATCCACGCGAACCTCGACCCCCGGCACCGGGACCGGATTGCTTTCTTACGGGTTTGTTCCGGCAGGTTTGAGAAGGACAAGCCCTTTCTGCATACGCGAATAAAAAAAGACCGCCGTTTTTCAACATCCTACAGTTTTATGGCAAGCAGGAAGTCCGTTGTTTCCGAGGCCTATCCAGGGGACGTTGTCGGCCTCTATGACCGGGGTGATTTAAAAATCGGCGATTCCCTGACCGAGGGTGAGAATTTCACGTTCCGGGGCATTCCGAACTTTTCTCCGGAGATTTTCCGGGAACTGGTCAGCACCGACCCCATGCGGTCGAAGCAGCTCGAAAAAGGTATTACCCACCTTACCGAAGAGGGTGTTGCCCAGCTTTTTATCCAGGACGCGGGCCGGCGGAAAATCGTGGGCACCGTAGGGGAGCTGCAGTTTGATGTTATCCTTTACCGTTTAGAGCATGAGTACAATGCCGCCTGCCGGTTTGTACCGCTGGAGTTTACCCGGGCAAGCTGGATTACCTCGGAAGATCCGAAGGCGCTGAAGGAGTTTATCCGCTTCAAGAGCCGCCACATCGCCTACGACATGGAGGGCAACCCCGTGTTTTTCGCCGAATCCCAATGGTGGC
>CAYTSI010000224.1:0-2093 GCA_964440465.1 uncultured Spirochaetales bacterium
TTATTAATATTTTCGAGTTTTAATAATGAATCAGCCATACTGCAACAGCTCCCTTGCCATTAATTTTATTGTCCGGCTTTCCGGTTCAACATATCATTAAGAATTACAAATAGAATAACGGCCACGCCAATAAACGCCTCAATTCCGAAAACCGGAACACGCATTAGGATGAGGCCGTTTTCTATAATTTTAATTATTATCAGTCCTAAGAAGATACTCCACATACTCCCGACGCCTCCCCGGAGGGACGTTCCGCCGACAACAACGGCGGCAATCGCCTTTAATTCAAAACCCACCGCCTGGGTGGCGGAAAAGGAACCGAGCCTGGTGGCTTGAACAATCCCGCCGACAGCGGCAAGGACGCCGATCAGCATGTACAGCCCGATTTTTACCGCTCCGATTTTAATTCCCATGGCCCGGGCGGCCTCCTGGTTGCTGCCGATGGCATATATCCAGTTCCCTACCTTGTTTCGGCGCAAAAATATTCCTAAAACGAGGGCTATCCCGATAAGCCAGATAAACGCCGCCGGAATCGGCCCTACGGATCCGGTAAAAGCTTTCACAAAAGCCATGTCCGGGTCGAGGTATTTATTCAAGCTGATGGGCATCATTTTCGACAGACCGAACAGGAGCCCTTTCAAAAAGAGCATGGTGCTCAGCGTTATGATAAACGAAGGCAGCTTCGTTCTGGCAACAATTATCCCGTTGAAAAACCCCAGGACCGCCCCGACCGGTATTGTCAGCAGCAGCGCGGGGAGCGGCAGCATACCGGCGATTAAATACTGAACAAAAACAAATGAACAGATAGGCAGGACCGATGAAACGGAGAGATCGAACTCTCCGGCTATCATTAAAATACCGACACCGAGGGTGATAATGCCTAAATCGGGCATCAGCCTGGCCACGGTTGTTAAGTTCCTGGGGTTGAGAAACACATGGTTCGGCGTAAAAATTGCAAATATCGCAAAAACCGCCACCATTGTGACGGCAGTGTTTAATCCCTGTATCGTCCCGAATTTTCGCACTGTATTTTTCATTCAGCTCCGCCTTTCTGTTTTATAATGGAAAATAAAGAGAAGGGGGTATGCCCCCCTTCTCACATAGCAGGTAATTTCTATCTGTATTTACCCGAAAGATCTTCGATAAGACTGACTGTCTCTTTGGTAATGAGATAGCCGCCGGTATCGATGGTCGGCGTCAGACCATATTTGTTGTACAGGTACAGTGTGTAAACCGCAAAATATCCCTGCAGGTACTGCTGCTGGTCAATCGAAGCAACGAGCCAATCGTTTTTAATTCCCTCGAGGGTACCGGGCGCGGCGTCGAATCCTCCCGCATACACATCGCCTGCTTCTAAACCGACGTTCTTCATGGAGCTCATCAGCCGGTCGGTACAAATACCTCCGGCACCGAACATGAACGTGGTTTCCGGATGTCCCTGCAGATACGCGGTAATCCGAGATTCAACCGTGGTCATTTCAACCCCGCCGCCGTCGATTACGTCAAATGACGTAACACCATATTCTTCCGCGGCTTTTCTAATACCGGCACCCCGTATCTGGGCGTACGCGGCACCCGGGACTTCAGCAGCAAACCCTACATGGCCCTTGCTGAAATCAAACCCGTCGGCTTCTGCTTTTTCGAATACCGCTTTACCGAGCTTGTACGCGGCGACTTCTTCGTTCTGCCCGATATAGCAGAGCCGCGCGTTATCGCCGGAAGGATCGTCGTTGTTAATACCGATTACGGGAATTCCCGCGTCCAGCGCTTCCTGGACCGGTTTGTCCCACGCGGTCGCGTCGTTAATAACAAGGGCTATCCCGTCCGGATTTGAACCGACAGCTTCCTCGAATGCTTTCTGCTGTTTCGACAGATCGCCGCCGGCCAGGTCGATTTCAGCCCTGCAGCCGAGTTCGTCCGCGGCGTCGCGCATGCCCTGGTTTACAACAGCCCAGAAGGGGTCGTCTCCGCCGTGGGTAACCAGCCGGAAATACATTCCCTCTCCCGGTTTCGGTTCCGCTTTTTGGGCCGGTTCCTTTTTTTCCGCTGACGCTGATCCGCCTGCTTCTTCCTTGTCGGCACAGCCGGCAAAA
>CAYTSI010000225.1:0-2031 GCA_964440465.1 uncultured Spirochaetales bacterium
ATACATGCTAATTGCTTACAATGCAACAAAATAATGTTATGTCAAAGAACATGCATTTTCTGTAAGCTTATGGTTCGTGCGGGCCAACATTTGCTTATATTATTAGCGTACCCTCCGGGTTAATACCCGCTTTTGCACCGACGTGTTCCACCCTTCTCTGCCAATTTGCGCCTAAAAAATAAAACCGAAGGCTGTCGTATTTCGGATCAATTTGCGCGAGCAAACGGCTTTTGAGCGTTGCCCACTGCCCCGGATCTACCAGACATTCGAAAACCGAGTACTGGACACGTTGACCGAAGTTTTGGCAAGTCTTTGCGACCTTTCGGAGCCGTCTGACACCGTTTTCATCCTGCGCTACATCATAGCTTACTAAAACCATCATATAAGCTCACCTCCAAATGTAGGCCGGATAACCGTCGATATCTCCACGGATATACCGCGCCAGAAGAATAGCCTGACTTTGGAATAAAAGTCCGATATGCATCGCCTCGCCGATATAGGGGTGCGTAACGGCATCCTGTTTCCTTGTTTGATAAGAAGTTACTACGGTTTTTTTACACTTATCGTTCATTCGGACAGCGCCGGAGCTGGATACGGAGAACTCTTTTCCCCGGACCTTTTGCAGGTTCACGAGGGACAATACAAGACGATCGGCAAAAAACGGCCTAAACTCCTCCATTATGTCCAATGCAAGACTCATCCGACCGGGACGGTCCCGATGTAAAAACCCGGCCGCCGGATCGAGTCCGCAGGTTTCGAGGGCCGACCGTATATCGTGATACAGCATTGTGTACACAAAAGAAAGAAGCGCGTTTATCCTGTCCATAGGCGGGCGCCTGTTCCGTTCCCGAAAAAAGAAATCTTTTTTTTGCGCGATGATGCATTGATCGAAAAACGAGAAATAGTTTTTTGCCGATTCTCCCTCGATTCCCCTGACAATGTCGAGTCTGTTCTCACTCGATAGGTCGTCCATGTTCTTTTTTAATTTCTTTGCGACCTTCTTCGCATCCTCTTTATCAATCACTTCAGGATGGTCCCGTGCCGCTTTCATGATGAGGGTCCGGCAGTTTGAAACTTTAGCCAACACGCAGGAACGGGCTATAACCGCGGACCGCTCGAGATCATCGGAAATTCGATACTGTTCTTTTCGAAGCAGGACATTGCCCGCGACGGGGCCCTGTACCCGTGCAATGAACCGCCCGTAGATACTCAAAAAACTAATTGTTACGCCGTTTTTCGTACAATATCCCATTAAGGGGGGAGAAATAATGATATTTCCGAAGCAGACGATGGAGCTGATGGTAATAATCGGCACCCGGAGTTTTGTCTCTCCATCTATACGTACACATACGGTTTCTCCTTCCTTTTTCAGATACGCGCCCTGGGTCATCACATAGAGGGTATTCAATAACCTTTTCACGTGCCGGCATCCTCCTTCAACATTCGATTGTAATAGGAATCGACCGACCGCGATCCGGTCATTTTTTTCGGCAGACATATCCCGTTAAGGGAACAGCGGGAACACTTTTTATTCGAATACACGGGTGACGGGGTTATACCTTTATCTAAAAATGCACGCAATTGTGTTATTGTATTCCTCGTAAAATTCCGCAAATCCTCCGTGAATTCCACCTTTTTACGCCTCTTCTGTTTACCGTAATAGAGGGCTCCCTCTGTAATTCGTTCTCCGGTCATTTCTTCTAAGCACAGTGCTTGGGCGCACAGCTGTACTTCGTCGATATTGTCTCCCTTCGGCCTTCCCCGTTTATATTCAACAACGACAATACCGCCGCCTTCACTGTATTCCACCGCGTCGGTCCTGCCGGTCAATCCAAAAAGAAGCGACCTAATCGGCATTCCATATTCCCTTTTGCTTTTTCTCCGTTTTTCAGAACCGGCGGCATGCGCCCTGCGATGCAGCAGCTCTCCTTGAATGGTGTACACATTTTCACGCCACTGCTGTTCGATATGGATCAGCGCGCATTGGCGCGCGCAAAAAAGAAAATGCTGGAGCGCGGAAATCATGATCAG
>CAYTSI010000226.1:0-2016 GCA_964440465.1 uncultured Spirochaetales bacterium
CGGAAATAATCTCCCGGAAATTTCCGATATGAATTGTTCCCGATGGGGTTATCCCGGAGGCGCAGACATAGACCTCCTTCTCCCCCTTCCCGCGTATTATCTTCTCGGCGTTAATGTCCGCCCAATGGAATGCTTTTGTTTCTTTTTTACTCATAGGCGGACAGTATACCCGCGGCCTTCCGGAAGAGCAAGCGTCAGCGCCCTTTCAGCACACAGGAGATCCGCGTCCCCCCGTCATCCGAAACGGCATTCACCTTCCCGCCGTAAGCTTCGATAAACCGTTTCAGCAGCGGCATCCCGTAGCCGGTACCGGACTCCCCTTCCGTGCCGCTCCTGCTTGTTACCGCGCTGAACGAAAAAAGGTCCCCCAGCATCTCCGCGGGAATTCCCATGCCGAAATCATGGACGATGAATTCCACCGTGTCATTATCATGCTTCTCCGCGGTAACGCGGATTTCCGAACCGGGATACGAAAATTTAACGGCGTTTGACAACAGATTAGTAACAACAGCACTGATAAATGAGTTCCGCTCCACATACACCGATAGCCGGGGGTCGATGTCCCGAATTATCCGCTGATTTTTCGGCTTCCAGAGATGGGTCAGCATGGCGGCCGATTCGTCTACCATTTCCAAAAGACCTTCATAAGAAATATCCAATGCCGCCGACGGATTCTCTAACGATCGGAACTTCCGGATAAAATGAATGATCTCCGCGCCGTTTTGAAGTGATTTTCGCAGAAGCGGCAGTCCCTCGGCAGCATAATCCGGGTCCTCTTCTATCAGCGAAACGACGGCAAGAGACGCGCCGATGGGGTTTGCCAGATCGTGGCTTAACACATGGAGCAGCTGGTTCCGCTCATTACTGACTGTTTCAATTTTCTCGAGGTGTTTTTTCAAACGCAGCTGCGTATCCACCCGGGCCATCAGCTCCGCCTTCTGAAAGGGTTTGCTGATAAAGTCGTTCCCCCCGCAGGCAAATGCCTTCCGTATACTTTCGACGTCTGTTCTGGCTGTAAAAAATACAATAGGGATATGTTCGGTCCCGGGGTCCTCTTTCAGATGCTTGCACACCGTGTATCCGTCCATTTCAGGCATCATGATATCGAGAAGGATAAGGTCGAAGTTTTGACCCGCCGTCTGTTCAAGCGCTTCCTCCCCGCTGTGGGCAATTACAATCTCATATTCCGGGCGGTCTAAGGAGAGGGCGGCCACCTGTGTATTCATCTCGTTATCGTCAACAATCAGTATCCGGTTTTTCTGCTCCATGGCTCTCTTTTATGACGCTCTTTGGTTTCATGGTAAATGTACAGACTTCTCCGTAAAAATCAAGCAGTTTATCAATTTTGTCCGTACTATTTCCGATAAACAAGATATGAAGAGAAAACTCATCATTTTTTTCCTGTGGTTAATTCTATTTTCGGCAATTCTCCTTCAGTCCGCTGCCGCGGAGCAGGAAGGAACCGCCTCGTGGTACGGCGGGAAGTTCCACGGCCGAAAAACCGCCAACGGTGAAATATTTGACACAAATAAACTGACCGCCGCCCACCGGGCGCTCCCCTTCAATACGATGGTGAAAGTAACCAACTTAGGAAATAACCGTTCCGTAATTGTCCGCGTGAACGACCGGGGCCCGTTTATTCAGGGGAGAATTATCGACCTTTCCCGGGCCGCGGCGGAACGGCTCGACATGGTCCACACGGGGACCGCGCGGGTCCGCGTCGAGGTGCTTTCCTCCGCGTCTACCGGTACCGCCGAACCGAAACCGGTACCGGCCGCGGACCGGCGTTTCATAATCCAGGTCGGTTCCTTCAGCGTGGCGGCAAACGCGCGGCACCTGCATACATTCCTCCGGGGACGGGGGTTTTTACCCGAATTCGAATCCGCGCCGCCGAATATTACACGGGTGGTCCTCCACAACATTGCCGAAGGGGACATTCAGACCGTCGTTTCAAAACTGCGGGCCTCGGGCATCAACGACGTTTTAATAAGGAAACTGCCGTAACCGGAACACCAG
>CAYTSI010000227.1:0-1981 GCA_964440465.1 uncultured Spirochaetales bacterium
ATACTGGTCTTTAATTACGATGGGCGTCTGCGGATCGTCGAAAACAGCACCTTCTGCCGGAGATACATCAACTGGATTGGCAGGACCCTTCACATCTATCAGTTTCAATCCAGGTGAGCCTGCTGGTATATAACAGTATCCGTTGTCATAGATTAGTTTATAGGGGCTGCCGCCGATATTCAGTGTCGAAATATAGTCGGCAGAAGAGGATGGAGCTGCGATAAAACTTCTGGTCTCGCTCCACTCCCCCGACTCGCCTTCGCTGCTTCGGGCCCTGACGCGCCAGTACCGTTCATCACCGAGGGTAAGCGACTCCGGTATTTCATATTCCGGTTCCGCCACCGGAATGCTTTCCTCGCCGTCGAAATCATCCGTCGTGCTTATCTGCAGCTCATATGCGGCGGCACCTCCTGCCGGCTCCCATTCCAGCAGCGGGGTTTTCTCCGCCCGGAGCTCCTCGTTTTCCGGTGCAGTCAGTGTAACCTGTCTGCTCCAGCCCAAGACCAGCTCGTCGATTGTATCCTTCAGTGTCGGAGGATTGCAGGAAAAACTGAAAATGAGCACTAACGCCGGAACAATCATTGTTACAATTCTTCTTATTCTTCCCATACCATTACCTCCTTCACCAGCGCCGGCATATACTCCCGATCCGCTATAACTCTTTCGAACTCCTCTCGAGCCTTCTCATAAAGACCGTACTGTGCATACAGAACACCCAATTTATTCCTTGCCGTAATACTCTCTGTTTTCCGGATTTCTTCCTCTAATTCCTCCACCCGCGGCCCTATATCCCGCTCCACGAAGGTCAAATATTCCCGTACAAAGGCATCGGCCAGTTTTTCGTTTGCAGGCGGTGCAATATCGGCTTCGGCAATGTCGAAACCCACGGCGCTGTAATCTTCCCATGCCCGGCGGGTGGGATAAAACTGGGCCTGCATTTTCGTAACGTTTTCCCGCCATTCTTTCGCCCCGGCCTGCCAGGCTTTCATAAAACCTCCTTTTATTTCGGTTATTTCAACCGGGACCCACACGGTACCGTTCATGTATATCAGGTCCTCCGGCCGGGAAAATTTCTTTTCGGCCTCCCCTTCCGGTATACCTAGAGAAAAGGCGGTAAAAATATGACCGGGTATGGTAATGAATGCAGTTTTTATGCCGACAGATTCCAGAAGAGCCGCGTACAGAATCGAAAGATCATCGCAGTCACCGGCTTTATATTCCAGAGTCTGCATGGGAAACTGTACGAAGTCCACCACCTCGGTCTTGCCGGCAAGCTCCGCGTAGGGTGTCGTCGGGTCGATAACATAACTCATCCCGTACTCCCGGAGGGCGGTGTGGATTCCCATGGCCAGGGCCAGGTTCCTGTTGACGGCGGAGCTGGAATGGGATTGCACCACACTGGCGGTATTTTTTGCAAATTTTAATACGGCCGAATCCTTTGCCGTTACAAATGCAGCCACCCGCCTGTCATCGTCCCACGTAACGGCATTCCGGTTCTGAATGTTCAGCGTTTTAGTTGTTTCCCGTTTGTAATCGCTCCCCCGGTATGAATATTTGGTCGTAATTAGGGCGGAAACTTTTGTCCCCTCTGAGACTGACAGAATTGAATTGGTAAACAGCCCGTACAAATCAATTTCCGTCACTTCGCCCGGCTCTAGCTCTGACGGGACGGCGCAATTCTTCGGGTTGTCCATATACTGCTTCACATAAAAGGTAATTTCTATATCGTCGATAGTCCGATTTTCATGATTCTTCAGCAGCGCTTTACCAACGGGATTGTCATCGTAATAGCCGTAGAACACGGGGAACACACTGTCCAGCCGGACGTCCAGCAAATCAAGACCCTCGCCCGGTTTCGGTTCCCGGTAACCGCCTGTCTCGATCCCCTTTTTCGACGGCACTATATTAACCACAACACCGGCATTGATAAACAGTTCGTTGGAAAGCCCGAAAAGCGCCCGGTACCCGGCATCGATGCCGG
>CAYTSI010000228.1:0-1950 GCA_964440465.1 uncultured Spirochaetales bacterium
TTGATTTAAACTTTTTCTTGCATATTATTTCCCGATGAAATTACCGCTTCGGGTAACGCCGAAATGGAGTTTATTGAGGGGCATTAGATAACCGGCAAAATTGGTACTCGGGTTCATTGAATGTGAGTACGCAGCATCAAAATCCCATTTCCAACGACAAGGACGTCCAACTGATCCAGAACGGATAGCTGGTAACCCTGCAAGCAGGGCGAGATAACGGGCAGGCCAGAATTCTGTGATGGGAATAATCCTCATGAAATAACCTCAGCGAGCATCCAAGTAAATATCGAAATTTCCCTTTATGCTCAGGAAAAGTTTCTCCGGAATTACGGAACCGATAATGGAAGTTTCAATGAGAAATGGTGTTGTACCTTTATAGTATTCCTGATCGTCTTCTATCGCGTAGTATTGAGGATAATTATTATAAATCAACTGTGAATCGATTAACATCCGCCCACGGAGAAGAGTCAGTAGGCCTCCGAGTGTCAATGCGTACTGAAAAGTGTGTGAATCAGCAGAATCGATTACTGAAGAGCTGCCTCCGATCATTAATTACCAAAAGGCTGGTCGGAACTTCGTTCCTGCTCGCGCCTAGTGCGTACCGCAACGAAGTGAGGAACGCACGCCACTATGCAGCCTGTTCAATCGGCTGTTCTGCAGAGGCGGAATCCCAGATAGTCGAACTCGCGGTCCGGGTTGTCGCCATTACCGATGTATACGACGCGCTGTTATCGAAACGGGCCTATAAAGAGGCATGGTCGAAGGAGGATGTTCTTCAGTATTTACACGTTAATGCCGGAAAGCAGTTCGATCCGGAGATGCTGGAGGTTTTTTTCGGCATTCAAAATATTATGGACTCAATATGGAAAAAATATTCTTATTAGCACATACCGAATAAGCTTTGCCGGTATTTACGCGCTTACGATAAGCCATGTCAGGTAGCCGCCGAAGCAGGCGATAAAAACGACGGCCTCCCACCGGTCGAGGACTTTCCGCTTCCCGGTGAACATGGTAACAAACAGCAGGAGGGTCGCGGCGGTGAGGACGGCGGAATCAATCCCGAAGCGGGACCATTCAAAGGCAACCGGTTTTATGAGCGCGCTTACCCCGAGTATAAGCAGGATATTGAATATGTTCGACCCTACAACGTTCCCGACCGCTATTTCATTTCTTCCCCGAAAGGCGGCCACCGCGGACGTGAACAGCTCGGGAAGGGACGTTCCGGCGGAAACAATGGTAATAGCGATAATCCGCTCACTTATTCCCAAAAGCGTCGCTGCTTCGACCGCGGCACCTACGACAAACCGTCCGCCGAAGGCAAGCCCCCCGAGTCCCCCGGCGATAAGAACGACCGTAAGGAACGGCCTCCGTAATTTTATGTCAACGCTGTCCATAACACCGCTGCCGGACAGCTTGAAGGCATAGATAATAAACCCTGCAAAATAAAGAAGCAGAATAGCGGCGTCAATACGAGAGACAGCACTCGGCCGTCCGGCAAAAAGAAACCCTTCCACCGTTAGAACACCTACAAGGACCACCGCGAAAAGAGAGAATGGTATTTCCCTCCAAACCGTACTTTTCTGGACCTGTAACGGCCGGATTATTCCGGCAATGCCTAAGATAAGGAAAATATTGAAAATATTGCTGCCGATAACGTTTCCCAGGACGATTTGGTTTTTGTCCTGAAAACTGGCAATTCCGTTGACGATGAGTTCCGGTGCCGAAGTGCCGAATGCAACGATGGTAAGGCCTATTACCAGCTCGCTGACGTTGTACCGCTTTGCCAGGGACCCCGCGCCGTCGACTAAGAAATCGGCGCCTTTTATCAGCAGCACAAAGCCGCCTAAAAGTTTTACAACAATCCACACTATATTCACGGCAGGATTATACCGGATGCGGGTCAGCTTGATAAGCCCAGCGGCTTTAGGTTGTCCAGGATCCTTTTGTCCT
>CAYTSI010000229.1:0-1943 GCA_964440465.1 uncultured Spirochaetales bacterium
GGTTGATTAATACAACACAAGAGGCGCCGAGCGGATTCGAACCGCTGCATGAAGGTTTTGCAGACCTCTCCCTTACCACTTGGGTACGGCGCCGTTATGGGGATATACTATACTAAATCCGGCCTATAATGTAAAGATAAGAGCATGCAACAAATACTACTCGACTGTGATCCGGGACATGATGATATGGCGGCAATTATCCTCGCCTGCGCGGCGCCGGAAATCGAACTGTTAGGCATAACAACGTCGGCGGGGAACCAGACGGCCGAAAAGACTTTTTCCAATGCCAGGAAAGTGCTGGCGCTGATAGGCCGGGAGGATGTCCCGGTCTACAGGGGATGCCGAACCCCCCTGGTGAAGCCCTTGACCACGGCCCCGCAGATCCATGGAAAAAGCGGATTGGACGGCGCGGAACTGCCGGGGCCGTCTGTCCCGGAGGAGAAGGAGCATGCCGTCGATTTTCTCTATCGGGCGATCGACGGTCATCCCGGCCTTACCGTTGTTATTACCGGCCCCATGACCAACATCGCCATGCTGCTGAAAAAAGAGCCGGAAATTGCCGGGAAGATCGGCCGCTTTGTCGTAATGGGCGGTACCCATGCCATGTCGAACATTACCCCGGCGGCTGAGTTTAATATCTATGTAGACCCGGAGGCCGCGCAAATCGTTTTCCATTCGGGGGTGCCGGTGACCCTGGTTACCCTGGACGTTACCAACCGGGCCCTGTTTACGGAGGAGGACCTGGACCGGCTCGGTACGGAAGGCGGAAGGGTGTCGAAAACCGTAGCCGATTTAATCCGGTTCTTTTTACAGGCAAACAACCGGCGGTACCGCCTCGGCGGAGCTCCTCTGCACGATCCCATGACCATTGCATGGCTCCTGCGGCCGGAGGTGCTTACAACGAAAGAGGTGGCGGTCAACGTGGAGACGAAGGGTGAGTTTACACGGGGCAGGACGGTGTTTGACTTTTACGGGATAACCGGGGAGAAGCCGAATGTGGATGTTTCCGTTGATTTTGATCTGCCGCTGTTTAAAAAAATGATTTTTAACGCCGTCCGGTACTTCGATTGACCGCCCGCCGCCGGCTACATCAGTTTAAAATTGACACCTAACACAGCTGCCGCGGAAAACTTCCCCCTGTTGTATTGGTCCCGGATGAAACTTCCTAATTGGAGAATGGCATAGGGGTTGATATGTTCCGGCAGGACCTTCCAACTCGGCGTGTAAACGAAAAGCCCCGCGAGTTTCATGTTGGAATAGTCCCAGCTGTACAAATCGGTGTAAATGAAGTTCGCTCCCACCATAAAATCGAGGAAGCGGCCGATCAGTTTCGCGTCGTGCACGAAGTATAGGTCGTTAATCTGCTGAATAGTTGCCGTTTCAGGATCGTAATAATAACCGCTGTCCGTATGTACATTGTAGGCGTGGTAACCTAGGGTAAAGGTGTACGTCGCCGCCACCGGACCGACGGCCATTTTCGCCGTGGGCATTACTTTCAGGCGGAAGCCGTGGGCCGTCTGCCGGGTCGATTCGATGTAGACATCCGCGTATTCCTCTCCCCATTCGGTAATCTCGGCGGGGTCCTGAACAATGTCGTAAATGCCTCCCGTTAAAGCCGCCCATTCGAGGTCGTAACCCGCCAGCACTTTCAAATCGAAAAAGGCAATGGGTTCTATCATCATCAGTGCCGAAACGCGGTGGTACGAGGGAGTAAGGTCGTCGGAGATGCCGATTTCGAACTTCGTCGATTTCCACAGCAGGCCGTTGTCTTTAATAAGCGGCACCCGGTAGGTGAGATTGTTTGTAAGCTTTAACCCGAGGTAGTTGACCGCCGCCGAAAGGCTGGTATCGAGAATAAGGCCGGGTTCGACCCACTGAGGGTTTTCTGTTCCGTCGCTCGCCGCCGCGGTGAACAGTCCGCCGGCAAGAAATACAAGACACAG
>CAYTSI010000230.1:0-1874 GCA_964440465.1 uncultured Spirochaetales bacterium
ATAAAATCCTTAAAATGTATCATTTCAATTCCGTCGTCGGTTTTTCTGTTTGTCTCATCCAGGGAAACAATGATTTTCCGCTTAACATCGGGATATTCGGCGGAAAAATGGCGTAGGCCTTTGAGGTGGCTGCTGTTTATCTTGTTCGATCCCTTGCATTCAATAGCGCAGTCAACATGATTGATGATAAAGTCAACCTCGATTCCGCTGGACAGCCTCCAGAAATAGAGTTCGGCGTATTTCTCCTTATACATGTTGTAGGTACGCAATTCGTGGAATAATAAATTCTCAAATGCCTTGCCGAACAGTTCCGAACCCTGCACAATTCTTCCGCGCCTGGCAAGGAAGTTCACAATCCCGATATCGGAAAAATAAAATTTCGGGGCCGTGATGACCCGCCGCTTCGGCCTTCCTCTATATGAAGGCAGGAAGCTGCCTAAAAGCGTATCTTCCAAGATCTCAAAATAGCCGCGGATTGTCTCGCTCGAGACTCCTGTATCCCGTGCAATGGTTGAATAATTGACCAGTTCACAGTCCGACAACGCCGCCATCTGCAGGAACCTGGAATAAGCCGGCAGCTTCCGGACCAACCCCTCAGCAGCAATTTCTTCTTTCAAATACTGCGATACATATGCATTGAGCATCTTATCAGGATGATCACTGAAATAGATTGTCGGCAGATACCCGTTGTTGAGCATCCGCTCCAGCTCGAACTTTTCACCTAATTCGCGGGAATTGAAGCCGAAAAGTTCGTACCGGATCCCCCTCCCGCCTAAAAGATTCGCACTGCCCCGTTTTACTTTTCTGGCACTTGAACCGCATAAAGCGAAATGCACCCCCTTGTTTTCATATAGCCAATGGATTTCGTCTAAGAGGGCGGGAACCTTCTGTATTTCATCGATTACCGCAAAACCGGCATTTTGGTACGCAATTATTTCCCGAAGTGTTTCGGGCCGCTCAGTAAAGCGCCGGTATTCCTCCGATTTTAGCAGATCGATCCATAGGGCCTCCGGGTAAACGGTATGGAGAAGGGTACTTTTCCCGGTTTGTCTCGGTCCCCATAAAAAAAAGGTTTCCTCCCCGGGGGGTGGTAATTCAACGGCTCTCCGGATATATTCAATCATAACTTGAAATTATCATGTATTTTTCAAGTAGTCAATGAAAATTACACTGAAAACCTTAGTTCTTCCATTTACTGAGGCTGCGGGACCATTGACAATTGCACTATTTACGTGCACACTATATATGTGTAACCAAGGGCATACCATGAAAAACATTACGTTCAGAATTGACGATGATTTGTTGACACGCGCAAAAGAAAAGGCCCGGAAAGAGCATACCAGCCTCAATAGTATCTTTCAGAGCTGGCTTCGGGAATGGACGGGGCAAAACGAAAAGTCCAAAAATTACGAAATTCTTATGAACCGCCTGAACGAAGTCTGTGAATCCGGAGGTCCCTTCAGCCGGGATGAACTCAATGAGCGGTAAATACTTCCTCGATACGAATATTTTAATTTACACATTCGATTCACATTCTCCGGAAAAACAACGCACTGCAAAGGAACTCGTCCGCAATGCGTTATCCGGCGCCGGATGTATCAGTTGGCAGGTCGTTCAGGAATTCAGCAATGCCGCTTTGAAAAAGTTCGAAAAGCCGATGTCCAGAGACGGCCTGCGCGAATATTATCAGGAAGTGCTCTTTCCTCTTTGTACCGTATGGGCCGATGCAGGCATCTATTTGGAAGCTGTAACGGCAGGATTGGAAACCGGCTATAGCTGGTACGACAGCTTGATTGTCGCGGCTGCAGTTAGAGCGGAGGCGAAAGTACTTTATTCGGAAGATTTACAACATTCCCGTACCTATCGGAAGCTGA
>CAYTSI010000231.1:0-1835 GCA_964440465.1 uncultured Spirochaetales bacterium
TAATAATAGTGTTGTTCCATGACTCGGACGACCACAAAGGAATTGAGGGATTTCCGACGGGCGCTGCGGCGGCTTGAACGCTTTATTACCGCGAATGTAAAAGACAATTCTGTCTGCCGCGGCTGAAGCGCCGAAAAGTATAGTGTTCAGACCGCCTTGTCCCAGATGCGCATCTTTTTGTAAACACGGCCCCCCATTTTTTCAATCGGCTTGATGATAGCAGTATTGTCTTCGAGTTCCCACGAAAGCTCGCCTTCGATTAATCCGTGCTTCTTCCCGGTTTGAAACGGCAGCACATACAGCAGCGCGTCGAGTCCTATGGCGCGGTGTCCGGGCATGACACCGGCAAAAAAGAGTCTCGCGCGTTTAAACTTGGGCTCCCGCTTACAAAACAGGCGCCACAAAAGGTGTACTAGCTGCATAGCGCCCTGCACACGGTATGGGAATTTCAAGGCCCAACGCGTGCACTCCATCCAGTCATACAGAGCCACCGCCATTGCAACAGGCTCCCCCTTTGGCCCTTCGATAATGATGACCAAATCTTCGACCGCAATTAACCCCATTGTCTCGGCAATTGTATTGAACTCCTTCTCCGTCACCGGAGCAAACCCCCAATTGTTCGCCCACGCTGCCTGGTAGATATCCATGATAATCTTAAAGTCCCGTTTCAAGTTCTTTTTGTCCAGGTTGCGAATGGTGTAGCCTTTCTTTATCATGCGCTCTTTGACAATCTCCGCTAATCGTGCCTCCCGCTCCGGTATCGGGACTGTTAAGTCGATCTTGAACGCGATAAGGTCCTTCGCTTTCGTCATGCCGTAATTCGAACACAACTCGTTGTAATACGGAGGGTTGTGCGGCATAATGAAGTACCGCATAGAGTCGAAACCGTCGATTAAAGTGCCGACTTCGTCCTGCGTATCGCAGCTCATCGGGCCGCGGAGCAGGTCCATTCCGCGCGCTTGTACCCAGCCGCGCGCCGCGTCGAACAGGGCGTTCGCCGCTTCCTGGTCGTTAACGCATTCGAAGAAACCCCAGAACCCGGTTCGTTCCCGGTGATACTCGTTATGTTTCGGGTTTTCGATTGCCGCGATACGCCCGACGGCTTTTCCGTCTCGAACCGCGAGAAAGAAATCGGCGCTGCCGTATTCGAAAAAGGGATGCGTTTTGATGTTAAGCCGTTTTTTCAAATCTAAAATCAGGTCCGGGGCCCATACGGGATCGTTTTTATTCAACTCCCACGGAAGCCTCCTGAATTGGGCCATCCCCTTCCTGTCTCCGGTCACGTTCCGTACTTCAATTGCCACTGTATCCTCCGTAAAGTGCCGCGGTGAAGATAGTATATGTATAATACCCGGGGTCGGCAAGCCTCTAACGCTTGGAAGGAGGGGTCTCGAAATTCCGCGGGAAATCCGGAAGCAAAATCAAACCTTCCCGATTATCATCGTCTCCAGGCGGGACGGCCGCTTTCCCGCCGACAACGGTCACTGTCCCGCCGGGCACTCAATAGCATTGTACTTTTCGAAGTATTTTAGCCGTTGCAAACAAGTTGTTTAATCTAAAATTACGGTTGCATTTGTTCGTCTTGTTATTGAGGGATTCGGGTAACCGGAGACGGATTGTACTCATCTTTTTCCGATACTATTCAGTCAACCTCCCCATTCGCGGATCGGCAATCCTTTCCAGATCTCTCCCCAGCATCGCGAGAGAAGTTACCAAAAGGGTCAGGAATATCCAGGGATAGAGCAGCCACCATTTCCAAAATTCCGTAAAGTATATGCCGCTAAAGTTTACGGCGTGGTGAATAATCAGCCCCCAGCTCCTGGATGTAGGATCAC
>CAYTSI010000232.1:0-1744 GCA_964440465.1 uncultured Spirochaetales bacterium
TGCTCGGCGGAAAGCTCTCCGCTTCCGGTGCGGACTCCGCGGCCTCGGACCCCCCCGGATGATGCCGTTTCTTCGGAACCGGTGCTTGCAGTATCCGGACCTGACGCGCGGGAAACAAAAAGTTGCCGCATCGTACGAAGGTCCTAGAAAAGGTGTTTTTTTTCTGTTGCCCGGGCTGTAGCGCGGCGGAAATCTGATGCCCCCGCCCTCCGTCTTTTTTTTTAGGGGACCCTAAAACAGAAAATCCAGAATATCCGGACTTTCATCATCCCGAAATGCCACGGGATATAACGGCATGGAAGGATAGGCCGTCGAAAACACCGAGTACTTTTTAAAATTGAACCGAGACGCCGTCCATTTTACCTCGAGCGCGCATATTCCGGGAAGCACAAAGTCGACTTCATGTTTATTCTGCGTGCGCCAGAAATAGAACGGATCAATCCCCTTTGTTCTCAATGAAACGAAAAGCTGGTTTTCCAGCAGTTCTCCTCTGTCCAGGCGGTCCGGAAGAGGTCTGAAATCGTTTATAACGATGTTCCGAAAGCCGTTGTCCATTAAATACAGCTTCGGCATTTTTGTAAGCTCTTTTCGAACATTCGCATGGAAAGGACTCAGTTCCCCCGCGATAAAGGATTTCCGCAGCAGGTATATGTATTCCCGGACTGTCTCTGCCGCAATTCCCAGCGTATTGGCAATCTCATTCGCGTTGAACAGGGAACCGGGCTGATCTGAAATGATTTTTACTAGACGGTAGAAATCGAACTGCCGGGAAACACCTGCCTCCAGCATATCTTTTTTCAGGAAACTTTCATGAAGGTCGCGCAGTATAAAACGCTTCTCTTCATCATCGTCCTCCATCACAACGGCAGGATACCCCCCGTATAGAAGATATTCGCTCAGGTACCCATACAGCTTTTCCTTTTCCGGTATCAGCAAATGCCTTTTTTGGTGTGTTTCCAGCCAATTCGGACCGGCAATTGAATCTGCAAGGCCGGGTTCCTCTTTTGCGATAAGAAACTCGGAAAAGGAGAAAGGAAAGAGTTCAATAATACGCTTTCGCCCCGCCATGGAATCGGTAAAGGAACGATCAATGTAAAAGGCGGAAGAACCCGATACAATGAATTTGAGTTGATTGCCGTATGTGTCATACAGATATTTCAGAAACCGCGAAGGTTTCATCAGATACTGTATTTCATCCAGGAGCAGAAACTTTCGGCGGTCATTTTTCGGAATATATGAAAAAATATTCTCCGGATTCCCGTTCAGGCTCTCCAGGAAAAGCGGATTTTCAAGGCTGAAATAATAGGTCTCCTCTCCTTCAGCCTCCAGATACGCGGAAATTTCCCTCAGCAAAGTCGTCTTTCCCGCCTGCCGGGGGCCGACAATAAGAATTATTTCTTGTCGATCCAGCCAGCGTACACATGTCTCCCACACATTTCTGCGAATCATACTTACATATTATCGGATAATAAATAAATGTCAACTGTTAATTATCTAAGTTATTGTAAGACACAAACAGGGGCGGGAACTTGGACCGGAGTGGTTATTTCGAAACAGTCTCTTTCGATGTAATCAGCTTCCCGCTTTTCTTTGTCCCGCAGATAATAGAGGCCGTACGCTCCGAGGCCGATATCCGTCCAGCAATGGACCGCCTTCAGAAGATGCGAGGCAATACAGTTTTCATACCGTGCACCTTTGTCCCCCGGCATGCTCCAGTCCCAGAGGTACAATTTCGGCTGCTTCC
>CAYTSI010000233.1:0-1732 GCA_964440465.1 uncultured Spirochaetales bacterium
AAGTCCGGAAATATTTTTTCGAAAAGGAATGAGCATGAACCACTCGGTATTGAAAAAATTCGCCCAAAATGCCCGTACGAAGCTTATGAAACAGATCGGTACGCGCTTAGAGTACGTGCGGCATCAAGACGATCCGTACCTTCGGGCGCACCAGGTGGAAAAAAAGAAGATAGAAGACCTTATTCAAAAGAAGGGGAAGAACCAGCTCATCGAAGAGACGGCCTACATCTGGTTTAACAGGTTGACGGCCCTCCGCTTTATGGACAACAGGCAGTACAACCGGGTCCGAATCGTGTCTCCGGCTGAAGGGGAGACCCAGCCGGAGGTGATGATGGAGATAAAGCAGGGAAGGCTCCCCCGGGAGATCGGACCGGTTTCGAAGGTTGTTTCGGACTACATCAACGGCAGGATCGAAACGCAGGACCCGGACCGGGAGGCGTATAAAACCGCCCTGTTGGCATGGTGCAACCATCTAGGAAAACTGATGCCGTTTCTGTTTACCAGGATCGACGACTGGGCGGCCCTCCTGCTGCCCCAGGACCTCCTGTCCGCCGATTCCATTATAGCGGACATCCAAAACGGCATAAGCGAAGAAGACTGTAAAAGCGTCGAAATCATCGGCTGGCTGTACCAGTATTATATTTCGGAAAAGAAGGACGAGGTATTCGCCGGGTTACGGAAAAACAAAAAAATTACTCCTGAAAATATTCCGGCAGCAACACAGCTTTTTACTCCACATTGGATTGTACAGTTTATGGTTGAAAACTCATTAGGCCGTTTTTGGACAAACAGCTACCCGTCGAGCAGTTTGCATAGCCATATGGAATATTTTGTAGAAACCGATACCGAAGAAGATTTCCCAAAAATTAGAACACCGGAAGAGATAAAATTACTCGATCCTGCCTGCGGCAGCGGCCATATACTGGTGTATGCCTTTGATCTGCTGTACCGAATTTATGAAGAAGAGGGATATACCATCGCCGATATTCCAGCCCTTATTTTACAAAACAACCTGTATGGAATAGATATCGACGACCGTGCTGCCGCGTTGGCATCCTTCGCTCTCTGTATGAAGGCAAGAAATAAAGATCCGAACTTTTTTGAAAAAGAGTGTATTCCACATGTTATTGCTTCCAGCGAGGTATCGGCGGACTTACGGGAGGCCGGAATAAAGATGAGCCCTGCTTTACAGAGTATTTACGGCTATTTAAAGGACGCGAAGACAATCGGTGCTCTCATTCCCGTCGACGGCAGCGATAATCAGGCATTACTAGAAGAGATTGAAGATATTAGAAGTGAAATAGATGGGAAGTCTGGCAGAGGATTGTTTGAATCGGAAGCGGCGGAACAGGTCCTGCAGGGGCTGAAACAGGTTGAGTACCTGATACCCCGTTACCATTGTGTCATTACCAACCCGCCCTACATGGGCAGTAAGGGTATGGAGCAGGAGCTTAAGGAGTTTGTTAAGAAGCATTACCCAATTTCGAAATCGGACTTGTTTGCCGTTTTTATGGAAAAGTGCATCGAATTGCTGGTTAAGAACGGCTATATGGGGATGATTAACCAGCAGAGCTGGATGTTCTTGTCGAGTTACGAGAAGCTTCGTAAGAAAATTATAGAGGAAACGGAAATCATCGTAATGGCACATCTCGGAGCCCGGGCGTTCGAGACCATCGGCGGCGAGGTAGTGCAAACGACGAGTTTTGTGCTCTGCAATGGAGCTCCGAAGTGA
>CAYTSI010000234.1:0-1719 GCA_964440465.1 uncultured Spirochaetales bacterium
TAACTCGCCAATTACAACGAATTAATGGTATAATTGGAATATATATCGCAGCTTTATACGAGTAATAAAGAAGAGGGAAATGAAATTTCAAAGTCGATTGACTGATGAGGCGGTACGAAAAGAGTTGGGGGCAAGGCTGGAGCAGAGGCGTATAGAAATGTCCCTAACCCAGGCTGAGCTTGCGGATCGGGCGGGAATCGGGAAAAGGACCCTTGAACGCCTTGAAGCGGGACAATCGGTCCAGTTCACAACCCTGATCCGGACCTTAAGAGAATTAGATCTCCTGGAAAACCTGAACGCGCTGCTCCCGGAGGCAGGCCCCCGTCCTATGGACCTTTTAAAGCTCCAGGGAAAAAGGCGGAAAAGAGCGTACTCGCCCCGCGGTAAGGAAACGAAAACAATCGGGTGGAAATGGGGTGATGGAGAATGACCACGGTCGCGGAGGTCCGGTTATGGGGAAGTACCATCGGCGCGGCGGCACTCGAAGAGGGTAACGAGACGGCAGCATTTGAGTACAATGCCGAATTTCTCCAAAGCGGCATCGAGCTATCTCCCCTCGCCATGCCTCTCTCCCGGCAAGTGTACCGATTTCCCGTACTGCCCCGGGAAACCTTCCATGGCCTACCCGGGATGCTCGCCGATTCCCTTCCCGACCGGTTCGGCAACGCTGTTATTGACGCGTGGCTTGCCGGGCAGGGTCGAACTCCCGATTCTTTCAACGCGGTGGAGCGTCTCTGCTACACCGGGCGGCGGGGTATGGGGGCCTTAGAATATTTCCCCGTTACCGGCCCATCCGCGACGGAATCGGAGAAGCTAGATGTCGAACGACTTGTAAGGCTGGCCTCGGAAGTATTGAAAAAGCGCGAAGCTGTAAAGGTCGATTTCTCCGACGACCAGGACGAACGCGCGATACGGCAGATTCTGCAGGTAGGGACATCGGCAGGCGGGGCCAGGGCAAAAGCTGTCATTGCATGGAACCCTGCAACGAATGAAGTTCGGTCCGGACAACTGACAGCTCCGGAAGGGTTCGAATACTGGCTGCTGAAGTTTGACGGTGTTGACGACAACCGGGACAAAGAACTTGTCGACCCAAAAGGGTATGGGCTGATAGAATATGCCTACTCGCTCATGGCCCGGGAAGCGGGGGTTGAAATGAGTGAATGCCGTCTGTTCCGGGAGAACAGCAGGAACCACTTCATGACTCGCCGGTTCGACCGGCTTCCCAACGGCGATAAGCTGCATATGCAGTCTCTCGGGGCATTGGCCCATTTCGATTACAACTCCGCCGGCGCTTACAGTTACGAGCAGGCGGTTTCCGTAATCCGCCGGCTGGGCCTTCCCTTACATTCGGCGGAACAGATGTTCCGCAGGATGGTGTTTAATATCATAGCCCGTAACCAGGACGATCACGTAAAAAACATTGCATTCTTGATGGACCGAAACGGTGTATGGTCATTAGCGCCGGCATTTGACGTAATCTACAGTTATCAGCCTTCCGGCAGATGGACGGGCAGCCACCAGATGACAATAAACGGGAAGCAGAACAATTTTACCCTAGGAGACCTTAAAATATTCGCGCAAAATGCCGGCCTGAAAAGAGGCCGGGCCGAAGCAATTGTTGAAGAGGTGTATAGTTCCGTTTCCCGTTGGCCGGATTTCGCGGCTAAAGCGGGTATCGATTCAAAACGATGGGAAAAAATAAGAAAAACTTTCCGAATG
>CAYTSI010000235.1:0-1684 GCA_964440465.1 uncultured Spirochaetales bacterium
GACCCCATCCGGGAAACATCGTTTTCCAGATCTCCCCGCGGAAGCTGTTTCGACGTGCAGATGTATGCCCCCAGTTTCGCCGCCGGGCTTATCAGTCCATTGTACCGGGAGAGCGCGGCGGAGAGATCGTTCCGGGTAATATCGTCTAGCGCCTGGTCCAGTTTCTGCTTCGGAGTCCGGGCCGCGCTGACCACGATTGCCCGCTCGATGATGATGGCGAGAGAGACAACGGAAAACAGCAGGAGGGGCCACATCAAGGGGCCGCCTTTTACAAATAAATCAATCACAATTTTTTATAGTAACAATAGAGCAAAAGGTCAAGCTGTGTAAAGAGTGGAGACGGATAAAAATGATTAAAAGGTTAAAAATTTTCGTATTGTTGTTGATGGTTTTCGGTACCGCGGGGCACGCGCTTTTCGCGGGCGGAAGTACGGAGAAGGCCGCGGCCGGCACCGAAGACAGCGGTATGGCCCCCGGGGGCGCCAAGGATGAGCTCCCGGTTGACGTTGAAAAAGGATTTGAACATCAAGTACAAATCGACTACGCGACAGGTTTTTCAGTTGAATATCACGATTACTACAAGGTGATCGATGTCCTGAAACCCTATCCCGATGCACTGGAGGGGTTCCGGTACGTCCTCCTGAAGCGGGGAGCACCTGTCCCCGACGGTTATCCCGATGCAACGGTGATAGAAATACCGGTCCGCTCGTTTATCTCCATGAGTTCCACATACCTGCACTGTCTCGACATGCTCGGGGTGCTGAATACCTTAGTGGCGGTAGATAACGGTAAGTATGTATATAATCCGAAGATCAGGGAACGGGTACGGAATTACCAGGTCCTTGAAGTTGCAAGTCAGTATAAAGCGAACATCGAAACGATCCTTGAAATTAATCCGGGGTGTATTATGACAACGGCAATGGGTAATGAATGGGACATACACCCGAAACTTTTAGAGGCGAACCTTCCGGTCGTTATCAACGGAGACTGGAACGAAAAGGACCCCTTAGGAAGGGCGGAGTGGCTAAAATTTATCGCTGCCTTTTATAACCGGGAAAAAGAAGCGGAAGAGCTTTTTTCAGTAATTGAACGGCAGTACACTGCAATTAAAGCCGCGGCAGGATCGGTTACGGAAAGACCAACGCTCTTTTCCGGGGCTCCTTTTAATGATGTGTGGCACATGCCCGGCGGAGAAAGTTTTCAGGCCCGGTTTTTTAATGATGCCGGCGGTGATTACATCTGGGAAGACACGGTCGCGACGGGAAGTCTGCACTTAGCTTTCGAGACTGTTTTTTATAAGGCCGAAAATGCCGATTTCTGGATGAACGCGGGCTGGGAACATAATTCCTTGGAGGAACTGCTGAAAAGTGACGAGCGCTTTGCCAATTTCAAAGCTTTTAAAGAGGGGCGGGTCTATTCAAACAACCGCCGGCTGAATGAGGACGGCGGGAACGATTACTGGGAATCGGGAATCGTCAATCCCCACGTTGTCCTGGCCGACCTGGTAAAAATTTTACACCCCGAAATAATCCCGGACCACGAGCTGTTTTACTATAAAAGGCTTAAGTAGCGGTCCGCAAGATTCACGCGGTCCTACCGCGGGACTTCTAACTCTTTAGAACTCGAAGGGGAAGTATTAACCGGCCCGCTTCTCGAGTTCCTTTTTGAATGTAGTGAGTCCGGA